>CAJAVE010000326.1 GCA_903945325.1 uncultured beta proteobacterium | reverse complement strand
GTGCGCTCGTCGGCCATCAGGTAGGGCAGCAGTTCTTCCTGCAACTGGGGCTCGTACTTGAAGGGAAATTCCTCGGCCTCGGGCTCCAGGAAGAAGTCAAACGGGTTGTAGACCGCCATTTCGACCACCACATCCACCGTGACCTTGAATTCGCGCGTCTTGTTGGGGAACACCAGGCGCGCCTGGTAATTGGAAAACGGGTCCTGCTGCCAGTTCATGAAGTGGCCTTCGGCCGGCTCCACTTTCAGCGAGTACGAAATGATCTTGCTGCGGCAATGCGGTGCCGGGCGCAGGCGCACGGTTTGGGGCCCGAGGGCTACCAGGCGGTCGTAGGTGTAGTGGGTAACGTGGTTGAGCGCAGCGTGGATCGACATGGTGGTTCTCGTGGAATCGCAAAAATTGGACGGGAAAAGCTCGGCCGCCCTGTTTGCATGGTATCAAGCAATTCTCGCGCCACGCGGCTTGGGCTTAGCATGGTTGCATGGATAGCGCGCCTTTTATGACCAATGGCCCAGCCCGAACCCTGTTCGCGGTGCTGCTGGGTAGTGTGCTGGGCGCGTTGCTGCAACTGCAGCAGCCGGCGTTGTGGGACTGGCAAGTTTATGCATCAATTGTGCTGTTCGCCCCCGTCATCTATGCGCTGACAGCTATAATAAGCATAGCGTTTCTCTGGCGTGTGATTTTTGCTTTGGTGGCTTTGGGCTTGCTCGGTTTTGGCACCACCGGGTTGCGCTCCACCGTGTACCTGACCGACACACTGGACCCCGCGCTGGAGGGACGCGACCTGCGTGTCACCGGCGTGGTGGCCAACCTACCCCAACGCAACGAGAGCGGTTTGCGCTTCAGGCTGAAGGTGGAGTCGGCAATGCTGGAGGGTCGGCCCACTCCAGTGCCACAGCTGATGGACGTGGGCTGGTATGGCGGGGCGTTTTTGGCCGGCCCGGCGGTGGTGGGCGATGCTGGCATCACCAAAGCGGGCGAGGCCGAGGTGCCCGTGTCCGCACTGAACCGCCTGCCTGCCGATGTGAAGGCGGGTGAGCGCTGGGAAATGACGCTGCGCTTCAAGGCACCGCACGGTAGCCTCAACCCACACGGCTTTGACTACGAGCTCTGGCTGTGGGAGCAGGGCGTGCAGGCCACCGGCTATGTGCGTGCCAGTGCAAAAGACCCAGTGCCGGTGCGCCTGGCGCAGACGTGGCGTTATCCGGTGACGCTGGCCCGCCAGACCGTGCGTGAGCAGATTTACAGACAGGTGGAGCAGCGCCAGTTCGCCGGCATGATTGCCGCGCTGGTGGTGGGTGACCAGGCCGCCATTGACCGCTTGGACTGGGATGTGTTTCGCGCGACCGGCGTGGCGCACCTGGTCTCGATTTCGGGCTTGCACATCACCATGTTTGCCTGGGGCGCAGCGTTGGCCGTGGGCTGGCTGTGGCGGCGTTCGGGCGCGTTGTGTATTGCGCTTCCGTCACCCAGCGCGTCACTGATCGGGGGGGTGCTATTGGCTACGGCCTACGCGGTTTTTTCGGGCTGGGGGGTGCCCGCGCAGCGCACTTGCCTGATGCTGGCGACGGTGGCGCTGCTGCGGCTCAGCGGTGCCCGCTGGCCCTGGGCGCATGTGTGGATGTTGGCCTGCGCCGTGGTGGTGGCGGTGGACCCCTGGGCTTTGCTACAGCCAGGATTCTGGTTGAGCTTTGTTGCGGTGGGTGTGCTGTTTGCTACGGATTCAGGAGCTGGTAGCGCACATTCCACGGGGCCTAGAGGCATAAATGACCGTATTTTTTCCGGACTAAAAGAGCAGTGGGTGATTACGGTGGCTTTGACGCCTTTGTCCTTGTTGCTGTTCGGCCAGGTGTCGGTGGTGGGGTTGGCGGCCAATGCGCTGGCCATTCCATGGATCACGCTGCTGGTCACGCCGCTGGCGATGATGGGAGTGCTGCTGCCTGCACTGTGGGATGTGGCTGCGCTCTGTATCGGCTGGCTGTTGGCCTATCTGCAGTGGCTGGCTTCCTGGTCCTGGGCAACGATTACGGTAGCAGTGCCGCCCTGGTGGGTTGGGGCGGCTGGCGTGCTGGGGGGTGTCGTGCTGGTGTTGCCCTGGAACTGGAGCATGCGGGCACTGGGCGTGCCCTTGCTGTTGCCAGTGCTGCTATGGCGTGCACCTTTGCCGCCAATGGGCGAATTTGAGCTGCTGGCGGCCGACATAGGCCAGGGCAATGCCGTGCTGGTGCGTACTGCCAGCCATGCCTTGCTTTTCGATGCCGGGCCGCGCTACAGCCTGGAGAGCGATGCCGGGCACCGGGTGCTGGTGCCACTGTTGCAGGCCCTGAATACAAGGCTGGACACGGTCGTGCTGAGCCACCGTGACATGGACCATGTGGGTGGCGCCAGTGCGGTGCTGACCATGCAGCCCCAGGCTGAATTACTCAGCTCCATTGAGGCGGGGAATCTGTTGCAGAGCCAGCGCGCGGCGCGGCGCTGTGTGGCTGGCCAGCACTGGGAGTGGGACGGCGTGCAGTTCGACATCCTGCACCCGCAGGCTGCTGATTACGGTACCAGTACCCAACCCAACGCCTTGTCCTGCGTGCTGCGCATCTCCAACGGCGTTCTCACAGCGCTGCTGGCGGGCGATATCGAGCAGCCGCAGGAGGCACGGCTGGTGGCCAGCGTGGGGAGTGATTTAAAGGCGAATGTTCTATTGGTTCCGCACCACGGCAGCAAGACCTCCAGCAGCTCGGCCTTCCTTGACGCAGTAGCCCCCCAGGTTGGCATCGTGCAGTCGGGTTACCGCAACCGCTTTGGCCACCCAGCGCCGGTTGTGGTGGCGCGCCTGCAAGAGCGGCCTATTCAGCTTGTGGATTCGCCCCATTGTGGTGCGTATACCTGGCAATCCTGGCAACCCCAAAATAGTGCGTGTATTCGCTTGAAGCGCCAGCGCTATTGGCACCATCGTGTGCCATAGTGGTGCCTGGCGTGTCAATATGGGTGCAGGGGGACAAACGCACGGCGTGGCGCGATCCTTGCTAAGTTGTGTTGGAGGGTTAGGCCGCAATACGGTTGAGCCAGAAAGGTTACAGGAGAGAGGTTATGCAGAAGTTCGACGAGATGTACACCCAATTGCCCTATGCGTTTTTCAGCAAGGGCGAGCAGATCAGAGACCATTACAAGATTTACGACGCCTGGCTGGCTCGCCAACCGGGCGACATGATGGCCAAGCGGCGCGAAGAGGCGGAGATGATCTTCCGCCGCGTCGGCATCACCTTTGCCGTGTACGGCGAGAAGGACGAAGACGGTGCGGGCACCGAGCGCCTGATTCCGTTTGACCTGATCCCTCGCATCATCCCGGCTCACGAATGGTCCAGCATGGAAAAAGGGCTGGTGCAGCGTGTCACCGCCCTCAATCGTTTCATCTACGACGTCTACCACGAGCAGGAGATCATCAAGGCCGGCATCGTGCCGCGTGAGCAGATTGAGAACAACGCCCAGTTCCGCCCCGAGATGATGGGCGTGGACGTCACCAACAACATTTACTCGCAAATCTCGGGCATCGACATCGTGCGCGCCCCCGATGCCCAGGGCAACGGCGAGTATTACGTGCTGGAAGACAACCTGCGTGTGCCATCGGGTGTCTCCTACATGCTCGAAGACCGCAAGATGATGATGCGTCTCTTCCCCGAGCTGTTCAACGCCCACCGCGTGGCCCCCATCGCGCACTACCCCGATTTGTTGCTGGAAACCCTGCGCGCCAGCAGCCCCGCCACTACGGCCGAGCCCACGGTCGTGGTGCTGACGCCCGGCATGTACAACAGCGCCTACTTCGAGCACGCCTTCCTGGCCCAGCAAATGGGTGTGGAGCTGGTAGAGGGGCAAGACCTGATGGTCAAAGACAACTTTGTGTACATGCGCACCACGCGCGGGCCGCGCCGGGTTGACGTGATTTACCGCCGGGTCGATGACGATTTCCTGGACCCTACTGCGTTCAGGCCCACCTCCACACTGGGCTGCGCCGGGTTGCTCAATGCCTACCGCGCGGGCAACGTCACCATCTGCAATGCGGTGGGCACCGGTGTCGCGGACGACAAGTCCATCTACCCCTATGTGCCCCAGATGATCGAGTTCTATTTGGGTGAAAAACCGATTCTGAACAACGTGCCCACCTATATGTGCCGCAAGAAGGACGACCTGGCGTACACCCTGGCCAACCTGAAAGACCTGGTGGTGAAAGAAGTGCACGGTGCTGGTGGCTACGGCATGCTGGTAGGCCCCGCTTCGACCACGGCCGAGATTGAAGACTTCCGCAAGGCCATCCTGGCCAACCCCAGTGGCTACATCGCCCAGCCCACGCTCAGCCTGTCGAGCTGCCCTACGTTTGTGGAGAGCGGCATTGCACCGCGTCACATCGATTTGCGCCCGTACGTGTTGAGCGGCAAGACCGTGCAGATGGTGCCCGGTGGCCTGACCCGCGTGGCCTTGAAAGAGGGTTCGTTGGTGGTGAATTCGTCGCAAGGTGGCGGCACCAAAGATACCTGGATTCTGGAAGACGATGCGCTGCCGCCGGTTGCAGCAGCACCAGCTCTCAAACAGTCCCAAACGCAATCCTGAAGGAGACACACCATGCTGTCACGCACCGCAGACCACCTTTTCTGGATGTCACGCTACACCGAGCGGGCCGAGAACACCGCACGCATGCTGGATGTGAATTACCAGACCGCTTTGCTGCCGCAATCCGACGCCGTGGCCCAGGTGGGCTGGCAGGGCTTGCTGTCCATCAGCGAACTGCTGCCCACCTATACCGAGAAATACGGTGCCATCCAGGCCCGCGAGGTGATGGACTTCATGGTCAAGGACGAGAGCAATCCGTCCTCGATTTTGTCCTGCCTGGGCGCTGCGCGGCACGCTGACCACCGAAGTGTGGGAAACGCAGAACCAGACCTGGCTGGAGGTCAAGCGCATGCTCAAGGCCGGTGAGTTCGAGCGCGACCCGGCGCAGTTTTTTGAGTGGGTCAAGTTCCGATCACACCTTTCACGCGGCGTGACGGTTGGCACCATGCTGATTGACGAAGCGCTGCACTTCATGCGCCTGGGTACCTTTCTGGAGCGGGCCGACAACACCGCGCGCCTGGTGGATGTGAAATTCCACGCTGTGCAAAGTGATTTCTTTGGCACCGCCAGCGAGAAAGACCAGGAATACGACTTCTACCACTGGAGCGCCATTTTGCGTAGCGTGTCCGGCTTTGAGGTCTACCGCAAGGTGTATCGTGACGTCATCAAGCCCGAGCGCGTGGGCGAGTTGCTGATCCTGCGCCCGGACATGCCGCGCTCCATGCATGCCAGCCTGAATGAAGTGGTCAGCAATCTGGAACTGGTCACCAGCGAGACGCACAGCGAAACCCTGCGTCGGGCCGGGCGCTTGCGGGCGGATCTGAAATACGGGCGCATCGACGAAATTCTGGCCACCGGTTTGCACGCCTACCTGACGCAGTTTCTGGACCGTGTCAATGACCTGGGCGCCCACATCAGCCGCGAATTTTTGGTGCCGGTCAGCGCCTGATGAGTGCGTTCGAAGGTACCGAGCGCTGCAAGCGAATTGGGGGTCGAATCACCGGCAGCATAGCGGACGTGTGCTCTGACCCCCATATTTGCGGTGTGGCCAGGGGATAGGTGCTTGCTACAGACGCAAAGGAACTGCACATGAAAGGCTGCTGACGGGTTGCCCAGTTCATTGCCGGTAACGCGTCGTACTTGGTGGATTCCTTTGTGCCCAAAGCAGAACTCCCTTGCCCTTCTTTCGATTGCACACTGCTGACATCCAGCAGCGCATAACTTTCATCAGAGCGATCGACCAGAACCCGCAGGCAATGAGGGTTTTTGATCAACATCCATTTGCCGACGAAGGCAGGTCAACATTTGCTTGCAGGGCACTGTCGAGTAAGAAACTCAGCAACAGCTTCATTGACCTGCTGTGGATGCGTAATTGGCCCCATATGTCCAAGTCCCTCGAATTCCCTCACCTCAACGTGTGGCAATGCGAGCGTCAAAAGTCGCGCGACCCCCAAGGCCGATGGCGTGGATTCCTTGCCCACCATGTAGAGCACTGGTATGTCCAGAGTCCTGAACACGTCAAGCGCTGTAGGCTCAGTCAACAGTGCGTGAATCCAGCGGCGAACATTCACAATCGAGGCAACGATCGGCGCTCTGCGTGATTGCGGCGTGTTTTCCCAACTAGTCGACCCCATCCAGTAATCAATAAAGTGTTTTGCGGCTTCATCCGCATCGCCTCGATCCAACGCCCTGCCGCTGGCGTGCACTGCCTGGCGGATTCCATCGGCGGCATTGGGTGGCGCTGACTCGGCGTCGATCAACGAGAACAGGGTGGGCTCAAACAAGGCCAGCGCCCGTACGCGCTTCGTATAGGCCAACGCCAGCATGAGGCCGACCGCAGCCCCGTGCGAATGACCGACTATAGAAAACGAACCGCCGGTGGGAAGTACCGGTTCAATGAACGCCACTTCGTCCTTCAGTTGTATGGTCCGGTCGGAGGGCCAGTCGGCGCTTTTGCCCGATCCATACAAGTCTGGCGCCGTTACACGAAACCGAGGTGCAAGAGACTCCATTAAATCGCGCCACTGACTGGAACTACTGGCGTTGCAATGCAAGCAGACAACGTCGGGGCCGGTGCCTGCTTCGCGTGCAAAGGGCATTGGTTTTGTCAAGGAGACTCCTCGCGTTATGTAGTCGCTATGGGGCTTTAAGCACGGACTGTACCCGCGACAACAAACCGGGTCGTAACGGGTGGTGGATGGTGCAGTGTCTGTTGCACCACGCAGCATCGCTGCGCCGCCGATTCCAGGATTTCCCGCAGCTTTGGAGGCGTACTTTCATCTACTTCCAGATCAATGTCACAGGTCATGGACTGAAACCCAACCTGCACCTCCGCGTCCAGACCCAGGGCGCCACGCACATCCACTTGTGCGGACACACGCACCTCCAGGCTAATGATTTCAACGCCCAAACGATTGGCCACCATTCTGACCGCCGAGTCCTGACAAGCCGCCAGCGCGGCGCACAGCATGTCACCCGGTGTCGGTGCGTCATGCAATCCGCCTACGGCCCGGTGCACGCCCACTGGCACCACGACGCCACATCCGTCCATTGGCTCCACTCGGGAGTGAAAAGGATCGGCCGGATCAGCCCCACACGTGCGCGCGTGGTCGGTGACCATGGCCAGCGCAGGGGTGGCGCGATAAAGACTGCGAAGCGGGGCCTGCGCGTCCTGAACGAGGGTTTTCATGGTCAGCTCCGGGTGATCACAACTTCCAGGTATTCGCTGGGCACGACCAGCGAGTGATCACCCGCGCGATTCATGCGGTTCAGCAGTTCCGTCAGATCCTGGTCCAGAGCGGCAGCGCCGTCTGCCGGAAGTGCGGCGAATGCCTTGTGGACCGGCCCGTACCAGGTGCGAAACACGTCGATGAAATGGGCTGCAGAGCGGTAGCGAAAATTGAACATCATCGGCGTCGCACGAATCGATGTGGCAGAAGGTCCGAACCAAGTCTCCAGGTTCGACACGACGCCCCAGCGCGAGGGAGGCTGCACGCCCGCTGGCGGCGGCAAGTGTCGCCCCAATGTCTTGAACACCTGACCAATAAAGCCATCCGGGGTCCAGTTCGCCAGACCGATACGCCCACCCGGTCGGCACACACGCAGCAGTTCGGCAGCAGCTTTGGTCTGGTCGGGTGTGAACATCACGCCAAAGGTGGAGAGCACCACATCAAAGCTTGCATCTGCAAATGGAAGATTTTCGGCATCTGCGACCTGGAATTGCACATCCAGATGGTCGGCTCGTGCGCGCTCAGCGCCACGCTCTAGTAGCGCTCCCACGTAGTCGGTGGAAGTCACCTTGCAGCCGCGTCGCGCTGCGGCCAGGCTGGCATTGCCGTTTCCGGCGGCGACATCGAGCACGCGCTCGTCACAGCAGACGTCGCAGGCCTCAACCAGCGACTCTCCGACGATTTGTAATGTGGTGCCGATTACGGCGTAGTCACCGCTGGCCCAGGCGGTCTGTTGCTTGGTCTTGAGTGCGTTGAGGTCAAGTGAAGCTTCCATGATGATGTTCCCAGAGTTGTGTGAAGTGCAGTGTCTTTCGGCAGGGGTAGATCCGTCCTGCCCCATCGTCGCGTTGACTTGCCCGACCGTCCGGATGTTGTGCTCACATGGAAGAGCAGTTGCCTTGGCGTCCGGATTTACTGGCCAAACATCCTGCGGACCATCAAAAGGGGATAGGGGCACTGCCCTGGAACGGTGTGAAGCCTCAGAATGTCAGTCTGCGAGATCAACAGGAGTTCAATATGTCACTTCATGACGTCGAAGTCGGTGTCAAGCGGGTTGTGGCCGCATTTCAAAGGCGTCCAGAAGTGGCCGTCCACGCCGATTCGCCAGCAGTCTCCCGGTGGGAGTCCGGAACCAGGGTGGTGACCCGTAGCGGCGACGCCTTGTCGGTCGCCACGGATATGCCCAAGGAGCTTGGCGGCAGCGGTGACCAGGTTACCCCTGGCTGGCTATTGCGTGCGGGTTTCGCCTCGTGTGCGGCGACCTCCATCACACTCGCCGCCGCAAGCGAAGGCGTTAAGCTCACCGCCCTGGAGGTGCATGTTTGCAGCCGCTCCGATGCAAGGGGACTGCTGGGGATGTCAGAACCCAATGGAGAGCCGGTTTACGCCGGAATGTTCGACGTGGAAATGCGAGTCACCATTGCTGCGGATGGATCAAGTCCCCTGGCCTTGGAAGGCCTGGTGACAAGGTGCTTGAGCCACTCACCGGTGCCCTGTACCCTTACAACAGCCACCCCGTTTGCCCTGCATATCGCCGTGACGTCCGAGTGATGGACGCCCTGTCAGAAACCCTGCGGGTGGTGCGCCTGATCGGGGCCATCTTTATCAACGGACGGTTCACGGCACCCTGGTGTTATCAGTCGCCGCATGCGGACTACGCCGCTCCTTTTTTGGAGCCTGGCGCAGAGCGCGTGGTGATCTTCCATATGATTACTGAAGGCGAATGTTATGTCGAGATGGTGGGGCAAGCACCTATCCATCTTGTTGCGGGTGACGCGGTGATTTTTCCGCAGGGTGATGCGCACCGCATGGCCTCGGCACCCGGCGTTCCTGCCGCCACGGGTGCCAAACTGGACGTTGTGCTCTCGCGTCGACCCCGTCAGTTGGCTTATGGCGGTGGCGGCGCAGTGACTCGACTGGTCTGTGGGTACCTTGCTTGTGATGCCCGACTCGCCCGCATGCTGCTGGCCGGTCTGCCCTCTGTGGTCAAGGTGAATGTGCGCGGCTCCAATGCCGGAGCTTGGCTTGAAGCATCCTTGCGCTACGCGCTCAGCGAAGCCAGATCCCCCCGCCCAGGAGGAATGGGCGTACTGGCCAAACTATCCGAAGTGCTTTTCATAGAGGTGCTGCGCATCTACATGAACGAACAGCCACCGGGAACCACGGGTTGGTTGGCCGGCGTTGGCGACCGAATTGTGGGGGCCGCCTTGGGCGCACTCCACAAAAATCCTGCGCGCGCCTGGACACTGGAAGATCTGGCGAAAGAAGCCGGTGCATCACGCTCCGTGTTGGCTGAGAAATTCCAGCAAATCGTCGGCATAGCACCGATGCAGTATTTGACGCAATGGCGCATGCTGCTGGCTGCAAACCTGCTGTCGGGCAGCAATGCACCGTTGATGCAGATCGCTGAAGAAGTTGGGTACCAAACGGACACCGCTTTCAGTCGCGCCTTCAACCGGGAGTATGGCGTGCCACCCGCCAAGTGGCGACGTGCGCAAATGAAAAACCTCAACTCGGCAAAGGCATAGACAACGGTGCAAACTCGCAGCGGAGAATTTTCCTTGCTGAACCTGACAAACAAATTGGAGATGATCAATGCGCATTGCGATCATGGGTTCTGGTGGTGTTGGTGCTTATGTCGGAAGTCGGCTGCTCGCTGCGGGAGAGGACGTCGTGTTCATCGCACGCGGCGCGCACTTGGCGGCCTTGCAGAAAGAGGGGCTTCGGCTGGAGAGCCCAGTGCATCCACTTCGACTCCCAACGGTCAACGCAGTGCAAGACCCAATCGATGTGGGGCCGGTGGACCTTATCGTCTTCGCGGTAAAGCTGGGTGACACCGAAACGGCAGCGCGTCTGCTGGAGCCCATGATTGGCCCCGAGACACGCATCCTGACTCTGCAAAACGGCATTGACAGTGTGGAGATGATCACGCCTTACGTTGGCGCAGCAAAAGTGCGTGGTGGAGTCATCTACTTGTCCGCCGTGATTGACCGTCCCGGGGTCATACGCAGCCCCGGCGGCTTGCACATGATTGTGGCCGATGCGGCTCATGGTGACCCGGTGATGGAGCGATTCTTCGCTGCGTGTGACCGCGCGACCGCGCTGGATGCCAAACCCAGCAGCGACATTGACGTCACGGTGTGGGAGAAGTTCATTACTCTGACATCGTTGTCAGGCACCACATCACTTTTGCGCGCCAGCATGGGGCAGATCCTGGCAAACCCTGAGACGCACATCCTGCAACGCCAATTGATTGACGAGGCGGTGGCCCTTGGGCGTGCTGCCGGCAAGGTCACCCGGACTGATTTGGCCGACGAGATCATGGCCAAGCTGGCGGGCATGCCCTACGCTTTTCGCTCCTCAATGTTGGAAGACCTGGAGCGCGGCAAGCCACTGGAACTGCGCTGGTTGTCGGGCCGCGTGCATTCATTGGGCCAGCAATATGGGGTGCCCACGCCGGGGCACAGTACGGTGTACCGAGGACTGGTGTTGTATGAGCGCGGGAAGTCCGTTTAGCGCGGGGTTTCAGCTGGTGCCTTGGCACGCAGGGTGCCTTCCAAAAACCACTTGTTTTGTGCGGTCGTACCAATTCATTGCCTCACTGCGAACTTTGCCGGGTGTCTACACCTGGTCAGTTGGAGGTGTTGCGATCGATCGAAATCGACACCCCATTTGGGGTCACAATTCTCGATCACTTTGAATCACTCCCCCGGATTGCATTCTTCTGTCCCGCATCGAGGAATGGGGCATTGAACGGGGCAATAATGGGGTCTGGTAAATAATTTGACCGGAACCAGGTATGCAGACCCCAGTGACCCAGGCTACTCCCAAGGCCGATACAGACCGCGAACTGGACCGGGCGCTGGCGTCTGGGCCGCTCAAGGATATCGTCATTCCGCCGTGCCCCGAATTGCTGATGGCGCTGCGCGTGGAGATGGACAAGGCCGACCCTGACCCCCAAGTCATTGCCGATATAGCCGGGCGCGACGTCGCCATGGCGGCATCCCTGATTCGCACGGCCAACAGCCCGTATTACGCACGTTCACGTCCAGTGACATCGGTGGGCGAGGCGCTAGGGCTGTTGGGCATGCGCATGACCGAAAAATTGCTGACCGCCTTTTTGACACGCAATTCGATCAAGGTCAGTTCGCCATTGCTGGAGCACTTCTGGGAATCATCGACCCGTCGCGCCCTGGGTATGGCCCACATCGCCCGCCAGTTGTATGGTGTGGACCCTGAGTTGGCCTACACCTGCGGTCTGTTTTGCCACGTTGGCATTCCGATTTTGATGCAGGGCGTGCGCGGCTATGCCGGCACTCTGACCGAGGCACTGGCCCGCCAGGACCGCAGCTTTACCGAAACCGAAAACGCGGCCCACAAGACCGACCACGCCGTCGTGGGCGCCCTGGTGGCGCGGACCTGGCGGCTACCGACCCCCATCTACCAGGCCGTGCGCATGCACCATGATTTGACGATTTTGCAGGATACCCATGCGTTGCCAGAAGTGCGGACCCTGGTTGCGATCGCCCTGGTGGCAGAGCATTTGGTGGCCCTGCACGAAGGAGCAAAAGAGCAGCGCGAGTGGGCTGCATACGGCTCGGCCTGCCTGGTTCACTTGTCGGTTGACGAAGCGGAAGTGGACGTTTGGGTGGACGCCCTGCATCCAGTATTCGAGAGTGTGACTTTGGGCTGATCATTTGTCCAAAGTCAAACACCACGACTCCCAAGGGCGTAGCATCAAGCCATTGACTCCGGTCACATTGAGAGAATCAGCATGAAAAACAAAACGACAACAGCCCCCACCCCGGTGCCCGAAGAACCCCTGTTGGATGACGATGAATGGATGGAAGAGGGCGAAGAAGTCGAGATGGGCGAAGTGGTCTACCGGCCCGATGGCTACCACTGGCAAGACCCCGAAGGACGGCAGGAGTTTGGTCCGTTTGCCACGCTGGAGCTGGCTCTGGCCGACATGCAGTCGGCGGGTGAAGAGACGTCAGAGCCTGGCGAAACTCTGCAAGAGGCTGAAGACGAGTTGGGCGTGGCGGACTGGATTGACCCTGACACCGGGGAACTGGCCGAAGGGCAGTCCACACCCCATCTGAGCGACGAATAGCCGCTATGGCAAATGTGCAGGCCGTCAAGGTTGCACGATGATGGCGTCTAACTGCAGCGCCTTGATTTTCCCGACTGCATCCTGTGCATCCGATTTGCTGGCAAATGGACCCACGCGAACACGAATTTGTGGTCCTTTTGTGGACTTGAGTTCGCTGAGTTGTGAAGTCAATTGCGCGGCCAGCAATTTGGCATGGGCGCGCTCAGCATTGGCAGCAACTGAAAATAGTCCAACATTGACGAAATAAGGCTTTGAGTCCTTAACCGGCTTCGTTTTGGGCTGTGGGTTTTTTGGTTTTGCCACTTCAACGGGTTTGGTCAATGCCTGCGGTTTTGTGGCGCTGAGGCTCACCGTGTCTACCATCGCCATCGTGTTCGCGGCGGCAACCAGTGGTGCAGGGGCAGAAGTGGCCACCGTAGCCGTATTGGGGACTGATGCAGGCATGGATGCGGGTACTGCTGGTGCAGACGCTGTTGCGGGCGGTGCTGACGCAGTCACCGCAGGTACTGAAGCGGGTGATGACGCGGGCGGCGCAATGGGTGTGCTGGCAGCTGGCATTGTGGCCGTGGCGCGCCCTACAGTCACCTGCCCGGCCTCCAGTGCGCCCGAGGGCATGACGGTCAGGTTGCTCAATGCAGACAGTTGCAGGTACAGCAACACGGCAAGCGCCCAAAACGCCACATTGACGCTAGCCACAATGATGGCCCGCTTGCGCGTGCCGGCCTGGCGTGTGAGTTGGGCGCAAGCCTCTCGCACGTCGCTGTGCGCCACCAGTGCCTTTGACATGCGCTTGCGGCATTCGGTGTGAAAGACGGCATTGCCAAACAGGCCGGGCAAAACGAAGGCGGCCACCCCAAATCCCAGCGTCAATGCGCCGACCAGGGCATCAGGTAACTGGAAGACCAGGCGGCCAATGCCAAACACCAGCAACACAATAGCCACCAACGCTCCGAAGTACGCCAGCGCCGCGCCCCACAGGCGGCGAAACGCCAGCCAGTTCAATGTGGAGAGTGCGGCCGCCGTATTCCAGCTGATGCCGGCGTGGTCTGCCGCTTCAAAGCGCGTAAAGATCGGCAGGTAGTAGCTGTTGCTGACCGGGCCAATGACCGCGCGGTACAAGGTTGTGGTGACGTCTTCTTCCTGAGCGGGTGAGGCAGTGGCGAGCGTGGGTTCGATCATGGCCTATTTTGGCATGGCAGCAGCCACTTGCTGGCCCAGTTCAATCACCGCCAGCGCGTAGTAGCTGCTCCAGTTGTAGCGGGTAATCACATAGAAGTTCTCGGTGCCGGCAAGGTACAGCGCCGGTGCATCGCCATTCTGTAACTCCACCAGGGCCAGCGGACCGGTGTGCTGCAGGGCCGTCGATTCCAGTGCGCCGCCTTTGGCCACCATCTCGGCGGGCGTGAAAGTGGGGCGGATATCGGGCGCCAGCAAGGCTGCCTTGTCGGCACCTTCGCTGGACAGGCGTACCGGATAGTGGGTGGGCATGGCGGGCTTCCAGCCAAATGCCTTGAAGTAGTTGGCCACCGAGCCAATGACATCCGCTGCGCTGTGGAACAGGTCCACCCGGCCATCGCCATCAAAGTCGATGGCGTAGTTGTTCCAGCTCGACGGCATGAACTGGGGCAAACCCATGGCTCCGGCGTAACTGCCGCGCAGGGCCAGTGGGTCGGTGCCGGTGCGCTGGGTCAGATTCAAAAAGGATTCGAGTTCGGAGCGAAAGAATGCACTGCGTTCGGTTGCTCTGGGGTGGTCTTTGGGGAAGTCAAAGCTGAGTGTGGTCAGCGCATCCATGACGCGGTAGGTGCCAATTTGTTGGCCATAAATGGTTTCCACCCCAATGATGCCGACGATGATGGCTGCCGGTACGCCGGTCTGCACTTCAGCGCGCTCCAGCGCTTCGCGGTTGTCTTGCCAGAACTTCACGCCCGAACGGATGCGAGTGGAGTCGATGAAGCGACTGCGGTACACGGCCCAGTTTTTGACAGTGCCAACGGGTGGTGGCGCAATGGCGCGGGCAATGCCCGGCATATAGTGTGACTGTCCAATGGCGTGGCGCACCCATTTCGGGTCAAAGCCCAGACGCTGCCCTATTTCGCCGGCCACAGCCATGACGTCCGGGCGTGTGGCATAGAGGGCTCCCGCTGCTTCTGCCTTGCGTTTGACAGGGGTGAGAGGCTTGGCTTTGCGGACTTTCGGCGCATCCCGCTGGCCAGTACGTGTGGCCTTGATTTCTGAATCAAATTGGGTTGCAGCACCCGTGTTCATTGCGCAAGCAGCTATAAAAAATATAGCATAGTGGAGTCCTGACCGGACGGTTGTATGGTTTGGGTTCACGGCGATGACTTGCGGGGTGCGGTAGGCCAGGGCAGGCGACGGAATTCGCGTTGCAGTGTAGCCAGTTGCGCAGGTACCGAGGCCGGTGCGTAGCGCCAGGATTCCATTTGCAGCAGCCATCCCGACAGCACAGGCAGTGTGGTGTGGTTTACGCCCAGATGCAGTTGCAGCAGAGTTGCCATGTGGCGCGGTGGCGTGTTGTCGGTGACTTCCAGCCCGGCTTTGCGCAGGCGCTGTGCGGCATGGTGCAACAGGCGCAACCAGGGGTCCTGGCGGTGTTTCTCCCACAAGGTCCAGGCGGCACCTGCCAGGCTGGCACCCACGATCAGGGTAATCAATACGGCGGCCAGGTCTTCCCAGCTGGGCGAATCGAAACCCAGGTTGCGCAGCAGGTTGAGTTGTTGGCTTTGCGAATAGTTCAGAACCCACTGGTTCCAGCTGTTGTTGGCCGCATCCCACAGGGCGCGCAGTTGGACCGTGAAGGCAGGGTTCACGCGGCCAAGGGCCTGCGATAGCACGTTGCTAGGCGTCTCCAGCCGTGCCAGGCTGCCAATTCGCCCGGGTGCCACGGCAGAAGTGGGGTCCACCCGCACCCAGCCCTGACCGGCAATCCAGACCTCGGACCAGGCGTGGGCATCGCTTTGCCGAACCGTCCAGAAGCCATCGACCGAATTGACCGAGCCACCCTGGTAGCCGGTGACGATGCGGGCTGGGATGCCCATGGCCCGCATGAGCAGCACAAAGCTTGACGCGATGTGTTCGCAAAACCCTGCTTTGCGGTCAAACCAGAATTCATCGGCCGTGTGCAGACCAAACACACCGGGTTCCAGCGTGTAGCTGTAACCGCCCGTGCGCAAGCGTTCCATCACGGCGTCAACCATGGTCTGATTGCTGGCGCCGGCATAGCGCGGATCGCTGCGCATCACGGCGGCCAGTTGCAGGGTGCGCGGGTTGAAGTTGGCAGGCAGCTTCACATACTCCTGCAAGGCACCCGTCCTTGCCACGGGGCCATGGCGAAAAGTGGTGTGGCTCAGTGCGGTGTAGCGCACCAGTTCCGTGATCGGGCGGTCTGCAATCCACTGCAAATCCGGCGTCATGGTCGCTCGGTAGCCGCGGAGTGCGGGGCGCGTGTCCGTGGCGTCCAGCACCATGATCCATGGGCGGTTATTGGGCTCCAGTGTGACTTGGTAGGACACGCTTGGGCCTTGCACTTCCAGCTCCGGGGTCAACGGTGTTCGGGGTGGCAAGTTGCTCTGCAACGGGCGCCATTCCTGGCCGTCAAACGTCGTCAGCACGGGGCCCCGGAAGTAGATGTCGCTCTGGGGTGGGGTAGCGCCGTCAAATCGCACCCGCATGGCGATGCTCTGGTCCAGTGCCAGGCTGGCGATGTTGCCCACGCGCATGGTGGCTGAAAGCCCGCTACGGGCCCCTGGGGCTTCGCCGGGTACGCCCCATAGAGGCGCGATGCGCGGGAACAGCACAAACAGTGCGGCCATGATCGGCGCACCCAGCAGGGCCATCCATCCCGCTGTTTTGGCCGCCTGCATCAGGGGCGGGCGGCCCACTGGCATGTGGCTGTTGACCAGGGCGGTGAGCAGGCCCAGCAGGCCCAAGAGCATGGCCATGGCAACGGGCAAGCTTTGAGAGATGAAAAAACTGCTCAGCAAGGTGAAAAAGCCCAGAAAGAAGACCACAAACGCGTCGCGCTGGCGGCGCATTTCCAGCGTCTTCAGGCTGAGAAGAACCACGATGTAGGTCACACCCGCCTCGTGGCCCAGTAGCGTGCGATGGGTGATATAGGTCGCAGCGGTTGCCAGTAACAGCAGGCCCATCAACCACCAGCGGTTTGGCAGGGCGCGACTGCTCACCGCCAGATAGCCGCGCCAGAGCAGCAGGCTTGCTGCGAGGACGCTGCACCATGTGGGCAAGGTGCTGACCTGGGGCGCAATGACCCAGGCTATGACCGCCAGCAGGAACAACGTGTCCCGCGCGTCGCGCGGCAGGTTCTTGAGAGCTTGCAACATGGTCAGGTGCCCATCAGTGCCAGAGCCTGCAGGCAGTTCTTTTTGTGGGCCGGACCGCTGCCGGGCGGCAATTCCTGACCGCCCAAGCGCATGCCGTATTGCAGACTCTGCTTGTCGGCCAGAAGCACCCAGGCGCAGAGGCGCGAAAGGGCTTGCTCCAGCGCAGCGCCGGTCGCCATAGCACCTGCTGTGGGATGCACAAGCCCGGTGTGAGCCAAGTCCAGCCACAACTCGAATCGCTGCACCTGCTGGGCATCGCGGCTGACCAGTGTGTCGGTTTTGGCAGTTTTTTTCCAGACCACCAGTTTCAAAGGGTCGCCACGGCGGTAGGGGCGAATGCCGTCAAATTCGCCCGTGCTCTGGCGTTGGACCGTGGCCTGGCCACCGGATCGGGGCTCGCCTGGCGGCAGGGGTGGCGGGTGTTTTTCCGGTGCGGGGTACACCAGTACTTCAGCTGCGGGGCGCCACACGGTCCAGACTCTGAAGGTGCCAAGCGGAAAGCGGGTTTCAGCGGTAAGTGCCGGGACACGGTGCAGGCCGCGGCGTTGAGGCTGAAACGCAACCTGTACGCGCGTGCTGCCTTGCGGGGGCACGTCGGTCCAGCTCCAGTGGTCGGTGCCCAGTATGGCCAGGCCAATTCCATAGCGCGTGCTGCGCCTGTGGCTCAGCAGGTTGATGCCAATGGCAACGTTGGTCCCTGCGAAATGGGCTTCAGGAGCTATCAAATTCATGGTCATTCCGCGCAGGGTGCCGTGGCAGACATGCATGCCCACTACGGCACAGCCGGTCAGCAGAAAGGTCAGCACATACCCCAGGTTGAGCTGGTAGTTGATGGATGCAACCAACAGCACGGCCAGCGTCAAACCCAACATGAACCCTGGTGCAGTAGGCAGGATGTAGACGTTGCGCTGCGTCAGCGTGACCGTATCGCGCGGTGAGATGCGGTTGACGAACCACTGGTGGATACGGGTGCGCGCAAGCGCAATGGGATTCATCAGGGCAAGGGCACGGCGGCCAGCATCGCGCGTACCTGCTCCACGGAGCCACGGCCTGAGTCACCTACGGGAATCAGGCGGTGTGCAATGGTCTGGGGCAGTATGGCTTGCACATCGTCGGGCGCCACATAGGCGCGACCACTCAGCAGGGCCTGTGCCTTTGACGCGCGCACCACGGCAATGCCGGCGCGGGGCGAAAGGCCTTGCAAAAACCATTGCCCGGATCGGGTTGCGGCAATCAGGTCCTGTACGTAGTCCAGCAGCGGGTCAGCGGCGTGGACCGCCAGAACCTGTTGTTGCAATTGATGCAACTCGGCGTGCGACAGCAAGCTCGGCAGGCGCTCCACGATGTCGCGTCTGTCATGTCCCATCAGCAGTTCACGCTCGGCCATGCGATCGGGGTAACCCAGCGAGATGCGCATCAGAAAGCGGTCCATCTGCGACTCCGGCAGGGCGTAGGTGCCCAGCTGGTCCAGCGGATTTTGGGTGGCGATCACAAAAAACGGCAGGGGCAGGGGGCGTGTTTCGCCCTCGATCGTGACCTGCTTTTCTTCCATGGCTTCGAGCAGCGCGCTTTGGGTTTTGGGGCTAGCGCGGTTGATTTCATCGGCCAGCAACACCTGGGCAAAGATGGGGCCGGGGTGGAAGACGAATGCTTCCTTGCCGCGCTCATAGATGGAAACACCCGAGAGGTCGCTGGGCATGAGGTCCGAGGTGAATTGCACCCGTGAGAACTGCAGGCCAAAGGTGCGCGCCAGCGCATGGGCCAGCGTGGTCTTGCCCACACCGGGCACGTCGTCGATCAACAGGTGACCACCCGCCAGCAGGCAGGCGACACAATCCTGTATCTGAGAAGATTTGCCAACGATCACCGTGTTAAGCTGATCCAGCAGAGATTTGAGTTTATGTTGTGCGTCCATGTCAGGACATTACCCGAAAATTTTGAGATGCGAGTGCTCAGGTGAACAAGACCGGATACTTTACCCACCCCGATTGCTGGAAACATGAAATGGGCGTGGGTCACCCCGAATGCCCAGAACGGCTCGACGCCATTGAAAACCGACTGCTGGTCAGTGGTGTAGGCGATGCGCTGGTGAAGCGTGAAGCATCGTCTGCGCCCCTTGCGGATATCGAGTTGGCCCACGGCCGCATGTATGTGGCGGCGCTGCGCGGGCTGACCGATGGCCTGCGCGAGGAAATTGACGCTGGCGGCCCAACCCATGCCCAGATTGATCCCGACACCTCCATCAATGTGCATACCTGGGACGCAGCCCTGCGAGCAGTCGGTGCGGCAATCGACGCAACGGACGCAGTTATGGCTGGAGAAATCGATAACGCTTTTTGCTCGGTGCGCCCTCCCGGACATCACGCATGCAAAGACAAGGCCATGGGGTTTTGTTTCTTCAACAATGCGGCCATCGCAGCCCGTTACGCGCTGGAGCGCCACGGCCTCAAGCGCGTGGCGATCGTGGACTTTGACGTTCACCACGGTAACGGCACGGAAAACATCGTTGCCGGTGACCAGCGCATTTTGATGGTCAGTTTCTTCCAGCACCCGTTTTACCCCGAAGGAGGCGCGCGGTCGAACGCCAGCAACCTGGTGAATGTTCCGGTTCCGGCTTATACCAAAGGGGAGCAGGTACGCGATCTGATTGAGGCGCATTGGCTGCCAAGGCTGCACGCCTACAAGCCCGAGATGGTGTTCATCAGTGCAGGCTTTGACGCCCACCGTGCCGATGACATGGGGCAAATGGGCTTGGTCGAAGAGGACTACGCCTGGATCACCCACCGCATCATGGATGTCGCGCGGCGCCATGCCAAGGGCCGTGTCGTGTCGTGTCTCGAAGGCGGCTACAACCTGGATGCTTTGGCGTTCAGCGTGGAGTCGCATATTCGCGTTCTGGCAGATTTCTGATGGGAAAAGTCGTACACGCCCCTGCGCCCCAACCGATTGACGATCTGGAGGGCTGGTTGGCCGCATTTACCCAGACCACGGTGCTGGTGGAATTGCTGGTGCTGGCCGCCTGTGTTGCTCTGGCATGGGCTTTGGTGGTGTTGCTGCGCCGTGCATTGGGTGCTCACGATGAGCGATCCATCCTGTTTGGTCACCGGGCCGTGGACGGCGTGCTTTTCCCTTTGGTGCTGCTGTGCATGGGTTACCTGGCCCGTGCGTTGCTGGATCAATGGGCTACGGTCGCGGTCTTCAAGGTTGTCATACCCGTGCTGGTTGCCCTGGTGGTGATTCGCATTGGCGTGAAGGTGCTGCAGGTCGCATTTAAAGAGGCGCGCTGGGCACGTTCACTGGAGCACACGATTTCCTGGGTGGCATGGCTGGCCATGGTGCTGTGGGTCAGCGGCCTGCTGCCGGTGGTGCTGAATGAACTGGACCAGATTCACTGGAAGGTGGGGGGCTCCACACTGTCAGTGCGCACCCTGATTGAAGGTTTTCTGACCGCCGGTGCGGTACTCATTTTTACTCTGTGGATATCGTCTGCGATCGAGACGCGCTTGCTGCGTTCGGCCACGGGTGGTGAGTTGTCACTGCGCAAAGCAGTCAGCAATGCCACGCGGGCTTTGCTGATGTTTGTCGGGTTGATGCTGGCCCTGTCTGCTGTCGGCATTGACCTCACCGCACTCTCCGTATTGGGTGGAGCGGTGGGGGTGGGCATTGGCATGGGCCTGCAGAAGCTGACGGCCAATTACATCAGCGGTTTTGTCATTCTGGCCGAGCGCAGCATGCGCATCGGTGACTGTGTCCGGGTGGATGGGTTTGAAGGATTCATCACCCAGATCAACGCCCGCTATACAGTGGTGCGTGCACTGTCCGGGCGCGAGTCGATTGTTCCCAACGAATTGTTGATCACCAGCCGGGTTGAAAACCTGTCACTGGCGGATTCGCGCGTCAGCCAGAGCACCGTGGTCTCGGTTGGCTACGACAGTGATGTCGACCTGGTCATGCAATTGTTGACAGTTGCCGCCCTTGCTCAGGATCGCGTGCTGCGCGACCCAGCGCCCGCTGCGAACTTGACCAACTTTGGCGCTGATGGGCTGGAGTTCACGCTGGTTTACTGGATCAACGACATCGAAAACGGCGCAGGCAATCTGAAGTCTCTGGTCAATCTGGCTGTTCTGAAAGCGCTGCGCGACAACGCGATCGACATCCCTTACCCCCAAAGAGTAGTGCACACCACCTAACCGCAGGTGACAGTTTGGCTTGCGCGATACCGTCGCGTGACTATAATCAGAAAAGCACGACCGTTCTATTTTCGTCATTTGACGCATTTGGTCATCTCGGTGACGCCTGGGAGCGAGTCGAGGCATAGAATCGAAGAGTTGACGTATACGTCAAGTAGGCAAACGAATTTGTAACCCTCTGGAGCGCAAGCAAATGAAAGTCCTGGTAAGCGTTAAACGCGTGGTTGACTACAACGTCAAGGTTCGGGTCAAGTCCGACGGAACCGGCGTGGACATCGCCAACGTCAAGATGAGCATGAACCCCTTTGACGAAATCGCTGTGGAAGAAGCGGTGCGCCTCAAAGAAAAGGGCGTGGTTACGGAAATCATCGCGGTGTCCTGCGGCGTGACCCAGTGCCAGGAAACCCTGCGCACCGCCATGGCCATCGGTGCAGACCGTGCCATTCTGGTCGAGACCGCGGTTGAATTGCAGCCCCTGGCTGTGGCCAAACTGCTTAAGGCGCTGATCGACAAAGAACAACCCGGCCTCGTTATTCTTGGCAAGCAAGCCATTGACGACGACTGCAACCAGACCGGCCAGATGCTGGCTGCACTGGCCGATCTGCCCCAGGGCACATTCGCCAGCAAGGTTGAAATCGTCGATGGCAAAGCCAGCATCACCCGCGAGGTGGATGGCGGCTCCGAGACCGTTTCATTGACCCTGCCAGCCGTCATCACCACAGACCTGCGCCTCAACGAGCCACGCTACGTGACCTTGCCCAACATCATGAAGGCCAAGAAGAAGCCCATGGAAACACTAACGCCAGAAGCTTTGGGCGTTGACGTGACCCCCCGCATCAAGACCCTCAAGGTGGTTGAGCCCGCCAAGCGCAGTGCCGGTATCAAGGTCCCCGATGTGGCCACGCTGGTTGCCAAACTGAAAACTGAAGCAAAGGTCATCTGAAAACTTGCGGGACAGACCGCAGCGACGCGACGCGCGCCAGCTCTGTCCTCAACTGATTAAAGGAAATTTTTATGACTTCTCTTGTTATTGCCGAACACGACAACGCATCCATCAAGGGTGCCACCCTCAATACCGTGACTGCCGCCCTGCAATGCGGCGGTGATGTCCACGTGCTGGTGGCTGGCAGCAATGCCGGCGCCGCAGCGGCGGCGGCCGCCCAGATCGCGGGTGTCAGCAAAGTGCTGCACGCCGATAGCGACGCCCTGGCGCACGGTCTGGCCGAAAACATGACCGCTCAAATCGTGGCCGTTGCGGCCAGCTACAGCCACATTGTTTTCCCGGCAACGGCTGGCGGCAAAAATGTGGCGCCCCGCGTGGCCGCCAAGCTCGACGTGGCTCAGGTCTCTGATGTCACCAAAGTGGAGAGCGCCGATACGTTTGAGCGCCCCATCTATGCCGGCAATGCCATGGCCACGGTGCAGAGCCTGGATGCCATCAAGGTCCTGACCGTGCGCACTACCGGTTTCGACCCCGCTGCTGCCACCGGCGGAAGTGCTGCAGTTGAGGTGTTGGCCGCCGTCGCAGCCAGCACGCAGGCTACCTACCTGGGCTCCGAAATTGCCAAGAATGACCGCCCCGAGTTGACCGCTGCCAAAATCATCGTGTCGGGCGGTCGCGCTTTGGGCTCGGCCGAAAAGTTCAACGATGTATTGACGCCACTGGCTGACAAGCTGGGCGCAGCCATTGGTGCCAGCCGCGCCGCGGTGGATGCGGGCTACGCTGCCAACGACCTGCAAGTGGGCCAGACTGGCAAGATCGTGGCACCCCAGTTGTACATTGCTGCCGGTATCTCGGGTGCTATTCAGCATCTGGCGGGTATGAAGGACAGCAAGGTCATTGTGGCCATCAACAAGGACCCCGAAGCACCGATCTTCAGCGTGTCTGACTACGGGCTGGAGGCGGATCTTTTTGTTGCGGTGCCCGAGCTTCTGGCGGCGCTGTAGGCGCTGATCTGCTGAGGGGGCATCGTACGCGGTGCCCTTTTTTTTCGCGTTTTGATTGCATTATTTCACTGTATTACCGGAGTACCCCATGAGCTACGTTGCACCCGTCAAAGACATGTTGTTCAATATTGAGCACCTGGCCAAGATTGACCAGATCGCGCAGATTCCTGGCTTTGAGGATGCGGGTCTGGATACCGCGCAAGCCGTACTGGAAGAAGCAGCCAAGTTCAACGAAGGCGTGCTGGCACCGCTGAACTGGGAAGGCGACAAAAATCCCACGAGCTGGAAAGATGGCGTGGTCACGGCTACCCCGGGCTTCAAGGAAGCCTTCAAGCAATTCGCCGAAGCGGGCTGGCAGGGCCTGCAGCACCCGGTGGATTTTGGCGGTCAGGGCCTGCCGAAGACGATTGGTGCCGCCTGTGGCGAAATGGCCAACAGTGCCAACATGAGTTTTGCCCTTTGCCCACTGCTGAGCGACGGCGCTATTGAAGCGTTGCTGACCGCCGGCTCCGATGAATTGAAGGCCATCTATCTGGAAAACCTGATCAGCGGCAAGTGGACGGGCACCATGAACCTGACCGAGCCCCAGGCCGGCAGCGATCTGGCAGCAGTGCGCACCCGCGCAGAGCCTTTGCCCGATGGCAGCTTCAAGATTTTCGGCACCAAGATCTTCATCACCTGGGGTGAGCACGACATGGCCGAAAACATCGTCCATCTGGTGCTGGCCCGCGTGCAGGGCGCGCCCGAAGGCGTGAAGGGTATCAGCCTGTTCGTGGTGCCCAAGTTCATGGTGAACAAAGATGGCTCACTGGGTGCTCGCAATGATGTGCATTGCGTCTCCATCGAACACAAGATGGGCATCAAGGCCAGCCCCACAGCGGTGCTACAGTTTGGGGACAATGGCGGCGCCGTTGGCTACCTGGTGGGTCAGGAAAACCGTGGTCTGGAGTACATGTTCATCATGATGAACGCGGCCCGCTACGGCGTGGGTGTGCAGGGTATTGCGATTGCCGAGCGTGCCTACCAGACGGCGGCACGATTCTCGCGCGAGCGCGTTCAGAGCCGCCCTGTGGACGGCACGGTTGCTGCCGGTGCACCCATCATTCATCACCCCGACGTGCGCCGCATGCTCATGACCATGCGCGCCTATGTGGAAGGCTGCCGTGCCATGGCCAGTGTGGCCGCTTCGGCCTACGACGCGGCGCACAACCACCCCGACGCCGATGTGCGCAAGGTCAACCAGACCTTCTACGAATTCATGGTGCCGCTGGTCAAAGGCTATAGCACGGAGATGAGCCTGGAGGTCACCTCGCTGGCCGTTCAGGTGCATGGCGGCATGGGCTATATCGAGGAAACCGGCGTGGCCCAGTACTACCGCGATGCCAAGATTTTGACCATCTACGAAGGCACTACCGCTATCCAGGCCAATGACCTGGTGGGACGCAAGACCTCGCGCGATGGTGGCCAGACCGGCAAGATGCTGGCGGTGCAAATCGAAGGCACGGAAGCGGAGTTGATCAAGAGCGGAACGCCCGACGCACTGGCTATGGCCAAACGGCTGAAGGCCGCGCGTGAAGCCTTTGTCGACGTGGTGAACTTTGTGGCGGGCAACACCAAGGCCAGCCCCAACGCTGTGTTTGCAGGCAGCGTGCCCTACCTGATGCTGGCAGGCAATGTGATGGCAGGCTGGCAAATGGCGCGTGCCATGCTGGTTGCGCAAGAGCAAATTGCGGTAGGCACTGATGTGGCGTTCATGCAGGCCAAGATCATCACCGCGCGCTTCTACGGTGACCATCTGTTGACCAAGGCCCCCGGCTTGCGCGACAGCATTGTGGAAGGCGCCGAGTGCGTCACAGCGCTGGCCCTGGAGGCATTTTGAACATGTCAAAACTTCCCGCACCCCTGGACCGCCTGCCATTCCCGGTTATCGGTTCGCCGCTGTTCATCATCAGCAACCCGAAGCTGGTGATCGCCCAGTGCATCGCCGGTGTGGTGGGCTCCATGCCCGCACTCAATGCACGGCCTGCCGAGCAACTAGAGGAGTGGCTGATCGAAATCACCGGGGCACTGGCGGCCTACAACGCGGCCAACCCGGACAAACCGGCCGCCCCGTTCGCCATCAACCAGATCGTGCACAAGAGCAATGACCGCCTCGAGCACGACATGGCGATGTGCGTCAAGTACAAGGTGCCCATCATCATCACCAGCCTTGGCGCGCGTGAGGACATCAACGCCGCAGCCCACAGCTACGGTGGCGTGGTGCTGCACGATGTCATCAACAACAAGCACGCCCACAAAGCCATCGAGAAAGGCGCTGACGGCCTGATCGCCGTGGCGGCTGGTGCCGGTGGCCATGCGGGGGTGAAGAGCCCGTTTGCGCTGGTGCAGGAGCTTCGCCAGTGGTTTGATGGCCCCATTGCCTTGAGTGGCTCCATTGCCACGGGCGACGCCGTGCTGGCTGCACAGGCTTGCGGTGCAGACTTTGCCTACATTGGCTCGGCTTTCATTGCGACCGAAGAAGCCCGTGCCAGCGATGCCTACAAGCAGGCGATTGTGGACAGCAACTCGGATGAAATTGTTTACAGCAACCTGTTCACCGGCGTGCACGGCAACTACCTGGCTCCCAGCATCCGCGCAGCCGGTCTGGACCCGGCCAACCTGCCTGAAAGCGATCCCAGCAAAATGAATTTTGGCGGCGACAAGAGCAAGGCCTGGAAAGACATCTGGGGCTGCGGCCAGGGCATTGGTGCCGTGACCCAGGTGCAACCGGTGGCCGACTTTGTGGCCCAACTCAAGCGCGAGTACGCAAAGGCTAGAGCACGGCTGGCCCTTTAACGCTGCGTGTCCTGGCCAAGCAGTCCACGGGTAGCTATGGGCGACCGTTTGGCCCTATGTCAAGACCAACAAGAACGATGCCGCTGATGCAGAGGCCATCTGCGAAACCATGACCCGACCCAACATGCGCTTTGTGCCGATCAAAAACGCGGAGCGACAAAGCGTATCGGCACTGCATACGGTGCGCCAAGGGTTCGTCAAAGCGCGCACCGCCCAGGCCAGCCAGATTCGGGGCTTGCTGTCAGAGTTTGGCCTGATAGATCCCCATGGCATTGTGGGCATGTTGCCAAGCAGGTGGCAGCTTGGCTGCGCCTGGTAGCCCGGCAGCACTCCAGCGGGGGAAAACTAAACCTGCTGGGAATCAACAAGCGAGGTGACATTTACATGCGCACTTTGCTGAATTACGGTGCCCGTTCGGTGATTCACTGGGAGAGTCGAAAACCCGATTCCTGCAGTTGGGTCGGTGGTGTGCTCAAACGCAGAAACGAGAATGTGGCGGCCGTGGCACGGGGCAACAAGAACGCGCGCATTGGGTGGGAGTTACAGGTCCACGATAAAGAGTTCCGTTCTGATCGTATACGCCGGTCGGTGACAGCGCGCAAGCAATCGAGGCGCCGTCCAGCGAATCCCATCAGGGACAGTGATCAAAAGTCACACCAAAAGTCCGAATGTAAGGGTGCAATTTTTACCTTCGAGCCAGAATGAATTGAAAGCTTGGCAAACCGGGAGCGTGCATGTAAAGCCTTTGCAGGGGTTCCATGACGCAAAGATTGGAAACGCTTCGCCGCGGGTGTGGTCGCGAGACGATTTGATCGCGTAAGGGGATCAGTCTTGGTCAGTGAACCGGCGTCGGAATACACTATGCCTGATGGGCGCGAACTACCCCCGTATGTGCAGAACAGATTGGGAAACCTGATCCGCTGGCGCCGTACTACGTGGGGACATACAGTCCACCCCCGATGTATTTATCGCAAGTTTTCCATTCGCCGAAAGCATGCTGCCGCCAGTGTGATTCTGGAAAGCAGAGCGCAAAGTCCTAAGCGCGACGCTACTCTTAACGACTAACGCATTCAAATTTATGATCACGCGCACATATTGCCCCCTTGCTATCTTGCTGCTGCTTTGGAGTTTGACAGGAGTAGCGTTAGCCCAAACCAGGACCCAGCCCATCACTATTGGACTATTTGGTGATACAGCCTACAGCCAGCGCGAGCGCGAGTTGCTGCCTGAATTGATGGCGGAAATGGATTCCGAAGACCTCGCGTTTGTGATTCATGATGGTGACATCAAGAGTGGCGGGTCCGTCTGTAGTGATGAGGCCTTTCTCGATATTTTGGGTGTATTCAAGGCGTCACGGCATCCGCTGGTTTATGTGCCCGGCGACAACGAGTGGACCGACTGCCATCGCCACAGCAATGGTTCCTACGACCCCCTCGAGCGGCTGGAGAAACTGCGCACACTTTTTTTTCCAGACGATAAAACTCTGGGGCAACGCCAGTTTGAGCTGACGCGGCAAAGTCGGAATCCGGCTTTTGCAGCCTACCGCGAGAATGTTCGATGGGAAACGGCTGGTGTGGTCTTTGTGGGTCTGAATCTGCCAGGCAGTGACAACAACTACGCTGGCGCCCAGCGCGGAAGCGGCCCCTCAAAAGAGTTTCAGCAACGCAGCCCGGTGGTTGGTCTCTGGTTGACTCAGGCCTTTGCCCGTGCCCGTGCCATACAAGCTGCCGGTCTGATGGTTGTCATTCAGGCTAACCCCGGCTTCGAGGCCGCTGCCGCAGGAAAAGCACACCCGGGCTACAAAGACTTTCTAAACCAGCTGCGGCAGGAGACCCTCGCCTTTGCGGGCCAAGTGGTGCTAGTGCATGGCGACTCACACCAACAGCAGATCAATCAGCCACTACGTGACCCTGCCACGCAGGACCTGATAGCCAATTTCACCCGGGTAGAAACATACGGTTCGCCTTGGATGGGCTGGATCAAAACCACTGTAGACGCCAAAGACCCCAAAGTCTTTCGTTTCGAGGCGCGACCTTTTCAGGCAAAGTCATTCCACAAAAACTAGCATCAGTCGGTTGCACTACTGGTTGGCGCACTGCGCTGGCGCGTTGGATTTTTACTCGCTCGTCAAAAGCATGGGCAGCTATCCGCATGGGTGGCATCTTTACGAGCGATTGCGCTAGATCAAAGCGAGAGCAATCGTCTTGATGCATTTGCTTGCAATATGTCTTTGGCCTATGTAATATTCATGTTAATAGCTGTGCAGGATTTATTTCCTGCCTGTATTCGCAGCCAGCGAGGCGGCTTGTAAAAGCAAATCTGGCGAGGGCAAACTTGACGAAAGTCAAGGACGCAAAGCTTCCGGGCTACATGACCAAGGTCATTTGCTAGCGGGGCTGCCATCGAAATGTGCTCCAAAATTTCGATGTTGCGTCGCCCTTTATTTGTTGACTCAAACTAAAGGCGGCAGAATGAACAAGCACTCCAACCGAAATACTCCAGTCGAACAGTGGCCCGAATCGCTGGAGATCTTGCGTCATCTGTCAACGCAGGCTGCACCGGTTGCGGTTAAGGATGTGGCGAGGGACGTCAGTGCGCCCGAGATATCCACCCGCAATCGCCTGGTCAAGCTCGAAGCCCAGGGCACAGTACGTGCAATGCGCGCAGCCGCAAGACTGGGGTCAGACAGGCAGGTAATGTGCACGCACTATGTGATCACCCAATACGGCAAAGATTGTGTCGGTATGCGCGCGCAGCAAAGCCAGGCTCTGCGGGTGAGCGGTAACAGCGTCTTCTCCTGGGCCACGGCGATGGGCCAAGTCAGTTCCTAGAACACTCACCTCTCCACTGCGGGCCATTGCCGCGCAGTAAGATTTGGCCCATAACAGTGACTACAACGCGGTTGAGCCTGAGCCGCAAACTTGCTTTGGCTGTTTCGCCCTTTCTGGTGCTGGCGTTGCTTGCGACGGCGGTCACTTTGTAGGTGTCATGGCAACTCAATGGTGATGCTGCGCGCCCGTTGCACGTTTTGTGGGATGAGATTGCTCGCCAACACTTTGCCGATGTAGAGCGTGACTGGAGCCAATTTCGTGTCAACTGGTAAGAGCACAAGCCAGACAACCTGGATCGCCTGACCCCAGATACGGTCGCCTTTGCGGCAGACATTGATGCCATGGTGAGCAGCATTGAGTCGAATATGGCGGGGTGGACGGCGACTTTGCACCTGCTGCAAATTGGTGTGTTGATTGTGGCGTTGCTGGGCGCAGTGATGTTGTTGGTTGCCGGCTATCTGTTTGTGCTTGAGCTAGTCAATCAGCTCAAACACCCAGTCCGGCCGAACGATCTCTACTGGAAGCGTTGAATAGCCATCTCGCCGGAGCGATGGAGAACCTGCGCCTCAACGCTTTGGCACGCGAGGCCGCCGTGTCCGGCGAGCTGCAGGACTCGATTGCCCAATCGTTGGCCTTTCTCAAAATTAAGGCGCAATTGATGCGTGACGCCATGCAATCCCAAGACAAGGAGGTGATGCAAAGCGTTCTGGAAGAAATCGACACGGGCGTTCGCGAGTGCTATAGCGATGTGCGCGAGTTGCTGGTCCACTTTCATACGCGGACCAACGCCGAAGATATCGAGCCCGCTTTGGCCACAACGCTGCAAAAATTTGAACTCCACACAGGTTTGCGTACGGCTTTGTTGCTGACCATGGTCCCATCGACGACACGCACGTTGGCCTGCAAATAATGGCCGAGCGTGCCCAGCGCATGGGTGCCGTGCTTCAGGTCCATTCAACGCCTGGCAAGGGTTGCTCTGTGCGTTTAACGCTGGCGAGTCACACCCACACGGCACAGGCCGACAATGAGCCTGCCCAAGCCATTTCCAACTGAGCCCGACTATGCCTATGACCGATACGAATAAACCTGCTATTCGCGTGATGGTGGTGGACGATCACACGCTGTTTCGGCGGGGCTTGACCGCCCTGCTGGCGCGTGACGCCCGTGTGCAAATCGTGGGCGATGTCGCAGACGCAGGCTGGGCCCAGCGCCGCGCGCAAGAGCTGCAACCTGATGTGATCTTGCTGGACAATCATTTGCCGGGCGTGCGGGGTGTGGATGCGCTTTCTGCGCGACAGGTGGCTGTTCCCTTTGCCCGTATCGTGATGGTCCAGCAATTAGGAAATTGGTCGTGAACTGGGTATCGCAGAGACAACAGTCAAGGTGCACGTGCAGAGTGTTCTTCGAAAATTGCAGGTCACCACGCGGGACAATCCCGATGTTCAGCAATCTGTCCACGCCCAAGCGAGAAAACATGGCACGCGGCTGCCGGTTGCGCCGGTTTGCCCGCGACAGCATGGTGTTTCGGGCAGGTGAACAATGTGAGTCTTTTCACTTTGTCGTCACAGGCCAGGTGAAGTTGTTTGTGGCTTCTGCAACCGGAGTGGAAAAAATCATAGAACTGATTGGCCCGGGGCGCAGCTTTGCCGAGGCCATGATGTTCTTGCCCAAACCCTATATGCTGAACGCGCAGACCCTGACCGACACCCTGATCATGTCGGTGGGCAAGCAGGCTGTGTTCAGTGAAATTGAGCGCGACCCACGATTCTCGATGCACATGCTGTCAGGTATTTCGCACTGGCTGCATCGGTTGTTGCTGGATGTCGAGAGCTAAACCTTGCACAGTGGCATGCAGCGCCTTATTGGATACCTATTGCGCGATGTCGAACTGGAACATGATGGCGATATTGGCGTTGTCACCGTTTCGCTACCAGTGAGCAAGGCCACTATTGCGTCGCGTTTGTAGTTGACACCCGAGTATTTCTCGCGGTTGTTGCACCAGCTTGAGTCGGAGGGCCTGATTGAAATTGACAATCGCGAGATTCGAGTTCTTGATGTTCGGAAGCTTGCCAGCTACGGGTCCCATTGATCCCGCTACGGCCCACAGCCATTTAGGGAACGATGGCGAGTAGCTCTACTTCAAATGTCAGCGTTGAATTGGGGGGTACGTCCGCGCCTGCACCGCGATCACCGTAGGCAGTTACTGCAGGGCAAGTCAATGTGGCCTTGCCGCCGACCTTGATTCTTTGCATGCCCTGCGTCCAGCAAGCAATCACCTTGCTCAGCGGGAAGACCGCTGGCTCATTGCGCTTGTACGAACTGTCAAATTCTTTGCCATTGGCCAGCGTGCCGCGGTAATGGACCTTGACCCTGTCGGCGGCGGTGGGCTTCGCACCGGTACCCTGCGTCGTGTGCTCAATCTTGACACCAGAGGCTAATGTCTCGGTTTCGGTGGCTATCGCTGGCGTGCCATAAGTAGCTAATGCCAGAAGGACAGAAATCAGATGTTTTCGTAGGCTCATTTGAAAAGTGAAGTTTGGTTTATCGGTAAGTGGTAATTCGCGACCGTCAAAACAGCCGCTATGCGATTCAGGTGGTCGCCGTTAAGCTTCCACAGCGAGCAATGCCAGTGCCGCGCCAACGGTATTGGCATCTGCAGTCATCGGTTCCAGTTGCGCCGCCAGAATGGTAAGCGCGGGTACACCGTCACGCTGAAGCATGGCAATCGCCTGGCCCGCATGTTTGGGCGACGCAAAGCCTAAGCTTTGTAACAGCAATTGACCCTGTGCATCCACCAGTTTGAAGCGGAACTGACCATCGGACTCTCGGTATTGCTTAAAGCTTGGCAGGGCTGCTTTCGCTGCTTTCTGGGGAGCGACGCTGGCCACGTCTCCGAGTCGGCGCAGGCCCACGGCATGGCGCAGTTCTGCCATAAACGGCGTGGCGCGCTGGCGGGCTTTGGCTGCTCCGGCCATCAGAATCGCTTCAATCTTGACCGGGTTGTTGATCAGGTCCAAGTAGGCCACACGCATAGGTGCGATTTCGCGATCGATGCGCTCGAACAGTACTTGTTTGGCATCGCCCCAAGCAATGCCGTCGCTATAGGCCTTGCTCAGTGCCGCAGTCTCCTCTTCACTGGCGAATGCCTGGTAAATCTGGAAAAGGGCGGAGCCCTCGGTTGCTTTGGGTTCCCCTGGCAATCGGGAGTCGGTAACAATGCCTGCGACCAGTTTTTTGAGTTGCTCGCGTGGCGCAAACAGGGGAATGGTGTTGTCGTAGCTCTTGCTCATCTTGCGCCCGTCCAGCCCTGGCAGGGTAGCAACCGACTCTTCGATCACTGCTTGCGGCGGCACAAAGTGCTCACCGTAGCGGTGGTTGAAGCTGTTGGCCATGTCGCGCGCCATCTCGATGTGCTGGATCTGGTCGCGTCCAACCGGCACCTTGTGCGCGTTGAACATCAAAATATCTGCCCCCATCAAAACTGGGTACATGAACAGTCCGGCGGTCACGTCCATGTCAGGGTCTTCATCGGCCCCGGTATTTTTGTCTACAGCGGCCTTATACGCATGTGCACGGTTAAGCACACCCTTGCCGGTGACGCAAGTCAACAACCAGGTGAGTTCAGGAATTTCTGGAACATCGGACTGGCGGTAAAACGTCACGCGCTCGGGGTCCAGACCGGCGGCCAACCAGCTCGCGGCAATTTCCAGCGTGGAGCGCTGGATGCGTGCCGGTTCATCGACCTTGATCAGTGCGTGGTAGTCGGCCAGAAAGTAAAAGCTCTCCACGTCTGCGGCGAGGCTGGCGCGTACGGATGGGCGAATGGATCCAACGTAGTTGCCAAGGTGGGGAGTACCTGAGGTGGTGATGCCGGTGAGGAAGCGAACAGAAGACATAACTTAAAAGTGGCGATCAAGAAAGAAGCATTCCAAGCGGGGATAGCACCAAATTCAGTAAAAATTTGGTAAGAACTATGAGTGGGTACATCCAAAAATAGTTGATGATCTGGAAGTAAATCAGAGCGATAACAACAAAAAAACCGTAGGGTTCAATACGTGAAACCGCAATGGCTTGCTTCATCGGCAATAGACCTACCAAAATGCGCCCGCCGTCGAGTGGAGGCAGAGGAAAAAGATTAAATGCAAAAAGGACAATGTTCACGGATACACCGGCATTGCACACTTCTAGAAAAAAATCCTCCTGAAAGTTGGCAGCGCGAAGCAGTATTAGGAGAACGCCCCACAAAAGCGCCATTGCCAAATTGGCGGCCGGGCCAGCAAGTGCTACCCAGACCATATCTCGCTTGGGGTTTCGGAGTTTGTCGAACCGCACCGGTACAGGCTTGGCAGCGCCAAGAATTACAGGGCTGGAAACAAGAAGCAACATGAGAGGCAGCAAAATTGTGCCGAAGGGGTCTATATGTTTGATGGGGTTTAAGGTTATGCGCCCCATCATCCATGCCGTGTTGTCACCAAAGTGGCGAGCAGCGTAGCCATGAGCAGCCTCATGCACGGTGATGGCAAAAATCACCGGAATTGCATGGACGGCGATGGCACTAATCAGTTGTTCGATTTGCACTGGGTAATTGTCTTAGAGGATGGAAGAAGTTTTCTTTACAGGCCCAAACGGGCCAGATCGCCCCG
>CAJAVE010000325.1 GCA_903945325.1 uncultured beta proteobacterium | reverse complement strand
TTCGCCGCCTAAAGCCGTGCGCTGGGTGGAAACCCCGCAGGGCCGTGAGTCGCGTCTCAACGGTGTGCTGATCGACCGCTATGCACCCGGCGAGAACGCCGGTTACCCCACGCTGTGCAAGGGCCGCTTTGATGTGGGCGACGATGAAAACTACTACGCCATTGAAGAGCCCACCAGCCTGAACACGCTGGAGCTCCTGCCTCAATTGTTGAAGATGGGCGTGAAAGCGATCAAGATCGAAGGGCGTCAGCGCAGCCCGGCCTACGTGGCCCAGGTTACCAAGGTCTGGCGTGAGGCCATGGACCATTGCATGGACAACCCACACCGCTACGCACCCAAGCCCGTCTGGATGAGCGGGTTGGACAAAGTGGCCGAGGGTCAGCAGCATACGTTGGGCGCCTACCACCGCCCCTGGAAATGATCATGAAAATTTCTCTCGGTCCGCTGCTGTACTACTGGTCACGCGAAGCCACTTTCAACTTTTACGATTCCATGGCCGCTACGGCAGTGGATGTGGTGTATCTGGGCGAAGCCGTCTGCTCGCGCCGCCATGAACTGCGCCTGTCCGACTGGCTGGACATTGCCAAACGCCTGCGCAGCGCCGGCAAGGAAGTGGTGCTGTCCACCCAGGTGCTGCTGGAGTCCGGCGCCGAAGTGGGCACCATGCACAAGATCACCGGCAATGGCGATTTCCTGGTGGAAGCCAACGACATGGGCGCCGTGCAATGCCTGGCCGGCAAAGTACCGTTTGTTGCCGGGCCGCACCTCAATATTTACAACCTGCCGACGCTGAAATGGATGGCGGGGCTAGGCGCCACGCGCTGGGTGATGCCGCTGGAAATGAAGCGCAGCGATCTGGCCGTGATTCAGCAGGACTTGCCTGCAGGCCTGCAGACGGAGGTGTTTTCTTATGGCCGGATGCCGCTGGCGTTTTCGGCGCGCTGCTTTACGGCACGCCACCGCAACCTGCCCAAGGACGATTGCCGCTTTAGTTGCTTGGACCATCCCGATGGCCTGATGCTCAACACGCGGGAGCATGAAGAATTTTTGGTGCTCAACGGCACGCAGACGCAATCGGCCCGGGTCTACAACCTGGTGGACGCGCTGGACGATATGCACGGCCTGGATGTGGACGTGGTGCGCCTGAGCCCGCAGTCGCGGGATATGGCCGAAGTCATTGCCGTGTTTGACGCCGCGCGTAAGCACTCGCTGACCCCGAAAGACGCGTTGGCGCGCCTGCAACCGCTGATGCCGGATCGCGGCTGCAATGGTTACTGGCACGGCCAGCCCGGGCTGGACCAGGTCGTCGCCGATTCCCTAACCCCGGAGGTTTGTGCCCCATGAGTGCGTCTACCGTTTTTGTATTGCCGGACCGCGTTGGCTCTGTCCTGGCGCACCTGCCGGCTTACCCGGGCTCGTTTCTTCTGGTAACAGCACTCAACCAGGTGCTGGCCAAGCAATTGCCGGCTGATGTACGCCAGTATTTACTGGGCAAGAAGTTGCGCATCCACGTGCGTGACGCACGACTGACCTTTGACTTCACGTGCACCGGGGTGCGCTTTGTCGCCTCCAGGAAGCAGGACGCAACTGACCTAACCATCAGCGCCAGTGCGCAGGATTTTTTACGCCTGGCGCAGCGCCAGGAAGATCCGGACACGCTGTTCTTCAACCGCCGCCTGTCGATGGAGGGCGATACCGAATTGGGTTTGATTGTCAAAAACTCCATTGATGCACTGGAGCTGCCAGTGCTGGACTTGAAGCAATGGACGCCCGACAAGGTGCTGGCCCGCTTTCTGCCTCGCAAACGCACAACGGAATGACATCGTCGCCACGGCGCATCAT
>CAJAVE010000324.1 GCA_903945325.1 uncultured beta proteobacterium | reverse complement strand
GTTCTTTTTGCCTTCGGGGGCAGCGTAAAAGAAAGGGACCGTGAAACCGTCCACGTCATAGATACCTTCGCCGCTGGTCAGCCCCGTGGAGGGGGTTTTGACGGCTGTCTGCGCCATGATGGGCATGGCCGTTGCCGCGTAACCAACGCCCAACGCGGTCTTGAGCGCGGTGCGGCGGGTCGCGCCCGCTTCGGTGGTTTTACCGGGAAGCAGGGCGTTGAAGTCGTCGTTCTGGTCGGGGGTAAGCATGTCGGGTCCTTGGTACAAAAGAGGTTGGTTCTGGGCACACAGGGCGTGAGCGATCCTATTCTGACGCAGGATATTGAACCTTGCTGGTACAGGGCATCTCGCGGTTTCTGCAAACGCGCTCAGTGCGCCTTGTCCCAGTTGGGCCCGACTCCCACCTCGGCGAGCAGGGGCACCTTGAGGTCGGCCACACTGGCCATCAGGCGCGGTATCTCGGTCTTCAACCAATCCACCTCGCTCTCAGGCACCTCAAAGACCAGTTCGTCGTGCACCTGCATGATCATCTTCGTGCCCCGCTGCCCGGCATCCAGCACCTGCTGCACCGCATTCATGCTGAGCTTGATCAGGTCGGCCGCGGTGCCCTGCATGGGCGCGTTGATGGCGGCGCGCTCCAGCCCGGCCAGCTGCGCGCCCTTGGCAGTCTGAATGCCTGCGAGCTGCAGGCGCCTGCCAAACACGGTCTCCACATAGCCCTGCTGTCTGGCCAGCGCCCGTGTGCTTTCCATATAGGTCTTGACGCCGGGGTAGCGCTCGAAATAGCGCTGGATGTAATTCTTGGCCGCCGTATTGTCGATACCCAGATTGCGTGCCAGCCCAAAGGCGCTCATGCCGTAGATCAGCCCGAAGTTGATGACCTTGGCGTAGCGGCGCTGCTCGCTTGACACTTGGTCAACGGCCACGCCAAACACCTCGGCAGCGGTGGCGCGGTGCACGTCCAGCCCGTCGTGGAAGGCCTTTAAGAGCGCCGCATCGTCACTGATATGGGCCATGATGCGCAGCTCGATTTGCGAGTAATCGGCGCTGGCGATCACCGATCCACTAGGGGCCACAAAGGCCTCGCGCACGCGCCGACCCTCGGGTGTGCGGATCGGGATGTTCTGCAAATTGGGGTCGTTGCTGGAAAGGCGCCCCGTCACCGCCACGGCTTGCGCGTAATGCGTGTGTACGCGGCCGGTGCGCGGATTGGCCAGTTGGGCCAACTTGTCGGTGTAGGTGCCCTTGAGCTTGGCAAGACCCCGGTGCTCCAGCAGCTTGGCGGGCAACGGGTAGTCCTCGGCCAGTTTTTCCAGCACTTCTTCGTCGGTACTGCGGGCACCAGTGGCAGTCTTCTTGACCACCGGCATGCCCAGCTTGTCGAAGAAGATTTCGCCGAGTTGCTTCGGTGACGAAAGGTTGAAGGGCTGGCCCGCAATCTCGTAGGCTTCGGTCTCCAGTTGCAGAATGCGCTGCCCCAGCGCGTGGCTTTGGCTGCTAAGCGTGGGCGCGTCGATCAGCACGCCATTGCGCTCGATGCGGTACAGGGTTTCGCTGCTGGCGATTTCCAGTTCGTAGATGAATGTGAGCTTCTCGTTCGCTTCGATCTGCGGCCACAACACGCGGTGCACGTCCAGCGTCTGGTCCGAATCTTCGGCGGAGTATTCGGCCGCCTTGGCAATGTCCACCTGGTCAAAAGAAATCTGGTTAACACCCTTGCCGCACAGGTCTTCAAAGGTAATGCCACTGCGCCCCAAATGCCGCTGCGCCAGGCTGGACAGGCCATGCGGCATATGCACTTCCAGCACATAGCTTTGCAGCATGGTGTCGTGGGCATAGCCCTGCACCTCGATGCCGTGGTTGGCAAAGACATGGCGGTCGTATTTGATGTGCTGGCCCAGCTTCCTGGCACTTGGGTCTTCCAGCCAGGGCTTGAGCCGCGCCAGCACCTCTTCGCGGTTCAGTTGCTCCGGCGCACCCGGGTAGCGGTGGGTTAGCGGGATATAGGCGGCTTCACCGGGCTGAACGCTGAAAGAAATGCCCACGATCTCGGCCCGCATTTCATCCAGTGACGTGGTCTCGGTGTCCAGGGCGGTGAGTTCGGCGACCTGCAGCTTGGCAAGCCATGTATCGAACTGCTCCCAGGTCAGGATGGTGTCAAAGGTCAGGTTGCTGGCGCGGGGAGCGAGCGGCTCGGCGGCGGGTTCATCAAAGAGCCCTGGTGAAGTCGTTTGCGCTCGCCCGGAAATGGGGTCAGAGCCGTCTGCGCTTCGCTTCGCGGATCCGACCCCATTTCCTGGAGTCCCATTTCCGTTCGCCGCTTGGGCTTCCAGCGACTTGGCCAGTCCCTTGAACCCGTATTTCTCGCAAAATAGCCTCAGAGCCCCCGTATCCTGTGCGTAAGCAGCTATTGAATCCATAGCGGGTAGTCCTGGCACCCAGCCATTCAAATCACAGTCGGTCTTGATGGTCAGCAGCGAGCGCCCGGTGGGCAGCCAGTCCAGCGCCTGGCGCAGGTTTTCACCGACGACGCCCTTGATGTGGGCGGCGTTGTCCACCACGCCCTGCAGCGACCCATATTCCAGCAGCCACTTCACCGCCGTCTTGGGTCCGACTTTCGAGACGCCAGGGACATTGTCCACGGTGTCGCCGACCAGCGTCTGGTAGTCCAGCATCAGACGCGCCGGGACGCCAAACTCGGCCTCCACGCCCGCCAGGTCGCGGCGCTTGCCGTTCATGGTGTCGATGATGCTGATGTGCTCGTTGACCAATTGCGCCAGGTCTTTGTCGCCACTGCTGATGATGACCTCAATGCCCTGGTTGGCGGCCACCACGGCCAGCGTGCCAATCACATCGTCGGCCTCCACACCCGGCACATCCAGCACCGGCCAGCCCAGCAGGCGCACCACCTCGTGAATGGGTGCAATCTGGCTGCGCAAATCGTCGGGCATGGGGTCGCGGTGCGCCTTGTACAGCGGGTAGATGGCGTCACGAAAGGTGGGGCCCTTGGCGTCGAACACGCAGGCCACATAGTGGGCCGGGTATTCCTTGCGCAGCGACTGCATCATATTGACCATGATGCGGATGGCGCCGGTCTTTTGGACGGTGCCGTCGGTCAGGGTGATGCTCATGTCTCCGCCTCCGGCAAAGAAGGCACGGTAGAGGTAGCTGGAACCGTCCACCAGCAGCAGGGTTTTCTTGTCAGTCATATGTGCATTGTGCCCGTCCATGGCCCCCACGGTTGCCCACTGCGTGTGGCGCCCTGCCCCCCGAGGGGGTCGCGTTTTGCCTTGGGGCGGCCCGGCGGCAAAAACCTTGGCGCACAGCGCCAATCTACAATCCACATCCACACTATTCTGGCTGGCTGATACATGGCGGTTTACACAGAGGTCACGTTTGACGAGGCCGCGCAATTCCTGCAAGGACTTCAATTGGGCACCCTCCAGACCATGGCGGGCTGCTCGGGTGGCATTGAAAACACCAACTACTTTGTCACCACCGACCAGGCACCCTATGTGCTGACCCTGTTTGAGCGCCTGAGCGCTGAGCAGTTGCCGTTTTACCTGCGCCTGATGAAGCACCTGGCCCACCATGGCGTGCCGGTGCCCGACCCGGCTGCCAACCGGGACGGCGATGTGGTGCACACCCTCAATGGCAAACCGGCGGCTGTGGTCAATCGCCTGCGCGGCAAAAGCGAGCTGGCCCCCACCGCCGCGCACTGCACGCTGGTCGGTGACATGCTGGCACGCATGCACCTGGCCGGGCGCGACTTCACTATGCGCCAGCCCAATTTGCGCGCGCTGGACTGGTGGAACGCAACCGTGCCGGTGGTGCTGCCCTTTGTGCCGCAAGACCAGGCCGACCTGTTGAAAAGCGAGCTGGCCTACCAGAACCATGTAACCACACTACCCGCCTATGGTGCTTTGCCGCGTGGGCCCATCCACGCCGACCTGTTCCGCGACAACGTGATGTTTGAGGCTGACACCGTTGGAACGCCTTCGCTGACCGGCTTCTTTGATTTCTATTTTGCCGGCGTTGATAGCTGGCTGTTTGACGTCGCGGTGTGTCTGAATGACTGGTGCATTGACCTTGCAACTGGCGCCACCGACTCCGCACGAACGCGTGCTTTCATGCAAGCCTACGAAGGCGTGCGCGCCCTGCAGCCACAGGAACGCACGCTACTGCCGGCCATGGCTCGGGCGGGTGCACTGCGCTTTTGGCTCAGCCGCCTATGGGACCTGCACCTGCCACGGGAAGCTGCGGTTTTACAGGCCCATGACCCCGAACATTTCCACCGGGTGCTGCGCCAGCGTATCCTCCACCCCTTGACCACCAGCCACATCAGCGCATGAAACTTCAAATCGTCCCGGCCCGCCGGGGCATTCAATGGGTTAAATCGGGTATCCGGACGTTCTTCCGGCAACCCCTGGCCCTCGCGGGCCTGTTCTTTATGTTTCTGGCGTTGATGTCCGTCCTCAGCCTCGTGCCCGTGATCGGCAGTGCGCTGGCCCTGACCCTTCTGCCGGGCGCCACCCTGGGCCTGATGGCGGCAACGCGTGAAGCGGCCGATGGCAAATTCCCCATGCCGCTGATTCTGGTGACCGCCTTTCGCGCCGGTCGCCAGCAACTGCGCGCCATGCTGATATTGGGCGCACTGTATGCATTGGGCTTTGTGATGGTTCTGGGCGTGTCGGCCCTGATTGATGGTGGGAAATTTGCCAAGCTCTATTTGCTCGGAGGTTCCATGAGTGCCGAACTGCTGCAAGATGGTGACTTCCAACTGGCCATGGTGACAGCGTCGGTCCTGTACATGCCCCTGTCATTGTTGTTTTGGCATGCTCCTGCTCTGGTGCACTGGCACGGCGTTGCACCCGTTAAAAGTCTGTTCTTCAGTTTTGTCGTCTGTATGCGCAATTTTTGGGCCTTCACCGTGTACGGCTTGGTCTGGATGGGGGTATTCTTGGGCTTTGGCGTCACGATTGCTGCCGTTGCGGGTTTGCTAGGCAGTGTGGAAATCGTTGCCACATTGCTCTACCCCGCTGCGTTGCTGATGGCCGCTACTTTTTTCACGTCCATCTATTTCACGTTTATGGATAGCTTCTCGTTCGACTCAGGAGAAAACACATGACTCAGCACCAATTGCAGGGACGAAACGACACTGAACTGCTGTGGTTTCAGCGTCGCAGCTTTCTCCAGGCCGCTGCGGCCTGGACGGCAGCTGGCAGCCTGGCCGGTGCGCAGGCACAGTCGCGAAGCAACATTGTTGAACTGAGCGGCGACGCCACCGTCAACGGGCAAAGCTTGCGGTCAGACCAATCCCTGCAAACGGGTGATGAAATCGTCACCGGCCCGCGCTCCACACTGATTTTTGCGATTGGCAACTCAGCCTTTCATATGCGCCAAAACACCCGCATGGTGGTTGAACGAGGCTCCAGCATCACAGCGGTCAGCCTGTTGCGGCTATTGACGGGCGCAGTGGTCAGCGTGTGGGGCAAAGGAACCAACCGCCAGATCGTTACGCCAACCCTGACCGCTGGTATTCGCGGTACCGGCGTTTACACCGAAATTTTTGCGGATCGCGGAAATCGAAGCTATTTTTGCAACTGCTACGGCGTCGTCAACCTGGTGGCGGGCAATGACCAGAAACTCTCGGAGTCCACCTACCACCAGGCCGTATGGGCTGACATGGGAAGCAACGGACAGGCTGCATTGGCACCGGCCAAGGCCATCAACCACACCGATGAGGAACTGGAATACCTGGCGCGCCTGGTCGGCCAGCGCACCGCCTGGCAGATTTCCGGCAAAAAGGGAAACAAGGAGACGGCCGACTCCTATTGAGCGGACAGGATCCTCCCGGTCAAGGAACCGGTGTCAACTTGGCCACGCTGAGCGCCAGCCACTTGGTGCCGTGGCGCGGAAAGTTGATCTGGGCGCGGGCGTCGTCGCCAGCGCCTTCCAGCGTCAGCACCGTGCCTTCGCCAAACTTGGCGTGAAACACCAGCATGCCCAGCCGCAAACCGTGCTGCGACTCGTCCTTGCGTGAAATATTTTGACCAAAAGAGGCTCCAGCCCCCGTGGAACCTGCGTAACCAGCTCCTGAATGCATAGCAGAGTCGGCATTCCAGCCGCGGCTGAAATTCTGGTGCTTGGGCGTCAACCACTTCAAACAGGCCTCTGGCAGCTCCTCAAAGAAGCGGCTCTTGAGGTTAAAGCGCGTCTGTCCGTGCAACATGCGCGACTGCGAGTGGCTCAGGTACAGGCGCTTGCGTGCGCGGGTGATGGCCACATACATCAGGCGACGTTCTTCCTCCAGGCCATCATGGTCATTCATGGAGTTTTCGTGCGGGAACAGGCCTTCTTCCATGCCGGTGATAAAGACCGCATCAAACTCCAGCCCCTTGCTGGAATGCACGGTCATGAGCTGAATGGCGTCCTGCCCGGCTTGCGCCATGTTGTCACCCGCCTCCAATGCCGCGTGGGTCAAAAAGGCAACCAGAGGTGACAGCGTCTCACCCGTATCGCCAAAGTCATTGGGGTTACCGGTAGCGACTACGGCGTCGGGGTCCAGACCCTGACTCACCGGGCTTTGGCCGGCGGCTACAACCACCATGGCGGCGGCATCTTTGCCAAAACCTTCCTGCATGACAAAGCTCTCGGCCGCGTTCACCAGTTCGTCCAGATTCTCCAACCGGTCAGCGCCTTCGCGGTCCAGCTTGTAGTGCTCAATCAGGCCGCTCTGGTCCAGCATCAACGCAATGATGTCGCGTAAATTCATGCCTACGGTCTGCTCGCGCAGCACATCGATCTTGGCCACAAACCCGGCTATGGCCACCCCGGCGCGCCCGCTCAGGCCGCTGACCGCATCGTGCAGAGAGCACCCCGTGGCGCGCGCCGCATCCTGCAACTGCTCCAGGCTGCGCGCGCCAATGCCACGCGCCGGAAAATTCACCACCCGCATAAAGCTGGTGTCGTCGTTGGGGTTCTCCAGCAGGCGCAGGTAAGCCAGCGCGTGCTTGATCTCGGCTCGCTCAAAAAAGCGCAGACCGCCATACACCCGGTAAGGCATGGCCGCATTGAACAGCGCCGTCTCTATCACCCGGCTTTGCGCATTGCTGCGGTAGAGCACGGCAATCTCTTTTCGCTCAAAGCCGGCCTCAAGGCCGTTGTCGCGCACCAGCTGTTTCATCTCTTCGACCATCCACTGCGCCTCGGCAAAGTCGGTGGGGGCCTCGTACACGCGCACCGGCTCACCCGCGCCCTGCTCGGTGCGCAGGTTCTTGCCCAGGCGTTTGCTGTTGTGGCTGATCAACGCATTCGCCGAGTCCAGGATGTTGCTGTAGCTGCGGTAGTTCTGCTCCAGCTTGATCTGGTGCTGCACGTTGAACTCGCGCACAAAATCGGCCATATTGCCGACGCGCGCTCCACGGAATGCATAGATGCTCTGGTCATCATCACCCACCGCCATCACGGCACCACCGGGCGTGTCGGGACTCGCATCTGCACCTTGCCCGGCCAGCATCTTGATCCAGGCGTATTGCAGCTTGTTAGTGTCCTGAAACTCGTCGATCAGGATGTGGCGAAAGCGCCGCTGGTAGTGCTCACGAATCGGATCGTTGTCGCGCAGCAGCTCATAAGAGCGCAGCATCAGCTCGCCAAAATCGACCACGCCTTCGCGCTGGCACTGTTCCTCGTACAGCTGGTAAATGTCGACCTTGCGGCGCGTTTCCTCGTCGCGCACTTCCACCATATTGGGGCGCAGACCCTCTTCCTTGCAGCCGCCGATGAACCACTGGAGTTGCTTGGCCGGAAAGCGCTCGTCGTCAATATTGTTCTGTTTGCACAGGCGTTTGATGGCGCTGAGCTGGTCCTGCGTGTCCAGTATCTGAAAGGCCTGTGGCAGGTTTGCCATTTTGAAGTGCGCCCGCAAAAAGCGGTTGCACAGGCCGTGGAAAGTGCCAATCCACATGCCACGCACATTCACCGGCAACATGCTGGTCAGCCGCGTCATCATCTCCTTGGCCGCCTTGTTGGTAAAGGTGACCGCCAGGATGCCGCCTGAGGACACATGTC
>CAJAVE010000323.1 GCA_903945325.1 uncultured beta proteobacterium | reverse complement strand
CTGCCAAAGAAGAAAAGAAAGACCCAAGGCTGACGCCAAGATGAAGGCTGATGAAGCCAAGAAAGCCAAAGCCGAAGAGAAAGCCAAGAAGGCAGAAGAAGCCAAGGCCAAGAAAGAGGCCGCAAAGCAAGCCAAGGAAGATGCCAAAAAAGCCGCCGCAGACAAGAAGGCTGCCAAGCCCGCTGCCGCTGCACCAGCTACACCCGCCGCGCCTGCAGCACCCGCCAGTGCCGCCAAGAAATAGGCACTCATTGCTCTCCTTAAAAAACCCGCTTCGGCGGGTTTTTATTTGCCCAATAGTGCCGGTGGCCCTTTCGGATATTGCACAGGCAGCAACAAAAAACAAAGCGTCTTGCGCGCGCCCGTAGCCCGGGGCGACAGAGCGTTATGCTCCGTGTCCCCCGCCCGCTACGCGGGCTCCTCCTTGACCTGCGCAGAACGCTCTGTCGCCCAGGGCTACTGGACCAAGGCAATCAAGTCCGTTACACCGGGGTCCACACCGGCTTGCATCAACAGCGCCGTCACCTGACCTCGGTGGTGCGTCTGGTGGTTGAAGAAATGGGTCATGGCCTGCCACACTGGATGTTCGCGCTGTGTGCCGACGGAGTTGGCGTAGCGCATGGTGAATTGTGAAAAGCCGTCCGGCATATCGTCGCTCCACTGCCTGATAGCGGCATCCATTTGCACGCGCTTGACCCGCAGCGCCGCCCAGTCTTCAAACAGAACGCTCTTCAGGGTCGTACCAGGTGGAAGATCCAGCACAGCATCATCCAGGCCGGGTGCTTGCCAACCATGGTCCAGACCACATTGGTAAAACCGCTTCAACCAAACCTGATCGCCCACCACCAGGTGGTTGATCGTGTGGTGAATGGAGCCGAAAAATGCACCCCGTTCCTGCTTGCGCTGTGCGTCGGTCAGGGACTCGCAGGCGTCCAGCAGACGCGCATTGAACCACTGGTTGTACTGCGCGAGAAACCGGTAGTTGTCGTGAAACGGGTCCATGTCCACCATTGTGCCGCGACTTCAAACTCCTCCAAATCCACCACCCCCCGGCGTGTGAATCTCAAACACATCACCAGCCAGCATCTCCGCCTGACCAATGTGGCCCAAGTCTTCCACACTGACATCCAGACGCACCACGCGATTGATGCCCGGCTGCCCGCTATCGCCGCCCGCCATACCGAAGGCCCCATGGATTCGACCGTTGGACAGGATGCTGGCCGTCATGCACACCGCTGTCGGCGCATTGAAGTTATTGGTCTGCTGCGGATTGCGGCTGGGGTATTCACCACTCTGCAGCAATGCAATCATCTCGGCTTCGCGCAACACACCGCGATCAACGAGGAGCACATTGATGATCTGCACGCCCTCTTCTTCTATGCGGGTAGAAAACGGGGGCATGGAACCTGGCGTGGTGCCGCCTATGTCGGCATGGTGGCCGCGGCTGCCTACGTAGAACATTGCCCCCACGCTTGTCGCTTCGCGTACTGCGCTGCCCCCCGAGGGGGCGCTCGCGTCTTGGGGCGGCCCGGCGACGCTCAACGTTGGCCCTCCATCCAGGTACACCGGTGTAATGACGGTGATATCGGGCAAGTGCGTACCACCGTGATAGGGGTCGTTGAGCACATACACGTTGCCCGGTTGCATGGTGGCGCTGTTCTCGCGGATCACGGTCTTGATGCTCTCGCCCATG
>CAJAVE010000322.1 GCA_903945325.1 uncultured beta proteobacterium | reverse complement strand
GCGCGGATGAATCTGAATTTATGCAGGCCATGGAAGCCGAGCTGACAGAGTTGGCCATCGCCGGTGAGCGGGTCTGTGGCAAGCGCCACAGTCTGCGGGTCGATGGGCTGGACATGACTACCTTCAGCATGATGCTGCACGGTCTGGTTCCCGAGCAGTCGCTGCGTCTGCAGCAGCACGGACTGGGGCCACACCGGTTGCTGGGCTGCGGACTGTTTGTGCCCCACAAGTCGGCAGCGGCAGTGGGTGTTTGATTTCTTTCACTTGAAAATAATGGAGCAAAAGCGATGATGTACAGCGTCAACGGTGTGGAACTGGAAGCCGACGATCAGGGTTACCTGTTGGAGGCCGTGTTTGATGACGAGGCAGTGCGCGTGATTGCTGCCGCCGAGAATATCGAATTGACCGATGCCCACTGGGAGGTGATTAATTACCTGCGTGACCAATACCGCGAAGAGGGTGCCACGCCCAACTTTCGCGCCATGCTCAAGGGTATGGCCGAAATACGCCCCGAGGTGGACAGCAAGTACCTGTACGACCTGTTCCCCATCGGCCCCGCCAAACAAGGCCCCAAGGTTGCTGCACTACCGCAACCCTTGGGCAAAGGCGGGTATTAATGCCCCCACGCTTGTCACTGCGTGTACTACGCTGCCCCCCGAGGGGGCTGCATTTCCTTGGGGCGGCCCGGCGGAGATGCTCTCCCTCGCGCTACTTGGTCTGATATGGCCAAAATGCGCATCAAAAGCCAGTGGTTCCAGACTGGCACGGCCAAAACCCCGCAGCAGACGGCCAGCGCCATGGCGTTTATCACCTGGCGGGTGGCGCAGAACATGCTCAAGCAGATGCGCTCGGCGGACTTCAGCATTGAAGTCGGGCCGCAGTACTTTGCCTTTACACGAGAGGTGTTGGTGTTTTTAACCCAGGTGTTGGACCGCATGGCTTACGCTCGCATGGGGCCAGACGGGCGTGCCGAATTTGTGACCGCGCTGGTGCGCCGGGTGGGCGAGATTTTGCAGGAGAACGAAGACACCTTGCTGGGCGCACCGCCTGCCGGTCAGCCCAGCCACTTTGACCGTTTCATTGACCTGTTCAATGAACTGTCAGACCACTACGCCGACTTTGGCTTTGATGCAAAGGGGCCGGATTTTGCCTTTGTGCGCTACCTGGGGCACCGCGTCGAGATGCTGATGCCGCAAAAAGACCAGCGCTGGGTCATCGACCAGATGATGGCCACCGAAGTACCCGAGGCTCTGGAAATTCTCCAGAGCTCCATGCACGGCGTGCTGTCCACGGAGCCACGCCCACGGCGCGCCGCCCGTGCGGGCGCAACCGGCGACTGAAAGAACCACCATGGACAAGCACCCGTTTGATCTGGACAACCCCGCTGCCTACCAGCAATGGCGCGACACCAAGCGTGCCTGTCATCCCAGGCGGGCGGAAGACCTGATCGTGGATGTCGCCGACCCGCGCGCCCTGAGCCAGGCCGAGCGGGACCGCTTGTTGGCCTTGTGCGCAAACGCCAATATGGCCATCTACCGCAGCCCGGTTGTCACTGAAGACAAGGCCATTCCCCGCCTGTTGGCTGCGCGACTGGGTTTACGCCGTTTGGACGGCAATTGGCTGGCGGACGACGATGGCATTTCGCCCATAGCCGTTGCAGCTGGATCAGGTGACCGCCCGGCGTTCATCCCCTACACCAACCGCCCCATCAAGTGGCATACCGACGGGTATTACCACCCGCAATCGCGCCAGATACAGGCCATGGTGCTGCATTGCGTGCGCAGAGCCCAAACCGGCGGTGAGAGCGCGGTCATGGACCACGAGATGGCCTACATCGCCCTGCGCGAAGTCAACCCCGACTGGGTGCGTGCGCTGATGCAGCCCGACGCCATGACCATCCCCGAGCGAACCGATGAAGACGGCATTGCCCGCGCCGAGCAGACCGGCCCCGTGTTCTCGGTGGACGCGGCCAGCGGTGCGCTGCACATGCGCTACACCGCCCGCACGCGCAGCATCCTGTGGAAGGACGATGCGCCTACCCGCGCGGCAGTCGCCTTTTTGGAGCAGTTGCTGGCCGGTGAGGACAGTTCTGTGTTTCGACTGACGCTGCAACCCGGCATGGGCCTGGTGTGCAACAACGTGCTGCACGACCGCGCGGGCTTTGTCGATGATCCGGCCCAGCCACGGCTGCTGTACCGGGCCCGCTATCTGGACCGTATTTCTGGCGAAATTTATGAAAAATCGGCCTCTAGCCCCCGTGAAGCTTGCGTAAGCAGCTATTAATTCAATAGCAATCAACTTATGACCCACCAGTTGACCGTTTGGCGTGCTGCCCAGCTACTGGGCGTGGCGCGCGGCGTTTTGCAGCAGCAGGTGCGCGATGGCGCCCTGATCCTCAACGATGGTCTGCTGGGCGTCGAAGCCTTGCTCAAGCTGTATCCGCAAGCGCAGCTGGAGGAGTCGGGCCTGCTGGAGCGCGTGGCGCAAATCCGTGATGAAGCGTTTGGCAAACGGGTGCGCGAGCGCATGCTGCCCAGCCAGGAGGTGCTGGCGCAGCGCCTGTTTGCGCAAACCCAGGAGCTGGCCGATGTGCGAAGGCACCTGCAGCGCTACCACGGCCTGGTCATCGCCCTGCAAAAGCAGGCCCGCGCAGGCGTGCTGGAGCACCCGGGCGATAGCGCGTGGCAAGACATGGAGCGCCAAGTCACCCAGGGACTGGCGCAGGCGCTGGCCACGGAGTCGGTCAATTTGCTGGAAGTGATGGACGACATGCTAAAAATCATGACGGCACAGGTAACGGTGCGCCCCAGCGGCCACCAGTTTCTGGTGGAGGGGCACGCCAACTTGCTGCAGTCGGGGCTGCATTCCGGGCTGCGGCTGAACTATGGCTGCGGCAATGGCAGCTGTGGCATGTGCAAGGTGCGGGTGATTTCGGGCGAAGTGGCGCAGACCCAGCATTCCGACTACCAGCTTTCAGAAAACGAAAAAGCCCAGGGCTACACGCTGATGTGTTGCAACACCGCCGCCAGCAGCGACCTCACGCTGGAACTGCTGGAGGCGTCTGGCCCGCAAGACATTCCCGAGCAGCAGATCGTGACCCACGTGCGCGCCGTCAGCACGCTGGCCCCAAACACCCGCATGCTGCACCTGCAAACCCCCCGTACCCACCGCCTGCGCTTCCTGGCGGGGCAGTCGGTGCGGCTGGGCTGGACCATGCCGGGGCAGGGCGACGTACACACCACCTACCCGGTGGCCAGTTGCCCGTGCGACGACCGCAACCTGCTCTTCTATATTGCCCGGGACCCGGCCGACGCGCTGGCCCAGCATTTGTTCGCCGACGACATCAAGGCAGGCGAGGCCATCACGGTGCTAGGCCCTAGCGGCGAGTTTGTGCTGGCCGACGGGCACCGCCCCCTGGTGTTTGCTGCCTGCGACGGCGGATTTGGGCCCATCAAGAGCCTGATCGAGCACGCCCTGTCGCTGGACGCGGCACCATCGCTATCACTGTTCTGGCTGGCGACCCAAAGCGACGGCCACTTTGCCAATAACCAGTGCCGGGCCTGGTCCGAGGCGCTGGACCAGTTTGAATACGAACTGGTCACCCACACCGACACAGTGGTCGGTGCGCAGCAGATTGCGCAGGCCATGCGTGCCGATCTGTTTGAACTGGATTGCGATTTCTACCTGGCCGGTCCGCCTGAATTTGTGGTGACCCTGCGCGATGAGCTGCGCAGTGCCGGTGTCGCACTGGCGCAAATCTTTGCTGAAATTGTCTGAAGCCATGCAATCCAATGACTTTGCGGTACCGGAGTGCGGAGGCGGAGAGTCCTTTGCACTGATGGTGATGGGCCACAGCATGGCGCCCGAGTTTCTGGAGGGCGAAATCATCATCATCGAGCCCGAGGGCCTGGCCAAGGACGGTGCTTATGTGCTGGCGTGGCACAACGACGAGTGGACATTTCGGCAGTTGCTGCGCATCGATGCGGGCTGGCTACTGCACCCGCTGAGCCCGGCATTTGCCGATGTGCCCCTGGCTGATCTGTCGGCTGTGCGCGGCGTCATCATCCAGAAGGCGCTGCCCGGGCGCCGCCGCGCTTCCAAGTTTTACGTCTGAAACTCTGTTCTCCAACACTAAGGACGGCGCAATGCCTTACTACATCTACCGGGTGAAACCCTTTGCGCAGCTCGAAAAACTGGCCGCCTTTGACGCCTTCACCGAAGCCTCGGCACACGCCAAAGCCCTGCGCGCCGCGCAGAGCGCAGATACGCCGGGGAAGATCAAGGTGATGTTTGCAGAAGACGAGCTGCAGGCGGAAGACCTGCTGTGCCAGGTGAGGGATGCGCCGCCCAGGGGGGATGAGTGAGTGAGGCGGTCTTCCGTTTGGAGACGGCTG
>CAJAVE010000321.1 GCA_903945325.1 uncultured beta proteobacterium | reverse complement strand
GCCGTCCAGATCAAAGGCCAGAAAGGCGTCGGTGAATTGCAGGCGCTCAACGCTGGTCAAGGTGTCTGAACCATCGGGGCCGCTGATGACTGTGGGCGAGACAGTGTAGGCCGCCATGCGGGCGGTGTAGACGGCGGTGTCAATGCCGGCTTTGCCGTCGATGGCGTCGTTGCCTGCGGTGCCGGTGAGCGTTTCAGATACGGCTGTTCCAGAAATCGTTTGCACTAGCGTGATGGTTTGATCGGCAAACCTGGCGAACTCGACACTCGTCAATGTATCCACACCCTCTGCCGCGCTGGCAATGGTGTAGCCACCCGCTGTAGTGGCAATGGTGTAGTCAACGAGACGGCCGGTATAAACCGCTGTGTCGTTGCCTGCACCCCCATTCAGCGTATCGTTGTTGGCCAAGCTCTCAAGCGTATCGTTGCCGCTGCCGCCATTCAATGTATTTTGGTTGGATGTGCCAACAAGGTAGAGTCCAGTCGTTGCAACACCCAGCGTTCCACCGATCCCGTCGCCACCATAGATCCATTGCAGGGCCGCGATGTCATAGGGACTAAAAACGGCATACGGTCCGCCAGAGGTCGTGTAAGACATAACGGTGTTGGCAGTGTTGTCTTCTGCCGACGACAGCACGGTGCCCCTCTCAAAAGGATGTTTCAGCCCCAGCATGTGCCCCAACTCATGGAGCAACGTCTCGTAGCCTTCGCTCCCCGGCGTCGGCGTTTTGTTTTGAGTGTTCCACTCTGCATTGTCCAGATAGATATACGCTTTGGCAGCAAAACGGGTTACGGTGTTGTCCCCGTCGAAACTCCAGCTCTGGTCCCAACGGCAAAGCCCGGCAGTCCCGGCACCCACAATGTCAGTGGACGCGAACTGAATGTCGGCCGTGTCCCCACTGGCCGCCAGGGTAAATGTGATTCCGGTCAGTTGGCTGATGTAGGTTAAGAGGCTCAGGCAAGCGCTCTGCTGGGCCGCGTTGAATGCCGTAAGGCCTCCGATTTCTGCGACGCCGACCTCCATGCCAGTGGCTACCGAAAAGCTGTAAAAAACTTCGCTGCGTGCCGGGTTCAGCCAGTTCCATCCAGGGCCATCGTCCAACAGTGCATCAATGTGGGCAAGCCCCGACTTTGGGGTGGTAGTTACATCAGACACAAGTGCCATGGCGACCTCCGGAATTAAGTTGAAAATTTCACATCACTATCGGGACTGGTGGCTGTGAGCCGGTCAAGCCGCTACACGACGCAGAGCTGGGCTATCAGAGTTCGTCCACCATCTCGCCCGCGCGGGACAGAAAGAATCGCCCACCCAGCCAAAGCAAAAAGAGTGTAAGCAAAGAAAGTGGCCACAAGCTCGCCCAGTCAGGCCACTGTTGCATCAAGAAAATGGTCTGATAGGCGGCAATGAGTGGTAACAGCGGATTCAAGCCGATCAGCTTTTGCGCCATCTCCGGCAATGTGGAAAGCGTGTAAATAATGGGCGTAAGCCAAAACCAGAACTGCAGCACGACACCCGTGAGCTGGCCGATGTCGCGAAAAAACACGTTCAAGGTTCCCAGCAAGATGCCCAAACCCAGTGCAAATAGCAGCTGCAACATGAGGAGCGGAATCAATGCAAGGGTCGGCAATCCGGGCCATTGTCCGATCAGGACCAGGAATAGCAAGTACAGGCCAAAAACAATGCTGAAGTTGAGCAGGCTCGACAGCGCCACAATGATGGGCAGGCAAATCCGCGGAAAACTCGCTTTCTTGATCAGGTTTCCGTATTCCAGAAACACGCTGTTCAGACGATTCAGCATCTCGCCAAACAGGCTCCAGGTAATCATTCCTGAGCACAAATAGATCGTGAAAGCAAAAGGTCTGTTTTCGTGTCCCACCAGAGCCGGCCGCATGATTTGGCCAAACACGACCGCATAGACGCTGATCATGGCCAGCGGGTTGGCCACAGCCCAAAACGAACCCAACATCGATTCACGGTACTTCCCGTTAAACTCGCGGCGGACACTGCTGATTACAAACCCCCGAAATGCCCATAGCGCACGAATCATTTGGAAGCCAGGAATTGTTGTCATTGGTGTGCAAGTTGTGGGGCAGGTTGTCTGGATTCTTCAATCGGTTTTCGCATTATCATCTCCCGCCTTGCTCCTGCCCTGTCAGCAACAAGGTATGACTTACCGGCGGCAAAGCAGGTTTTAGCCACAGGGAAAAGTGCGAGTCCTTCATTTCTACAGAACGTTTATTCCAGACTCGATGGGCGGGGTAGAGCAGGTCATCGCCCAGATTGCCCGTGGCACCCACCAGCTGGGTGTTGGCGTAGACGTTCTCTCCCTCACGGCAGACCCACAGGCCGGCACGGTTCATACCGACGGGTACCGTGCCCACCGCGCCCGTATCAATTTTGAAATAGCATCCACCGGTTTTTCTGCTTCGGCTTTTTTGCAATTCAAGCGGATGGCCAAAGAGGTAGACCTGATTCATTACCATTTCCCGTGGCCCTTTATGGACATGGTTCATTTCGCCAGCCGGGTCAACAAACCCACCCTGGTCACATACCACTCAGACATCATTCGCCAAAAAAACCTGTTGCGTGTGTATCGCCCGCTCATGCACCGTTTTCTGTCCAGTGTGGACTCCATCGTTGCCACGTCACCCAATTACCTGGCGACCAGCGACGTTCTCAGTCAATATGCCAGCAAAGTCCGCGTCATTCCCATCGGTCTGGACAAGGCAGCCTACACCACGCCAACGCAAGACCGATTGCGCCACTGGCGCGATGCACTAGGACCAAAGTTCTTTCTGTTTGTCGGGGTTTTGCGTTACTACAAGGGCTTGCACGTACTCATTGAGGCCGCCCAAGATACCAACTTCCCCGTTGTGATAGTCGGGGCCGGTCCTATAGAGCAAGAACTTCGGGACCAGGTTGCCCGATTGGGCTTGCGCAATGTATTCTTTTTAGGCTACCTGGACGAAGCCGACAAAGTGGCACTCCTGATGCTTTGTTACGCCGTGTTGTTTCCCTCGCACTTGCGTTCTGAGGCATTTGGTATTTCCCTGCTTGAAGGGGCCATGTTTGGCAAGCCGCTGATCTCCAGCGAAATTGGTACCGGCACAACCTATATCAATATTGCCGGTGAGACCGGGTTGGTTGTGCCGCCGAGCGACCCTCAAGCCTTGCGGCAGGCTATGCAAACCCTTTGGAACCACCCCGAAGAGGCAGCGCGCATGGGGCAGTGTGCCGAGCAGCGCTACTGGGAGCACTTCACAGCAGCGCAAATGGCCAAGTCGTATTTTGATGTCTACTCTGTCCTGCTTGACCCTTCCCCGTCTTGAAGCGCCGATTTACTGGCAAAGTTTGGGCCATTGTGTGAATTGATGGGACCGCAGGTTTATGGGACTTTCGCCAACGCTATCAACGCCGCATTAACTTCCTCAAACACATCAACCCAGTTCCCCGCATTGCGTTGACGAAACAAACGCGCTGAAGGATACCAAGGGCTGTCTTCTCTATCCAAAAGCCAACGCCAATCGGGCGAAGAAGGCAGCAACACCCAAGTAGCCTTTCCGATTGCTGCGCTCAAGTGAGCCACGCTAGTGTCAACGCTGATTACGATGTCCATTTGCTCGCACAGTGCTGCCGTATCCGAAAAGTCCTCGAGTTCATCACCGAAGTGCCTAATATTTGGATATGCGTGAAGCGTTGCCCGGTCATCTTCTCGAACCTCCTTTTGGAGGCTGAAATATTCAAATGCGTAAGGAATAAAAGGAATGAGTGAGAACAGTTTTATGCTGCGGTTGTGGTCGTTCGTATGTGCTGGCCTGCCGCTCCACACTATGCCAATGCGGGGCTTTGTACTGCCGCACAATTTACTTGCCCATTTGGATACTTTACTGCTGTCAATCCGCAAGTACGCTTGCCTACTCGGAATGGTGGCGATGGTTGTTTTGAATGCCAGTGGAAGTGAGAGTAAGGGGCAGTGAATGTCAAACGGTGGAAGAATGGAGCCCTTTGCCACCACTTGATGTTGGGCTCCAAACGAAGACGACAGTAGCGAAACCAAGGGCTGTTCAACTTCAAGAATGACGTTGGCGCCTAAATCTGCGACTAACCTAGCATAACGGCAAAACTGTATTGTGTCGCCCAAGCCTTGTTCGCTATGGAGCAGTATCGTCTTCCCGCTTATTGACTCCGCCCCATTCCATCGTGGTTGAAAGAAATCCCGCCTGGGGGTCGTGTAAGAGGCACACTTCCAGCGCCATTCGTACAATTCCCAACCTCTTTCAAAATCACCTTCTGAGAGCAGCACCATTGATTTATTAAAGTGTGCATCAGCGAAGTCTGGGTCGAGTGAAATGGCTTTGTTGTAGCAAGTAACTGCGGCTTCTGTTAGTTTCAATTCCTTTAGCGCAACACCACGATTAGCGTACGCAGCAGCGTAGTTCGGGTTAAGGGCAATGGCCTTGTCGTAACTGGCAATGGCATCGTCATGCTGTTTCAGTTTCTGTAGCATGACCCCGCGGTTGTAGTAGGGTGAAGCGACGTCGGGATTTACTTCGATTGCCTTGCTAATCAGATCAACGGCGAGTTGGGGTTGATTTGTTTGCATCGCAATGGCACTTAGTAAGTTGAGTGCCGCAAAGTGGTTTGGTTGAATCGTAAGTATCTGCTCATACCCCGCTTTCGCCCGGTTCAACTGACCACTATTGTGAAATGCCAAGGCTTCGGAAAAAATTTGCTGGATACTTAATTCCAGTTGGTCAGAAGTGGCCGGTGGCATTGAAATGTGATTGGATTTAGGAGGCATGTCGCAACATCGTGAGATGGGTGTCCTGAAGGGGTGTCAAAGCTTCGCCAGACCCAACCGACTGTAACCCCACTGTTTCTCGTGCAGACAAAACATGCACCGCTATGGCGTGGCTTGTGCTGCGTGTTCCCTGCGAACGTGCATGCGCCCGACCATAGTTTGTATCGCCACATACTCTTGGCTGTCCTGAGAAGGCCCCGACTGTTTTGCAGTAAGCGAGTTCACCCGTCGGTAAAGTGCCTCTAAACACCGCCAACGCCAAAATGCACCAGTGTTGGATCTGCCTGACTTTTATCTCACTCAACTGCGGTTTTAGGATAAAGCCACTGCCAAAAATAATTCATATAGGACAATGCTAGAATTCCTATATGAATTTGCTGCTACGCATACCGCTTAACACCACACCAGAGCAGTTGGCCCGACTCCAGGCCTTGCAAGTAGCTTTTGCGCGGGTGTGCAATGCACTAGCCCCGACCGTGCAGCAAACCAGGGTCTGGAACCGGGTCGCGTTGCACCACCTGACTTACCGTAGCCTGCGCGCTCAATTTCCGGAAATGGGCTCGCAAATGGTTTGCAATGCCATTTACTCGGTGTCGCGCACCTGTCGGCTCGTTTTGCAGCACCCGCAAAGTCCGTTCAATCTGGCACGTCTGGGTGGCAAACCGCTACCTCTGTTGCGATTTTCAGATACCTGCCCGGTCTATTTTGATAGGCACACCCTCAGCGTCAAGGCTGGACAGCTCTCGATGTATACCCTCGATGGCCGGATGCGCTTCGCACTCGCCCTCAAACCTGAGGATGAGGCCACCTTCAATGAGAAGAAGTTGCGCGAAATTGTTTTGTCCGCCCGGGCGGAAGGTGGGTTCCAGCTGTCGTTCCTGTTTAGTGATGGCCAACAAGACGAACCAACCGAGCCCGCTGTGGACAGTGGCGCCGAAGTTCCAGAATACGTAATGATCGAGGAGACCCCGTGAACCGCAATAAACCTGCTTCCGAGCTAAGCGAAGCCGTTTCAACCCTGAAGCCCTACTTCCGTCAGGCAGCCTTTTTCAGCTTGTTTGCGAGTCTGCTGGTATTGGCGCCATCCGGCTACATGCTGGAAGTCTACGACCGGGTAGTCAACAGCCGTAACCACATGACCCTGGCCATGCTCACCTTGCTGGTGCTGGGCGCGTACGCATTGATGGAAGTGCTTGACTGGGTGCGCTCCCAGATCATGCACGAGGCCGCAATGGCCTTGGACCGCCGCCTGAGCGGCCGCGTGTTCACCGCCATCTTTGAAGCCAACCTCAAACGACTGCCCGGTGGCACGGCGCAGCCCATGAACGATTTTCGCTCCGTTCGCGATTTCCTGTTCGCCCCCGTTTTGCTGGCCGTAATGGAAGCACCGGTTTCTCTTGTTTTTCTAGTGCTGATATTTGCCATCAGTCCGGTGCTGGGGTGGTTTGCGGTCGTGTCTGCCATTATTCAAACCTTCGTCGGTTGGCTTAACGAGCGAAGTACCCAGCCGCCCTTGTTGGGCGCCAATCGCAGCGCCATTGCTGCGCAGCAATATGCGGATGGCACCCTGCGCAACGCCCAGGTCATTGAATCCATGGGCATGCTGCGCGACATCCATCGCCGCTGGATTGAAAAACAGCGTGAATTTCTGGGGCTACAGGCCAAAGCATCCGATTACGCCGGTTTTTACCAGGCGCTGTCCAAATTTTGGCAAACCACGGTCAGCTCGGCGCTGCTGGGTTTGGGTGCCTGGTTGATGTTGCGCAATGAACTCAACGGGGGCGCTGCGTACATGATTGTTGGCTCCATATTGGGTGGGCGGGTATTGGCACCGCTGATTCAAATCATTTCCCAGTGGCAAACAGTGGTGAATGTGCGGACTGCTTATGGCCGGTTGGACAGCCTACTCTCCGCTGTTCCTGTGCGTCCACCCGGCATGGCACTCCCGGCCCCACAGGGTCAACTGCTGGTTGAAAGCGTAGTGGCGGCCGCCCCGGGTACGCAAGTTCCCATTCTCAAAGGCGTCCACTTTGCCTTGCAACCGGGTGAAGTGTTGGCCGTCGTGGGCCCATCAGCCTCGGGTAAAACCACGCTTGCGCGCTTGTTGGTGGGCCTGTGGCCGTCAGCCAGTGGCAAGGTGCGACTCGACGGGGTTGATGTCTACACCTGGAGCAAGACCGAACTAGGCCCGCACATCGGTTACTTGCCACAGGGCGTCGAACTGTTCGAAGGCTCGGTGGCTGAAAACATTGCCCGTTTTGGTGAAGTCGACCAGTCCAAGGTTGAGGCTGCAGCCCATGCCGTCGGTTTGCATGATTTCATTTTGGCGTTACCGGAGGGCTATGACAGTCCGGTCGGTCGCGACGGTGCCATGCTTTCGGGTGGCCAGCGTCAGCGCATTGCACTGGCGCGCGCCATATATGGCAACCCCACCTTTGTCGTGCTGGATGAACCCAACTCCAGCCTGGACGAGCAGGGCGATGCCGCCTTGGCCAGCGCCATTACCCAACTCAAGTCACGTGGAACCACGTTTGTGATCATGACGCACCGCACCAGTGTGCTCGCGGTGGCAGACAAAATGCTGGTCCTGGCAGAAGGTCAAACCAAGTTATTTGGTCCGCGTGACGAGGTGCTTCAAGCCCTCAGTGAGGCCGCAGCCAAAGCGCGGCAGCCCACGTCCTCTGCGCCAGTCAGCGCCTGATTGCCCCTAAAAGCCATGAAAACACCTGAATTTTTCAAACGCAGTGACCTGACCGCCACCCTGTGGAGTTTTCGCCGCGAGTTTCTGATCGTAGGCGCCTTCAGCATGGTGGCCAACTTGCTCATGCTGACCCCTACGCTGTACATGCTGCAAGTCTACGACCGGGTTTTGGCCAGCCAGAGCGAGCTCACCCTGATTGCCGTTTCCGTGCTCACCTTGTTTCTGTTTGGAATCATGGCCTTTGCCGAATGGATGCGCTCGCGCCTCCTGGTCAGCACCGGCGTTCGGCTTGATGAACAGCTCAGTAGCCAGGTCTTCAATGCCAGTTTTGAGGCCCACCTCAGCCAGTCAGGCGCGGCACCCTCCAGGGCTTTTGGTGATTTGATCCAGATTCGCCAGTTCCTTACCGGTAATGGCATCTTCGCCTTCTTTGATGCGCCCTGGGTACCCATCTACATGGCGGTCATGTTCTTCTTGCACCCGTGGCTGGGTGTGCTGGGCATCGTTTTCGCCATCATTCAAGCCGCTCTGGCCTGGTTTGGGCACCGCCACACACTCGCGCCCTCAGAAGAAGCCGTCAAAGCCGGCAGTGAGGCAAGTAACTTCCTGCAGGGCAAGCTGCGCAACGCTGAAGTTCTTGAGTCCATGGGCATGGTCGGCAACTTGCAGACCCGTTGGGCACAGCGCCACCAGGCGTATCTTGACAAGAGCGGCACAACCCAACACTTGACCCACCGCATCACCGCCATCAGCAAATTCGTCCGCTACACCCAGCAATCGCTGTCACTGGGTGCCGGCGCTCTGCTGGCCATTAATGGGGAAATCAGCCTTGGCGCCATGATTGCCACCAATGTCCTGATGACGCGGGCGCTCGCCCCTATCGATCAAATGGTCGGCGGCTGGCGTCAATTCATTGGCATGCGCTATGCCTTTGAGCGGCTGGAAAAAATGCTGCAGGAATTTCCCCCACGCGACCCCGGCCTCAAACGTGTCGCCCCCACTGGCGAGGTCACACTTCAACAGGTATTTGCCACCGCCCCGGGCCGCAAACAACCCATCCTGAAAGACATCAACCTCAGTGTTCCCGCTGGAACCATCACGGTCGTTTTAGGCCCCTCGGGCTCCGGCAAATCCACCTTGGCCCGTGTCCTGATGGGCATCTGGCCCGATGTCACTGGCAATGTGCTGATCGACGGTCTGCCCATTGCCGGTTGGAACCGGGTAGAACTCGGCCCGCATCTGGGTTACTTGCCCCAGGATATTGAGCTCTTTGAAGGCACTATTGCTGAAAACATCGCCCGTTTCAGCGAGGTGGATTCCGAGCAAATCATTGCGGCAGCCCAGAGTGCCGGTTTGCACGAGATGATCCTGCGTTTCCCCAAAGGCTATGACACCCCTATTGGTGAAGCCGGCAACCTGCTTTCGGGGGGGCAGCGTCAACGCATCGGTCTGGCCCGCGCCATTTACGGCAAGCCCAAACTCGTTGTGCTCGACGAGCCCAACGCCAACCTTGACGAAGCCGGTGAAGCGGCACTCTTTCGCACCGTCAGTCAACTCAAGGCCGACGGCCAAACTGTTTTCTTGATTACCCATCGTCCAGCTGCTGTCGCTGTGGCGGACCGCATTTTGATTCTGCGCGACGGCCATCTGGTCGCCAATGGCCCGCGCGATGCCGTCATCGCGGCCATGCAAGCACAGCGCGCAGCACCGCAAAGCCAGACGCAACTGCCCCCGGCCCCCGCCCTGCCGGCCTAACCCCGTTCCTCTATTGACTGTTAAGACTCCTATGGCCATCCTAGATTTATTCAAAAGCTCCAAGCCCGCAACTCCTGCTGCCGAACCCACTGACGCCGCTGATGGCGGCGTCCAGGAATTCACCGGAAAAACCGGGCGCACGGCCCGCCTCGGCCTGTGGGCTCTGGGCGTTGGTTTTGGCGGCCTGCTGCTGTGGGCGGGATTTGCCCCGCTCGACGAGGGCGTTCCCGGCCGCGGCATGGTCACCATCGACACCAAAAAGAAAGCCGTTCAACACCTGACCGGTGGTCTGGTCAAGCAAGTGCTGGTGGGCGAGGGCGAGCACGTCAAGGAAGGCCAGCTCCTCATGCGCCTGGACGAAGCCGTGGCCAGGTCCAACTTCGAATCCGCACGCCAGCGCTATGTCGGTTTGCGTGCCATGGAAGGGCGCCTGCTGTCGGAACAGCGCGGCCTCGGCAAAATCGCATTTCACCCTGATGTGGTCGAAGCCGCCCAGCTGGCCCCCCAGATCCGTGAGATGGTTCGCACCCAAGAGCAACTGTTTGAGTCACGCAAGGCCGCACTCAAAGCCGATCTACAGTCCACCGAAGAAAGTATCCAAGGGCAATTGGCGCTGATCAAAGCCTATGAAGATATGCAGGTCAACCGCAAAAACCAGCAGGCCTTGCTCACCGAAGAACTCAATAACACCCGCCAACTGGTTAAAGAGGGTTACGCCCCACGCAACCGCCAGCTTGAGCTGGAGCGCATGGCCGCAGAATCCAGTTCCAGCATTGCTGAACTGCAAGGCAACACATTGCGCGCCCAACGCGCCGTGGCCGAACTCAAACAGCGCGTCATCGTGCGCCAGCAAGAATACCGCAAAGAAGTTGAAAGCCAGCTGGCCGAGGTGGGCCGTGAAGTACCTGCCGATGCCGAGAAATACCGGGTCGCCAAAGACGATCTGGGCCGCATCGACATCAAGTCGCCCGCCACCGGGCAGGTCGTAGGCCTGGCCTTTCAATCGGTCGGCGGTGTCATCGCCCCGGGGGCAAAGCTGATGGACATCGTCCCGGAAGACCAAGTCTTGCTGCTCGAGGCCCGGGTGCCACCGCACCTGATTGACCGCGTTCGCAAAGACATGCCGGTAGACGTCCGCTTCTCGTCTTTTGCCCACTCCCCGCAACTGGTCGTGGACGGCCAGGTGGTCTCCATTTCTGCCGACTTGCTCATAGACCCCCAGCCACCGGGTGAAACCTACTACCTGGCACGGGTGGTAGTTACTGCGGACGGCTACAAAAAACTGGGCAACCGCCAACTCCAGCCTGGCATGCCGGTTGAGGTCATCTTCCTGACTGGTGAGCGTTCACTGTTGACCTACCTGTTGCGTCCCCTGACCAAGCGCATGGCCGCATCCATGAAAGAGGAGTAAGCAACCATGCGCCACAACCGCAAGCCATCCACACCGTGCCAAACGCTCAGGCACGTCGCCGTGGGCTGCACCCTATTGGTGTTGTCGCTGTCTGCCAGCGCCATGGACCTGCTCCAGGCCTACCAGGCGGCACAACAATACGATGCCACCTTGCTGGCTGCACGCGCCGGCGCCAATGCCGAGCGTGAGCGCCTGCCACAGGCCAAGGCGCAGCTCTTGCCCAGCCTCAACGCCAGTTACTCCCGCAACACCAATCGGCTCGTCACGGTTGCGCCCAATTTCCTGGGGCAAGAGCAAACCACCTTCAATGCCTACCCCAGCGGCAGTCAGAATCTGACCCTGCGCCAGCCCCTGTACCGGCCACAGCTCATCGAACAATATCGCCAGGCCCAGGCCCAGGTGAATGACGCCGAGGCTCTGTTGCAGCAAGAAGAGCAAGGCCTTGCCGTGCGCGTCAGCGGTGCCTACTTTGAGGCCATGCTGACCCACGAGCAGTTGGCGCTGGTTCTGGCCCAGAAAGCGGCCTACACCACCCAGCTTGACTCGGCCCGCAAATCCTTATTGGCAGGTTCTGGCACGCGTACTGATGTGGACGAGGCGCAGGCCCGTTTCGACATGAGCCTGGCCCAGGAAATTGAAGCCCGTCAAAACGTCACCTACACCCTGCAGCAGCTCGAAATGCTGGTCAATCAGCCCATCGACAAACTCGCCACACTCAATGTGGCCCAACTGGATTTGACTCCGCCCCAGCCCAACAGCCTTGAAGAGTGGACGGCCCGCGCCCTGCGCAGCAACCCCCAAATGCAGTCGCTTGCAGCGCGGGTTGAAATTGCCCGCGAAGAATCCAGGCGTGCCAACTCGGGCCACTACCCCACGCTGGACGCCGTGGCCCAGTGGTCAGACAGCAAGAGCGAGAGCACCTCCAATACGGGCTCCCAGTACACCAACAGTTCAGTGGGTCTGCAGCTCAACCTGCCCATTTTCTCGGGTGGGGCCGTCACGTCCCAGGTACGGCAAACCCTGGCAAGCCTGCAGCGCGCTGAGCACACGCTCGAAGCCGGTCGGCGCGACCTCCAGATCCGCGTCTACAAAGAATTCCGGGGGGTTACCGAGAACATTCCAAAAATCAAGGCGCTGGAGCAAGCCCTGCGCTCGGCGGACCAAGTGGTCCTGTCCAGCAAAAAGTCATTCCAGGCTGGCAGCCGCACCGTGGTTGACATTTTGAACGCCGAATCCCAACGCGTCAGCGTGCTGCGAGACCTTGCACAAGCCCGTTACATCTACCTCATCTCCAGCATCCGCTTGCTGGCCTTGGTCGGTGCGGCCGACATGGACGCGGTGCAGGTCGTCAATCGCAGCCTGCAAAACTAGCGTCGGCTGCGCTGCTGTAGCACCTTTTCATAAACCGCAAAGGTTTCCTGGGCGCAGCGCTCCCAGGTAAACAGGCGTGACCGCAGCAAGCCGCGCTGGCCCAGCGCCTGCGCAAAGGCTTCGTCTTCCAGCATCTGGCGCAAGCGTTCGCGCATGCCGTCCACATCGTCCGGGTCCACCATCAGCCCGGCATCGCCCACCACCTCGGGCAACGAAGTCCGGTTGGACGTCAACACCGGCACTCCACACGCCATGGCCTCCAGTGGAGGCAAACCGAAACCCTCGTAGCGTGACGGGTAGCAAAAAGCCGCCGCACCGGCGTACAGCAAAGGCATCACATCGTCTGGCACATAACCCAGCAAGCGCACTTGCTGGCTGCTAATCAAGTCCGCAGCCGACTGCATCAGCCCTTCGGTTCGCCACCCCGCCATGCCCGCCACCACCAACGGAAAACGCTGCCGCAATGCGGCTGGCAACCCGGCATAGGCTGCAAAAAGTGTCGCCAGGTTTTTGCGCGGCTCCAGTGTGCCTACGCACAACACATAGCCTTGCGCCTCCAAACCAAACTGGGCCAGGGCCGGGCGCAGGGTTTCTGGCGGGCGCGGCATAAAGCGTGCATCCGCTGCCAGATAGGTGGTGCTGATGCGCGCCGGGTCCACCTTGAACCAGTGCTGCAGTGCCACGCTGGTGGCCTCGGAAATCACAATAATGTGGTCCGCCCGCGCTATGGATGCCGGCATGTCCCGCTGCATCAAATCCACCCGTTCTTTGGGGTGGGTCTCCGGGTGGTCAAAACAGGACAAGTCGCACACCGTCAGCACCAGCGGCCCCTTGAAGGGCAAGGCCACGTAATTGGGCTCGTGGTAGACCGTGTCACGCGAGCCACTGCGAAACATGTAGTTGAACATGGCCTTCTCAACCACTCTGCGCAAAGTCCGTGGGCGCGGTACAAACCGCTGCAACAGGCTGTGGCCGCGTTGCAGCAGCTTGGTCTGCCCAGCACCCGGTGGAGTGATGCCCTTTTTGAAACTGGTCCCGTAAAACATCCGGATGTCGGCTTTACCCTGGCGATCCATCGCAGTAAACAGGTGGCGAATGTACTGCCCAATCCCGGTAAGAGGCGCCAGAAGGGGCGTGGCGTTGACAATGACCTTCATAGTCGGCTCAGGCAAACAGGGTTGACAAAACAAACCCGCACAGCAGACCGGCCACACTGCCCACTAAATTACAAACCATGTCATATAGGCAAAAACCACTGCCGTATTTGGAATCCCAGCACTCCTTGCCCAACCCCAGCAAAAAAACCACGGCAAACACCGTGGGAGACGACCACACCAGCAGCGCGCCCATGGTCAGCCAGAAGCTCCAGAACAGATGTTTGGCCTTGTCTTCCTCCTGGAACTTCAGTGACAAAGATTGAACCGATTGGTAAACAGACGTTTTCATCCCAAAGATTTTAGCCGCGCCCCCCTTACTACAATCCGTCACACCAATGGGCACCATAACCGTCACCAACCTGGGCAAGGCCTACAAACAATACCCTCGACGGCTTAGTCGGCTCGCCGAATGGGTGGGCTGGGGCGGCAAAACACGCCATAGCCTCAAGTGGGTCTTGCAAGAACTCAATTTCACCGTCAACCCGGGGGAGGCCGTCGGCATCATCGGTGTCAACGGGGCTGGCAAAAGTACCCTGCTGAAAATGCTGGCCGGTACCACCCAGCCCACCACCGGCAGCGTGCGCATCAGTGGCCGTGTGGCCGCGTTGCTCGAACTTGGTATGGGTTTTCACCCGGACTTCACCGGTCGGCAAAACGCCTACATGGCAGGCCAACTACTGGGCTACACCACCGAAGAAATCACCCAGTACATGCCAGCCATTGAGGCCTTTGCCGAAATTGGGGACTACCTGGACCACCCCGTGCGGGTTTATTCCAGTGGTATGCAAATGCGCCTGGCCTTCAGTGTTGCCACCGCGCGGCGGCCGGACGTGCTCATCATCGACGAGGCACTCTCCGTCGGCGATGCCTACTTTCAGCACAAAAGCTTTGACCGCATCCGCAGCTTTCGCCAGCAGGGCACTACGCTGCTCATCGTGTCGCATGACAAATCAGCCATTCAGTCCATTTGTGACCGTGCCATTCTGCTCAACGCTGGTCGACTGGCCATGCAGGGCGAGCCCGAAGCGGTCATGGACTATTACAACGCCATGCTGGCCGAACGTGAAAACAAGACCGTGCGCCAGGAGCAAACCCTTGAGGGCAAAATCCAGACCATTTCCGGCAGCGGGGAAGCCACCATTGCAGAGGTCCAGCTCCTCAACGCACAAGGCCAACCCATCGAAGTGCTGGGCGTTGGCCAGCCTGTGACGCTCAAAGTACGCGTCCAGATCATGGTCGACATCCCCGAGCTGGTACTGGGCTACATGATCAAAGACCGCCTGGGCCAGCCCATTTTCGGCACCAACACCCACCACCTGGACTGCGTCATCAAGACCATGCATGCCGGCCAGACGGCCGAAATCGCGTTTCAGTTCGACGCCAACCTGGGCCAGGGCACCTACTCGGTAGCCATCGCCCTGCACACCTCAAGCACCCACATCACCAAAAACTACGAGTGGCG
>CAJAVE010000320.1 GCA_903945325.1 uncultured beta proteobacterium | reverse complement strand
GCAAAACCAAAATGCCACCCAAAGCCCTCTTCACCCTGCGCCAGGACGAAGGCAAGCCCGTGCCACCCAAGCTGCCGCTCACGCTGCTGGTCAATGCGCAGGGCAACGTGGTGGCCCGCTACGAGGGCCGGCTGGCGCCCGAAGCCTGGGACGGAGTGGCCGACCTGCTGCCCTGAGTGGGGCACGCCGTCAGGCTTATTCAATCTCAATCGCCTGAGTTGCTACACTTTTTATAGCTAAAAACGCCCTGTTCTTGTGGGCTAGAGGCCTAAAAGGCTTATATTTTTTCCTCCAAATCCAGCCTCAGGCCCAACGCAAGGCCGGGCAGCCCGCGCCGGCGCAAACACTGGAATGGACTGTCGCTTGGTTCACGCCAAACTGACCAAGGTCAAGCTTTTGTGGGGTGGCCGGTGCTAGCATGAATCAAGGCCATCACACGGCCACTCCATCGTAATTCCCAAAGGTGAAATCATGAGAAAGAAAGTTGTTTCTGCAGCCGAAGCCATTGCCATCCTGCGTGATGGCGACACCCTGTGCTGCGCTGGTTTTGGCAGCAACGGCGTGCCGGTTGAGCTGATTCTGGCGCTGGAGAAGCGTTTTCTGGAAACCGCCACGCCGCGCAACCTGACGCTGCTGTTTGGCGGTGGGCCTGGCGACGGTGGAACCGGTGGCGTCAACCACCTGGCCCATGAAGGCATGTTGAAGCGCGTCATCGGCGGCCACTATGGGCTGGTGCCGCAGATTGGCAAGCTGGCCATGGAGAGCAAGGTCGAGGCATACAACCTGCCACTGGGCGTGATTTCCCACCTGTTCCGCGATATTGCCTGTGGCCTGCCGGGCACCGCCTCCAAGGTGGGGCTGGGCACCTTTGTCGACCCGCGCCTGGAAGGCGGCAAGATCGGCACCAAAACCACTGAAGACCTGGTCAGCGTCATCAACCTCGGTGGCAAAGAGCTGCTGTATTACAAAACCATGCCCATTTCTGTCGCCTTCATTCGTGGCACCAGTGCCGACGCCGAAGGCAACATCACGATGGAGCGCGAAACGCTGACGCAGGACATGCTGGCCATTGCCACCGCCACCAAGAACAGTGGCGGCTTTGTCATCGCGCAAGTGGAGCGCATTGCCGAGCGCGGCTCGCTCAACCCGCGCCGGGTCAAGGTGCCCGGCATTCTGGTGGACTGCGTGGTGGTGGCCTCGGCTGAGAACCATCCGCAAAACCTCAACGGCACCTACAACCCGGCCTTCTCGGCCGAGGTGCGGGTGCCGCTGGACGCCATTGCCCCCATGCCGCTGGACGAGCGCAAAGTGATTGCACGGCGCGCCGCCTTCGAGCTGCTGCCCAACGCGGTGGTCAACCTCGGCATTGGCATGCCCGAGGGCGTGGCGGCCGTGGCCAACGAAGAAAAAATCCTGAAATACATGACGCTCACTGCCGAACCCGGCGTGATTGGCGGCATGCCGGCGTCCGGCGTCAACTTTGGTGCCGCCACCAACCCGGATGCGGTGGTGGACATGAACCAGCAGTTCGACTTTTACGACGGTGGTGGCTTGGACTTGGCTTGCCTGGGCCTGGCCGAATGCGACCCGGCCGGCAGCATCAATGTCAGCCGCTTTGGGCCTAAGCTGGCCGGCGCGGGTGGCTTCATCAACATCACCCAAAACAGCCGCACCGTGGTGTTTGTGGGCACCTTCACGGCGGGCGGCCTCAAGGTCAAAGTCGCAGAAGGCAAAGTGACCATCCTGCAGGAGGGGCGCGCCCGCAAGTTCGTCAACAAGATCGAACAGGTCACCTTCAGCGGCCCCTACGCATCGAGCACCGGGCAAAACGTGCTGTATGTGACCGAGCGCTGCGTGTTCAAGCTCTCCCCCGGCGGGCTGGAGTTGATCGAGGTTGCGCCCGGCATCGATATTGACAAAGACATCCTGGCACACATGGACTTCCGGCCCATCATCAACAACCCGCAGCCCATGGATGCGCGCATCTTTCTGCCCGACGCCATGCAGCTCAACGACACTCTGCTGTCCATCAGCCTGGTGGACCGCATGCAGTACGACGCTGCCAAGGGCACGGCGTATTACAACTTCCAGGGCCTGCGCGTAACCAGCGCCAAGGATGTGGAAGACATCCGCCACGCGGCTGAAGCGCTGTGCAAGCCCATCGGCAAGAAGATTCTGCTTGTGGTGAACTACGACAACTTCCAGATTGACGAGACCGTGGTGGACGATTATTCCGCCATGGTGAAGCAAGTGACAGACCTGTACTACACCGACGTATCCCGCTACACCACCAGCGCCTTCATGCGGCTCAAGCTGGGTGAGGCACTGGAAAGCCGTGGCCTGGCGGCCCACATCTACGAGACGCCGCAGGAGGCTATGGAGTCCGCACGAACGGGCAACTGATCAATTGCTACATATTTAGTAGCAAACAATTCACATTCGACGAGGGCTACAAGTCTAATTGACTTGTAGCCCTTGCTGCATCTGAACGATCTCGCGGCCAAAAGCCTCTACCTGCGTCCAGTCGGTAAACTCCACCACCGCGTCGCGCCCGGTGGGTCCTTTCGTCATCCACATGATGAACCGGATCATCAACCGATCCAACGGTTTGTACACCGGGTAATTGATCTTGCCGGCAAACACCGCCAACAACCGGGGTTGCCATGTGATTTGCTTCAGGAACTTTTTCAGATACGGGTTGGTGTCAGGCAGGTTCTTGTCCGGCTTTCGTGCCACCACATTGACGCTGAAGAACGCATTGGGCCTGCTGGCCAACAGCGCGGCGTGGCGTTGTACGAAGTCATGCACCAGGGGCGAATGCTTTCCATAGCGGATGCTGGCGCCCACCACCATGGTGTCAAAGTGCTCCAATGGGCAACTATTCACATCCTGAACGGGAACCAGTGTTACCTGGTGACCCCCAAGCTCGACGACTGACTGGATGCGTTGACAAATCCGAAGGGTTTGCCCGTCGGTAGTGGCGTAAACGATGAGTAGGTTCGACATGCCTGCAACCATAGCAGCCTGGCGGGCACTGGTCCAGAATATTGCGTTAACCTCTGGCAATCACCGAAGGAGCGTTTGTGATCAACTCCGTCCTCAGGACCTGTTCCGCGATGCTGGCCGCTGTCACGCTGCAGGCACACGCATTGCAGATTGTCAGCGTCTCCCCACAGGGCGAAGTCGCCCGAATCCGCCAGGTGGTGGCCAAGTTTGACGACAACGCCGTCAATTTTGGTGACCCCAAGGCCGAGGCCCCGCTCACACTGAGCTGCAGCGATGCGCAGGTCACCAAGGGCTCTGGTCGCTGGGTCACTGACCGCAGTTGGGCTTGGGAGTTTGAGAATGACCTGCCACCCGGAGTCGCCTGCAACCTGCAGGTGCGCGCTGGCTTCAAATCCGCCAAAGGTGCAGAGCTGACAGGCAGCACCCGCTTCCAGTTCAATACCGGTGGCCCCTTTGTGCAGAACATCCAGCCCTATACGGGCAACCGCATCGACGAGGAGCAGTTTTTCACGCTCAGGCTCAACGGTGCAGCCACACTGGCCACCGTGCAAGCCAACGTGTGGTGCCAGGTAGAGGGCCTTGGTGAACGGGTGGCCGTGCGGCTGATTGACGGCAAAGACCGCGCAGCCTTGCTCAAGTCACAGGGGCTGGAATCGGCCGCAGCCAGGGAGCCACTGGCAATCGTTACCCTGGCCTGCAATCGAACACTGACACCCGCTGCGAAGGTGGAGCTGGTGTTTGGCAAAGGGGTCAGCACGCCTGCCACCGGCAGCAACGCCCATGGCGTGGTCAACACGGTGGAAAAGCGCTTTGCATTCCAGGTGCGTGAGCCCTTTACCGCCAGCTTCAGCTGCGAGCGCGAGAACGCCCAAAGCGCCTGTCTGCCGATTCGACCCATACGTCTGAATTTCAATGCGCCGGTACCGGCCAGGTTACTGGCAGAGATTCGCCTGAAATCGGGCAAGGAAATATTCAAGCCCAGCACCGAGGGCGAAGGAGAGCCAGCCTCAGACGAAGACAACGTGGTCAACAGCGTTACCTTCAAAGGCATCTTCCCCGAGCAGACTGCCTTCACGCTGGAACTGCCCAAGGGCTTCAAGGATGCCTCCGGGCGCGGCCTGCGCAATGCCGACAGCTTTCCGCTCAAGCTATCCACCGGAGCCATGCCACCGCTGGCCAAGTTTGCCGCTGCGCCGTTTGGCGTGGTCGAGCGCTTTGCCGAACCCAATGGCATGGCATTGCTGCCGGTCACGCTGCGCAACGTGGAGAGCGCAGTGGCAGGCAAGGTCAACACACTGCAGCCCACGACCGACGCGGACATCATTGCCTGGTACCTCAAGGTGCAACGTTATGACAACTTTACGGTCTCGCGCAACATCGCTGCACGGGATGTGAAAGGCGCGCTTCCCAAGGCCGTGGACGACTACGACCGCACCCAGGTGCAGTCGCGCATGGTTTCGCTGCTGCAGGGCCAGGCCGGGGTCAAGTCACTCGATCTTCCTCGGGCTGCCAGCGGTGACGCAAGACCGTTCGAGGTGGTCGGCATTCCACTGGGCGCAGGCTTTCAGGTTGTCGAAATCACGTCGCAGAAACTGGGTACCAGCCTGCTGGATGCGCGCCACGGCAAGGACCGTACCATGGTCGTGCGCACCTCCACTCTGGTTACCAATCTGGGGGTGCATTTCAAGCTCGGCCGCGACAATGCCGTGGCCTGGGTCACCTCACTGGACAAGGGCACGCCGGTTGCCAACGCGCAGGTGCGGGTGTCCGATTGCCGTGGCAAGGAAATCGCCAGCGCATCCACCAATGCCCAGGGTCTTGCCAACCTGAGTGGCATCTCGCCGCAAGCCCCCACTTGCAGTGGTGAGGGCAACTACAACCAGGCCTACTTTGTCAGCGCCCGCGCAGTGCAGCCATCGGGTGACGGCAAGGGCACGGTGCAGGACATGGCATTCACCTGGAGCGACTGGAACCGCGGCATCGAGCCCTGGCGCTTCAACCTGCCCACCAGCCGCGAGGTGCAACCCGACGCGCGGGCTCACACCATCTTTGACCGCACGTTGCTGCGCGCTGGTGAGACCGTATCGATGAAACACATTCTGCGCAGCGAGACAAGCCAAGGCTTTGGCCTGACCAACGCGCAGCCAGGCACTTTGGTGGTCACCCATATCGGCAGCGGCCAGCAGTACACGCAGGCGCTGGCCTGGCGCAAGACCGCCACGGGTGGACAGAGT
>CAJAVE010000319.1 GCA_903945325.1 uncultured beta proteobacterium | reverse complement strand
TGGTGCGGCTGGCGGGGATCGAACCCACGACCCTTGGCTTCGGAGGCCAATACTCTATCCACTGAGCTACAGCCGCATACGCTGTACAGATCTACGAACCGCATTTTCGCACATCCATCACATTCGAATTGGGACAACAACGAACGGCTACAGTTTGATCTTCAAAGTCTTGCCAATCAGGTCCAGTGACTGCGGGCTGTCCCACTCCTTGGCACCGTAATGTTTGGCCAGCACTCGGCCCTGTGCGTCAACCAGCACGGTCAATGGCAGGCGGTTCGCACCCAGCATGTTTTCGAGAAATAGTTCGTGGTCAATAAAGTTGCTGAATGTGATGTTGGACTGTTTGACAAAGGCCAATGCCCGGTCACGGTAGTCGTCGGTGGAAATTCCGATCACGTTCAACTGTTTTGTGCCAAAGCGGCGTGACATACGCTCCAACGATCCCATCTCCTGGCGGCAGGGGCCACACCAGCTGGCCCACACGTTGATCACCAGCGGTTTGCCACGAAAGTCTGATAACCGTCGTGATGGGGTGGAAATTCCCTGCATGGAGGCGTCGCGCAACACAGCACCAACGGCAACCTCACCGGGTGTTGCTGCGCGCGCCAACGCGCCGACCGCAGCAAAAAACAGCCCCAGCATGGCACCGACGGTGTGTCGACGGGTCAGCATGGGGTTCACGGTTTACGGTCTAACCTTGTTGACTTGAAGCTTGACACCGCTGGCACCCAGCTTGACGGTTTGCACGGTAGAAATCAGATCTCCAGACTCGGGCTGTGCCATACCGGACTTGGAGATACGGGCCTCAACCTCGATCTGGGCGGACATGGAAATACGGGCCTGTGGACTCATGGCCAGTGAATCATCCAGCGTGAACTTCAACGGTAGCTCGGACACGTTTGCGCGCACCACTGCAACCGGCATACGTGAGCCCGGCGCCCGCGCGATCACCATGACTGTGTCGTTCGGTCCGGCTTTGGATTTAAGCGCAGCATCCAGCTCGACCTGGCCCCTGACAGAGGCTTCATTACCTGATTTCTGCGGTGCACTACCCGTGTCGGGGCCGGACACCACAGGACCTTTGGCGGGCGCTTTCAGCGCCGCTTTTGGTGCGGTCTTTCCGAGTGCGGTATAGGCCGCTTCAATAGAACCCTGCAGCATGCGACCGTCTTCCGACCCTGGATCAACTAGCTGAATCAAGCGCTCCCAAATGCGGATGGCGGCTTCGTACTGGTTGCCCCGGAAAGCGGCGGTGCCTGCCAGCCAAAGAGCCATTGCGTTATCGGGGTCAACCTTGAGCGCTTTCTCGATCAACTGGGCTGGCTTACCAGCAAAATTGCCATTGGCATTGGTGGCCGCCAGGTCGGCGTAGACGGCGAGCAACTGCGCGTCGTTGTCCAGGAAAGCGCCCGCACGCACAAACGCCATTTCGGCTTCCATGTTGCGCCCCAGCATCTTGTATGACCGCGCAAGCATGGCCCAGCCTTGCAGGTTGTCCGGCTCTTTTTCCAGTTTCTTGGCAAGCCCTTCGGTCAATCGGACCATGTCCTGAGCAGTTGCGGCATGCTGCGGACCATTGGGTTGCAGCGTGGCGGGGCTACCCAACAGCACGTACAGGCCGATAGCAACAATCGGCAATACCAGACCTACCGCCAACATGGTCTTCTTGGGCGCTTGCAGGGTGGAGGTTGCATCCGCTTCTGCGGTATCGTCAATTACGCGGCGCTGCAGTTCGGCGCGTGCCTGTTCGTAGTCGGCCTCGGCCAATGTGTTTTCCGCCCGATCGCGGTCCAACCGCACCAGCTGGTCGCGGTAAATGGCAGCATTCAACTGGCGGCGTGACACGTTCACATCCCGCGACTTCAGCAGAAACGGCCTGAATAGCAGTGCCAGCACCAGTAAAACGGCGAATACGCCGCCAACCCAAAATCCAATCATTTTCCGCCTTCCTGGAGCATCGCCTCAGCGCGCTTGCGTTCTTCATCAGTCAATACGTTAGGGGTGCCGATTTCGGCGCTGCGCCGGCGCAGGTACACAAACAGGGCCACAACGCCAAGAATGGCAAGCCCAAACGGGCCGAGCCATAACAACCAGGTGCTGGGCTTTACAGGCGGGCGGTAGAGCACAAAGTCGCCATAGCGGCTAACCATGAATTCGCGAATTTCAGCATCCGTCTTACCCTGCTTGATCAACGTGCGCAGTTCGCGACGCAAATCGTTCGCCAAGTCTGAACGTGAACCGGCCAACGATTCGTTTTGACAGACCAGGCAGCGCAGTTCTTCAGAAATGACAATCAGGCGCTGCTCTACAACGGGGTCGTCGGCCAAGGGGGCTGCTTCCTTGGCCATGGCGCTCCCGCAGGCGCACAGGACAAGCAGTAACACGTAAAGAGTTTTCACGATTTCTTGAGCTCGTTAATGAGAGGAATGATGGTTTTTTCCAGCGCCTCGACGGTAATCGGGCCAATGTGCTTGTAGCGAATGATCCCCGCCTTGTCGATGACGTAACTCTCGGGCACGCCATAGACGCCATAGTCAATGCCCACCCGGCCATCGGCGTCAAACGCGTTGATGTCATAGGGGTTGCCGCTGCGCTGGAGTACACCCAGTGCGTCCTTGCGCTGGTCCTTGTAATCAAGGCCAACAATGGGCACGAGCTTCTGGCGTGCGAATTGCATCAGCACGGGATGCTCCTGGCGGCACGCCACGCACCACGAAGCCCAGACATTGAACAGCCAGACCTGGCCTTTCATGTCTTCGGCCGCGAACTGCAACTCGGGTTGCTCTAACTGGGGCACTTTGAATGCGGGAGCTGGCTTGTTGACCAGCGGCGAAGGCACCTCGCGCGGGTCCAATCGCAGTCCTGCCGCAAGAAAAACCACCAGCACCGCAAACAGCGCCAGTGGAATCAGGAACTTTGCTTTCATGGTGTAACAGTCTCCTTGACCCGCAGACGGTAGCGCCGGTCCAACATGGCAAATAGTCCGCCGAGCGCCATCAGCACGCAACCACCCCAGATCCAGTCCACAAACGGCTTGAAGTAGACACGCACCGCCCACGCTTTGCCTTCAAGGGGTTCGCCCAAAGAAACATAGACGTCCCGGGTAAAGCCAGCGTCAATAGCCGCTTCCGTCATGGGCATCGTGGAAGAAAAGTAGTTGCGCTTTTCGGGCTCCAGTATCTTGGCGGCACCTGCACCCTGGGTGACTTCAAACGTGCCGCGTGCCGCGCTGTAGTTGGGGCCGGTGATGTCTTTCACGCCAATCATCTTGAATTGGTAGCCACCCACCGACACCGTTTCGCCAGGTTCCATGCGGACGTCCTGCTCTTCCTGGAATCCACCAACCATGGTGACGCCAAAGGCAAAAACCGCTATGCCAAGGTGGCCCAGGTGCATGCCCCAGAAGGACGCAGGTGGCATGCTGCTCTTGAGACGACGGACTACTTGAATGACACCCGACGCGGCAATCCATACTGAAAGTGCCGAACCCAGAGCGGTCATCACTGTCCAGCCACCCATCAGGTATGGAATCAGCGCTCCGGCCACCAGCGCCAGTGCCCCGGGAATCCACATCCGCATCGCGATCTCTTTGACATCGGTATTTTTCCAGCGGGCCAAGGGTACAGCCGCCATCAGAAACAAGACAGGTGCCATGAGGGGTACAAAAACCGCATTGAAATACGGTGCTCCTACGGAAATTTTGCCGAGGTTCAGGGCATCAATGAACAGCGGATACAAAGTGCCCAGCAGCACCGATGCACAGGCGACGACCAGTAGCACGTTGCCGGTCAGGAGCAGCGACTCGCGCGACATCAGGGCGAAAGACCCACCCAAGGCGACCTTGGGCGCGCGCCATGCAAACAGCAAGAGCGATGACCCCACCACCAGTAACAACAGCACCAAAATAAATATCCCGCGCCGGGGGTCGGTGGCAAAAGCGTGAACCGAAGTCAATACGCCAGAACGCACCAGGAATGTCCCCAACAGAGAAAGTGAAAATGCGCCGATCGCCAGCAATACCGTCCAGCTCTTGAACGTGCCACGTTTTTCGGTAACCGCCAGCGAATGGATCAGCGCAGTGCCAATCAACCATGGCATGAAGGACGCGTTTTCAACTGGGTCCCAGAACCACCATCCGCCCCAACCGAGTTCGTAGTAAGCCCACCACGATCCCAATGCAATACCCAATGTCAGAAAAGCCCATGCCGCCGTGGTCCACGGCCGCGACCAACGTGCCCAGGCGGCATCAAGACGCCCGGATAACAGGGCCGCAATGGCAAAGGCAAACGCCACCGCAAAACCGACGTAACCCATGTACAGCATGGGTGGATGGAAGATCAATCCGGGGTCTTGCAACAGCGGATTTAGATCGCGCCCGTTTTCTGCAGCGGGCAGCAGACGGTCGAACGGGTTGGATGTAAACAGGATGAACAACAGAAGTCCAGACGTCACCAGGCCCAACACGCCAATGACGCGCGCCACCATCGTGTCGTCCAGTGTGCGGGAGAACTGCGCGACTGCCACGGTCCAGGCGGACAGCATGAACACCCACAGCAGCAGCGAACCCTCGTGTCCGCCCCAGACCGCACCAAAGCGAAACAGTGTCGGCAATTGAGCGTTAGAGTGCGCCGCCACATACTGGACCGAGAAGTCATTAACGTAAAAGCTCCACGCCAGCGCCACAAAAGACGCTGCCAGCATCAGGAAAGACGCTTGCGCGGCGGGTCGCGCCAGGGCAGTCCACTCACGTCGGCCCTGGTGGGCGCCCAGCACCGGCAGAATGCCTTGCACCAGACAAATACACAAGGCGAGAATAAGGGCGAAGTGGCCGAGTTCAGGGATCATGGTGCGCTAGCGCCTTTCATCTTTTGAGCCTTGTCCAAAGCGTCTTTGGCTTCGGGTGGCATGTAATTCTCATCGTGCTTGGCCAGTACTTCGGTGGCAATGTATTCGCCGTTGGCGCGTTCTTTGACCTGCACAACTGCGCCCTTGCCCTCTTTGAAGAGGTCGGGCAATATGCCGGTGTAAGCGACGGGAATATCTTTCACCAGATCGGTCATGACAAAGTGGACGGTGATGTTGTCGCGCCGGATGGACCCCTCCTTGACCAGCCCACCAATCCGGAAGGCTTGCATTTTGGGCGCCTTGCCAGCGAAGACATCGCTGGGCGTGACGTACAGGGCGATATTGCTATTCAGAGCATTCAAAACCAGCGCTGCGGCAATACCCACGACGGCCAGTCCGCCACCAATGATGGCGGCACGTTTTTTCCAGCTTTTCACTTGTTTTCCATTTCCAGTTTTTCAGCCAGCGCCTGGCGGCGCAGAGTTTGAACGATCTCACTATGACGCTTCTTGATGAGTAAAGGTTCCGCCAAAAATGCGAAAACACAAATGCCAAAGCTGCCCCACACATAAAGGGCATAGCCGCCCATGGCAAAAAAGTCACCTACAGAGTTCCAGATCATGCTTTGATCTCCTTCAGTTGCTTGACCCAATCCGTGTGCGCTTCGCGCTCAAGAATAATGGCCCGGACCCGGGTCAGTGCCACCGCAATCGAATACATCCATAAGCACAAGGCCATCAACAACATGCCCCACAGCATGGTCATGGCCATGGACGGTGACTTGTTGATAGACACCGACGCCCCTTGGTGCAAGGTATTCCACCATTTGACCGAGAAATAAATGATGGGCACATTCACCACACCGACCAGCGCCACGATGGCACCAGCTTTGTCGGCCCTGCGCGGGTCATCAATAGATGCCTGTAGCGACATGAACCCCAGGTAGAGGAAAAACAGAATCAGTTCCGAAGTCAACCGGGCATCCCATACCCACCAGGTACCCCACATGGGCTTGCCCCAGAAAGCACCCGTCCAAAGTGACAAAAATGCCATCAAGGCGCCCGTAGGCGCCAACGCCTGCGCCATCATGCTCGATAGGCGCGCGTTGAGCGACAAGCCCATGGCAGCCCACCCGGCCATAACTAAGTAAATAAACATGGACATCCACGATGTAGGCACATGAACGAAGATGATGCGGTAGCCCTCACCCTGCGTGGCATCGGTGGGAGCCACAAAGAAGCTGAGCCATAGCCCCATCGCACCAAACAATGCAGCGAGCGTCCAGAAAATGGGAATCATCTTGCCAGCCAGCGGGTAAAAGGCGTGCGGGCTGGCGAACTTGAACCAGTTAATTAGTCGGTTACTCATTCCAATGCAATCCTCAAAGCAGCCGTGGCAGCCCACGGCGCAAAAAATGCGGCCATCAACAACATGGCCGCTAACAATGACAAATGCCCACCCGCCCCCAGTCCGGCGATGTGGGACTCCACCGCACCCGCGCCAAAAATCAGGGCCGGCACGTACAACGGCAACACTAGCAGGCTCAGTAACACGCCGCCGCCACGAACGCCCAAAGTGAGCGCCGCACCAATTGAGCCTATAAGCGACAACAACGGGGTACCTAACAACAGCGCCAGCACCAGCACGCCAAGTGCACCCGGGTCCAAATCAAACTGAATGCCCAACACGGGTGCCATCAGTACCAGGGGCAGCCCACTGACCAGCCAATGTGCCATGATTTTGCCCGTAACCAACAACACCAGAGGTGTTGGGGAAATCGCCATTTGCTCCAAAGTACCATCGGCATGGTCAGCCGCGAACATGCGCTGCAAGCCCAGCATGGTGGCCAGCAGGGCACCGACCCAAAGCACACCGGGCGCAATCTTTCTCAGTAGGTTTGGCTCGGGGCCAATGCCTAGTGGAAACAGGCTGCTGACGATGACAAAGAAGAACAGCGCGGTCAGCACTTCGCTCTTGCGCCGCATCACCATCAGCAGGTCGCGCCGGATGATTGCCAGCATCGCGTTCATAGTTGAACCACCCGTCCGCCGGGTAGGGGCATGCTCTGGTGACTGGTCAGCACTGCCATGCCGCCACCAGCCACATGCTCGGAAATCAACGTGGCGAGCAGGTCAACCGCTTTCACGTCCAGCGCTGTAAAGGGTTCATCAAGAATCCACAACTTGACTTTGCGGGTCGCCAGACGTGCCAGCATGACCCGACGCTTCTGCCCGGCGGACAATACGCGAACGGGCAATTCTTCGCGGCCCTTGAGACCAAAGCGGTAAAGCGCCTGCAGGGCACCCACTTCTTCGAGGTCAACCCCGTCCATCGCCGCCGCAAACGCCAGGTTCTCCATCGCTGTCAGGTCTTCCTTGAGCGCGCCATGGTGTCCAAAAAACAGCAGGTTTTGCCGGTAAGGTGAATCACCATCCCGGATGGGCTGCCCGCTCCAGCGGATTTCACCCGCAGCGGGCTGTGACAAGCCCGCCAGCAAACGCAGAAGGCTGGTTTTACCAGCGCCGTTTTCACCACGGACGTGCAGCCACTCCCCGGCATCGACCGCTAGATCGAGCCCGGTGAACAGACGACGGTCACCGCGCACGCAGGTCAACCCATGTGCACTCAGCATGTGACGGAAAAGGAATTCAAATTTGGATGGGGACGCGCTTGCACAGCAAAAGTTGCGCCCTTCTAGAGTGAGGCAAGACGCTTGATTGTAATCAACTCAAATTCTTAAGGCTGTTACGAATTGTCGGGATCTGCCATGCATGCCAAGGGCATGCGCGCCTGTCGAAACGGGCACGGTCGCTATAATCACCCGTCGTTTTAGAGACACCCCAGAATACCCGAGGACACTATGAGCAACACCAGCCACGCAACTGCACATGAAGAGGCCCATACCGGGCCCATCAAAACTCCCAAGCAATTGCTGATGGCTGTGCTCTATTCATTTGTCGTTCCCATTTTCGTGATCATCGGTCTTGTTTATTTCGTGACATCGGACAACAAGCCGTTAGCCGGCTCTACTGATCTTGAGCAGTCAGTGATTGCTCGCATCCAGAAGGTTGGTAGTGTGGAAATTCGTGATGCCAACCGTGAAATGAAAACCGGCCAGCAAGTGTTCGCAGCCCAGTGCAGTGCTTGCCACACAGCAGGTGTAGTCGGAGCACCGAAGTTTGGTGATGCTGCGGCATGGGGTCCGCGTAACAAGACGGGATTCGAGTCACTGCTGAATTCTGCTCTGAAGGGAAAGAATGCCATGGGACCCCAAGGTGGCGGTGATTTTGATGACTTTGAAATTGCACGCGCTGTTGTGTATATCGCCAATGCCGGCGGTGCCAAGTTTGCCGAACCCGTAAAGGCAGCACCGGTCAAATAGGCATCTCCGGCAAGCGCGAATAGGTGGCCGAATATACCTATATTCCCGCTATCCAAAATTTGAAAGGCGGATTCAAGTACGAAGTGCAACGCTTTGAAACCGGGTTGGGCCAAGAGTGAATAGGATGCACTTTTGTGACCGGCCAGTCCCAAACGTTGCACCATGACCTATACACACTTGACCCAAGAAGAACGATACCAAATCC
>CAJAVE010000318.1 GCA_903945325.1 uncultured beta proteobacterium | reverse complement strand
TCAGGTCGATGAAGCGGTGTACCTGCTCAATCACCGGCCTCGAAAGTGCCTGGGCTATCGCACACCGCATGAGGTGTTCTACAACCTACCTGTGAGACCACTTACACTGCATTCCGTTGCACTTTGTACTTGAATCTGCCGACAAATAGCCCTCTAACCCCCGTGGAATGTGCGCAAGCAGCTATATTTTTAATAGCAGCTAGTTCGCAGCCATTTCCCGCGCGGGATCTTCGGCATCCATCACGCGCCTGGCCCAGGGCGCCAGCTTGCCCGCATCGGCACGCAAAATCTCCTGTTTAACGGCCAAAATCTGTGCGGGGTGCATGGAAAAGCTGCGCAGGCCCAAGCCCAGCAGCAAGCGGGTCAGGCTCACATCACCGGCCATTTCGCCGCAAACGGCAACGTCCTTGCCTTGGGCACGGCCTTCGGCAATGGTATCTGCCACCAGACGGAGTACGGCGGGGTGCAGGGGATCGTACAAGTGGGCCACCGACTCATCGGCCCGATCAATGGCCAGCGTGTACTGGATCAGGTCATTGGTGCCAATGGACAGGAAGTCAAAGTATTTGAGGAACAGGCGCAGGCTTAGCGCTGCGGCCGGTATCTCGATCATGGCACCCAGCTTCACCGGGCCATAGGCCACGCCGCGGTTGTCCAGCATGGCGCGGGCGTGGTCCAGGTGCGAGAGGGTCTGGCGGATCTCACTGGCGTGGGCCAGCATGGGCACCAGCAAGTGCACCTTGCCGTGCGCGGCCGCACGCAAAATGGCGCGCAACTGGGTCAAAAACATGGCCGGATCGGCCAGGCTCCAGCGGATGGCGCGCAAACCGAGGGCGGGGTTCAGATGGGCGTCGTCCCGCAATGACTCGTCCAGCGGCTTATCGGCTCCTACATCAACGGTACGAATGGTCACCGGCAGCCCTTGCATGCCTTCCACAGCCCGTTTGTAGGCCTGGTACTGCTCTTCTTCACCTGGCAGTCGGCCCTGGCGACCCATAAACAAAAACTCACTGCGAAACAGCCCAACTCCCACGGCACCGGCCTTCAGGGCAATGTGCGCGTCCTCCGGCATTTCGATGTTGGCCAGAAGCTCTATGCGCTCACCGTCCATGGTCACAGCCGGGGTGTGCAGCAAGCGCTGCAAGCGGCCGCGCTCCAGTTCCCGCTGGCGTTGCTTGAAACCGTATTCAGCCAGGATGATGGAAGAAGGATCAACGATGACCACACCTGCATCACCGTCAATGATGACCCAGTCGTCCTGACGCACCAGTTGACTGGCCAGGCGTGCGCCCACCACGGCCGGAATGTCCATGCTGCGGGCCACGATGGCAGTGTGCGAGGTCTTGCCACCCACATCGGTAATGAAGCCTGCAAACACGCTTTGTTTGAACTGCAGCATATCTGCGGGAGACAGGTCATGGGCGATCAGTATCAGCGGCACATCGACCGTGTCGTCGAGCAGCAGATCTTGCTGCGACTTGCGGACGGCACGCGTTTGATGAACCATGATGGGCGAGCTGCTTCCCTTCATGGCACGCAGCACCCGCTCGACAATTTGCTCCAGGTCGGCCTTGCGCTCGCGCAGGTACTCGTCTTCCATTTCGTCAAACTGGCGGGCAATGACTTCCAGTTGCGTCGTCATGGCCCATTCGGCGTTGTACAGGCGCTCGGTGATCCAGTGCTTGACACTGGTGATCAACTCTTCGTCCTGCAACAGCATCAGGTGAACTTCCAGCAGAGCTCCGAGCTCGTGCGGCGCCTCCTTGGGGCCCATGTGGGTAATGCTCTCCTGCAAACGACGGATTTCGTCCACCACGGCGCTGCGGCCCCTGAACAACCGGTCGATCTCGGACTGCACCTCATGGGGCTGCACGAAATAGTGCGCCACATCCACACGGCTGGACGCCACCAGCACCGCACGGCCAATGGCCACGCCACGCGAGACATTCAGACCATGGATCGCGAAAGTCATGCCGGTGCCTCACCCCGCGCAGTGGCAAGCGTGGAGGCCACAAATCCGCGCCGGGCCGCCCCAAGCGGATTTAGCCCCCTCGGGGGGCAGCGACCCGCATCGCGGCGGAGCGTGGGGGCCATATTCACTCGCCTTCACCAAACTTGTCAGCGATCAGCGCCAGCATGGCATCCATGGCTTCTTGGGCGCGGTCGCCCTCGGTGTCCAGGGTGACCTCGGATCCAATTCCCGCCGCAAGCATCATCACGCCCATGATGCTTTTGGCGTTGACGCGCCGCTCGCCTTTGGCAATCCAGACTTCACAGGGAAAACTCCCTGCCAGCTTGGTCAGCTTGGCCGAAGCGCGGGCATGCAGGCCCAACTTATTGCTGATGGTCGTGGTGGTTTTGATCATGCGATTTCCGGTTCTGATTTTGCGGTGCCGTCACGGCGACCTGCATGATGCACTGCGCCCCGCCTGTCAGGGCTCTGGCAACCAGCACATCGAGCGGCTCATGGCGGTAATTGACAGTGCGCAACAGCATGGGCAAATTGACGCCGGCCACGAGCTTGGAGTGCACACCGTCCACCACTTTCTGCGCCACGTTGCACGGTGTGGCGCCAAACACATCGGTCAACACCAGGGTGTTTGGCGCGCCCAGTTGCGCCAGTAGTGCTACGGCGGCGAGCCGGGTGGTGTCGGTCGGTTCGTTGGCCAGAACATCCAGCGCCAACACACCGGTTGCGGCCTCCGGATACACATGCAACACACAGTCCCGCAAGGCGCTGGCCAGCGGTGCGTGGGCGATGATGAGGATGCCAGTGTTCATGGTGGTTCGGTAGCCAGATTATGGCTTCATTGCAGGCGCAAATCCGAATACAGCATGTCAACCATTTGTGGGCCCAGTTGGGCGCCATACACCGCCACATGGTAAACGTCGACACCAAGGGCGAACCAGGCCAACCGGGCTTGCACCGCGCTGGCATCCGGGCGCTGCCCCTGCACCCACAGCAATTTCCACTCTCCATTGTGCGCAGCCACCGTCGCCCCAGAGGGCACCTGGTACGCCCCCTCAGTCACTTTTGCAAATTTAAAGGCGTGCGGCTGCACAGAAGTCGCGTGAAGATTGGCCAGGGTTACCGCGCGCCACTCGGACAGCAAACCGGCAGCATGTGTGGCGTCTTGTGCCCGCACGTGGCTGATCGCATACAAGGCATCTGCAGCCTCACAACCGACCATGTCCATTTGAATATCTGTCGCACCCAAGCGCACGCTTCGTTGCGCCTGATCGGGCTTGCAGGGAAGCAAGGCGGTGAGTCCGTCGAGGCGGACTTCACGCCAATTCAACGCCGGAGTGCAAGCCACGATGGCCAACGTCAAGGCCAGTGCCGATGGACGCAATAGCCTTGCACCCGTCACTGGAGCGCGCCGAACACTTTGGTCAAAATGGCACTGCCGTAGCCGACAGGGTTTGCGCGGATCTTCTTTTCTTCTTCAGAAATCATGAAGAACAAACCGTCCAGCGTCTTGCCCGTCACGTATTGCTGGATGTTGGCGTCTTCTTTTTTCATCAGCCCCAACTCCGCAGCCTTGCCAGCCACATCGTTGTATTTGTCAGCCAGTCCGACTTTTTCGGTCGCATGATTCACAACGGGCAGAAATTTCACCGCCAGCGCCGGTCGGGTCTTGGCCGCGAAGAAAGAGGTTACCGCCGTGTCACCGCCAGACAAGATGCCTTTGGCATCCGTCACCGACATGGTTTGCACGGCGTTGACGAGCAGGTCTTTCGCCAGAGGAACTGCCGCTTCGGCACCACGGTTCATCGCCATAATCAATTCGTCAACACGCCCGCCTTGCCCAAAGGTACGCAGCAACTTGACGGCATCGTTCAAACTACCAGGCAGGGGAATGCGGACCTTGTCATTGCCCATAAACCCGTCGGTTACGCCCAAGAGGCCGATGGCGGACAAGGCGCCTTTTTCAAGGGCCGTTTTAAGGCCTTTGGAGGCATCGGCGTTGCTCAGGTCAGCCAGTGTCAGCGCATGGGCACGCTCCATGGTTGCGATACTGAGCAGCGTGAATGCGGACGCTACAGCGGTATTGAATTGACGGCGCTTCATGCTCAGTCTTTGCGACATGCGTCGTGGCAGGTCTTGCAAGTTCCGCCTACGGCACCGACAGCAGTCTGGATGGCGTCCAGATTACCGGTTTTGGCCGCTGCGTTGAGCTTGGTCATTTCAAGCTGCATTTTCTCGGCGGAGTCATTGAATTTGGCCCGGTCAGACCAGATTTCTGCCTTGACCCGATTATCACGGCCCTTGTCCGTCCCTTCGCCAAAACCGGCCCAGGGCAGTTGGACCGTGAACTCTGCAACCGCTGCACTGTCGGCGGCAAATTTGGCGTCAAATGGAGCCTTGCCCGCAGCCATGGCGGCCACACGGCTAAAGTTTTGCTGCATCACGAAAAATGCACTTTGCTGTACTTGATTGCATCTTCGGCCTTGGCGAACTGCGCCGAAGCGGGAGCCGAAAGACTGACGGCTGCAATTGCAAGGGCTATCGAGGCGATTTTCTTCAAGGTGGAACCTTTTGGTGAGCAAATGGAAATACGAAACGCAGAGTAGAGTCTATTCGCCAATGACAAAGTTTGCTCGTTCTTGACGCGCTCAGGGTAAGTACTTACGCCACCCGTCAAACGCGCAGGGATACATGGTGCTAAATTGCAAGCCTGATAGCAGCAGGAGAGTGTATTGAACAAGGTCAGAGTTTGGGATCTTCCTACGCGGGTTTTTCACTGGGGGCCGGTGTTGTGCTTCGCTGGACTGGTGGCTACCGGTCAATTGGGCGGTGAAGCGATGGTCTGGCTTTTTCGGTTTGGATACACCGCATTGACCTTGTTGCTGTTCCGACTGGTTTGGGGGGTTTCCGGCGGTGTCTGGTCGCGTTTCAGCACTTTTGTTACGGGGCCGTCCCATATCCTTCGCTATCTGCGCGGAGAGGGTGGCGCCAGAGACTCAGTGGGTCATAACCCATTGGGTGCGCTGTCGGTATTGGCACTGCTGGCGTTTGCATTGTTGCAAGTAGCAGCAGGGCTGTTTAGAGACGATGAGATTGCGACTGCCGGGCCGCTGGCAAAAATGGTGTCAGGATCCCTGGTTAGCTTTGCGACTTTTTATCACACCAAGGTCGGAAAAATCATCCTCATCCTATTGGTCGTTTTGCATGTTGCCGCAATCGTCTTTTACCACGTCAAACGTGAGGAAAACCTGGTTCGTCCGATGTTGAGTGGCGACAAGGATTTGGCTGAACCCTTCGCGAGTTCGCGCGACGATGCGGGTTCGCGCGCCAAGACCTTGTTGATATTCGGCATCTGTGCTGGCTGTGTGGCGGCTCTGGTTCAGTGGGTGGCATGATGCAGCGCGTTGTTTCATCCGATGTCGTGCTGCTTCCGGCAGTAACGGCCGCCGAACTCGATGGCGTACGCATGCTGTTTATGGAGTATGCCGGGACGCTCAACATTGATTTGTGTTTTCAGAATTTCAGCGAGGAACTGGACGCATTACCTGGCGAATACGCTACTCCGCGCGGAGCCTTGGTATTTGCCTCGGTCAATGGAGAACTTGCGGGTTGCTGCGCGATGCGACCACTTGACGCTGTTGACTACCCGAATGCCTGTGAGATGAAACGACTGTTTGTACGGCCCAACTACCGTGGCCTGCGATTGGGTCGCCTGCTGGCGGAGAGCATTCTGGATTTATCGCGTCAGGCCGGGTATGACTGTATCTTGCTCGACACACTGGACGACATGGAGTCTGCTCGCGCGCTGTACCAGGAATTGGGCTTTGAAGAAATTCCGCCTTACTACTTCAACCCTATCGCCGGGGCCCACTATCTCAGAGCGAAACTTTAGGGGCCAAACCCGAGGGACCATTCGCCCCGGGGATGGTATAGCAAAGCGCGGCCGTTTATGCCTTGGCCTGCGCCAGCAAGGTGGCGGCATCGCTCACCTCAAACTTGCCAGGACCTTCAATGTTCAAGGAAGCTACTTTTCCGTCTTTCACCAACATGGAATAGCGATTGCTGCGCAGACCCATCCCCTTTGATGTCAAATCCAACGTAAGACCAGTCGCTTGCGCAAAAGCAGCGCTTCCATCTGCCAGCATACGCACCTTTCCGTTGGTTTTCTGGTCACGGGCCCACGCACCCATGACAAATGCGTCGTTCACGCTGAGGCACCAGATTTCGTCGACACCGGCTGCGGTGAAAGCAGCAGCATTTTCAACATAGCCAGGCACGTGCTTGGCAGAGCAGGTTGGTGTAAAGGCACCAGGCAGCGCAAACAATGCAATGGTTTTGCCGGCGGTAGCCTTGGCAACATCTACCGGGTTGGGGCCTAAGCTGCATCCATTGCCTTCAACTTCGGAAAATTCCATCAAAACGGTTGCGGGAAGTGTGTCACCAACTTGAATCATGTTTACTCCTGAATTTGCTCTGTACAAATGAACACGGCCCACGATTGTGGGCCGTTATGGGTAAGCCTGTCGGCCTAGAGGGCAAGCCCTTTAGACTTCAATGGCCTTTTGAACCAAACGGGTCGCAACCCAATTTTTGGTCTTGGAAATCGGACGGCTTTCCGTGATTTCGATCATGTCGCCCATTTTGTACTCGCCCTTTTCGTCATGGGCGTGGTACTTGCTGGACTTGCCGACGATCTTGCCGTAGAGCTCGTGTTTTACACGGCGCTCAATCAGCACGGTCACTGTCTTGGCACGCTTGTCGCTGACCACCTTGCCAACCAAGGTGCGCTTGAGGGATTTTTTAGCTTCCGTCATTTATCGCTCCTTATTTGGCGGACTTGTCAGCACTTTGCTTCTCGACAAGAATGGTCTTGGCGCGGGCAATATCACGACGCGCAGTGCGGATCGTGGCTGTGTTGGAGAGTTGTTGTGTGGCTTTTTGCATGCGCAGGCCAAAGTGGGCTTTTTGCAGCGCTTTGACTTCCGTCTTCAAACCATCAACGTCTTTTTTGCGCAGTTCAGTAGTTTTCATATCATTTGCTCCTGATTACTGGCCGATCATGCGGGCCACGAACGTGGTACGCAAAGGCAGTTTGGCAGCTGCCAAACGGAACGCTTCACGGGCCAACTCTTCAGGCACACCGACGATTTCAAACACGATCTTACCGGGCTGAATTTCAGCCACGTAGTACTCAGGGTTACCTTTACCGTTACCCATACGCACTTCAGCAGGCTTTTGGGAAATTGGCTTGTCAGGGAACACACGAATCCAGATACGACCACCACGCTTCACGTGACGGGAGATGGCACGACGTGCCGCTTCAATCTGGCGAGCCGTCAGACGGCCGCGATCAGTACATTTGAGACCGAAGTCACCGAATGCGACCGAGCTGCCTCGGGTCGCAACACCAGTGTTACGGCCCTTTTGCTCTTTGCGGTATTTCCGGCGAGCGGGTTGCAACATAATTATTCTCCTTTACCGTCAGCTGCTGCAGCTGGCGCGGCGACTTTGCGAACGCGCTTAACGGTGGGTTTATCGGCGTCGACACCGGAAGCCCCTACGGGCTTGTCGCTGCCATCGGCGGGTGCCGCATTGCTGCCTTCGGGACGACGGGCGCCACGGGGTGCAGGACGGTCAGAACCAGGGCGGGCACCGCCACGGTCATCACGGCGTGGGCCACG
>CAJAVE010000317.1 GCA_903945325.1 uncultured beta proteobacterium | reverse complement strand
TCAGGTCGATGAAGCGGTGTACCTGCTCAATCACCGGCCTCGAAAGTGCCTGGGTTATCGCACACCGCATGAGGTGTTCTACAACCTACCTGTGAGACCACTTACACTGCATTCCGTTGCACTTTGTACTTGAATCCGCCAAAAAATAGAGCCAGAGGATACGCCTATGCTGCGCTACCAGCTATCAAATTTATAGCATTCTGGGCTTGTGCCGGGCTTAACGTGTAACCATATTGCGCTTCCAACATGTTGCGCTGAACCGGGTGTATTTCCCAGGCGCCAGTTTCCAGCGCAAGTGCGGCTACTTCAACGTCTAAAGTGTGAACCAGCCCTAAGCCCAGCGGCGTCTCCAGAAAAAGCCAGCCGTGCTCGTCCATTAGACAGCCCAGGTATTCTGTCTCCAGACCTGTATGGGCTTGCACGCTAAAGTCTGACTGCACGCGCCACACCCAGGGTGCGACCTCCAGCTCGACAAATACCCGCTGTGGCCCGTTTTGGAAGAACCATAGCCCTTGGTCGTCAGCTCCATAGTTTCGCTCGATGAACGCAATCAGTTTTTCATGTTGCAGCCTGGAACCCTTGGCTCCGGGCACCCCACTGGCAAAAGAACCAAGCGACTGCGCCCGGTCATCACGCATGTACCAGTTGCCGCGGGCATCCAGACCCAGCCAACCAAAACAATCGGGGACGTTGGGCCACTTTGCCATGGCCTGTTTAACGATGTCATCCATGTTGGATATTCTGCGCGCATTCGACGTGCTGAAGGAGCCAGCGCCCCACAGCGTCGGGCATGGAGCGCACGTGGCCCGGCAGACGCCCCTGCGTAAACCCGACGTGGCCTCCGTGAGTGGGCTGCCAGAGGGTTACATGCACGCCGACCTCCGACTTCTCGGGCAGGCACCAGGTTGGGACAAACGGATCATTGCGGGCGTTGACCACTAGCGCAGGGATTTGAATCTGCCGCAGATGCGGCTTTGCCGAGGCCCGACTCCAGTAGTCCTCCGTGTTTTTAAAACCGTGCAATGGCGCCGTGAATACGTTGTCAAATTCATACAGGTCCCTGGCACGCATCAGCGCACTGCGGTCAAAGAGGCCCGGGTGCTGGTCGAGTTTACGCAGTGCTTTCGGCTTCATGGTTTTGAGAAACATGCGGGTGTAAACCATGCGATTGAAACCCTGGCCAATCGCACGCCCGCCCGCTGCCAGGTCGATAGGAGAGCTTACGGCCGCAATGGCTGAAGCAGTCTGCCCGGCCACCGCTCCCATTTCCTGAGCCCAACGCAAAAGCGCATTGCCGCCCAGCGAAATTCCCACCACCACCAGAGGACCTCGATGAACCCGGCGAAAGCGCTGCAAGACCCAGGCAATTTCCTCAAAGTCACCCGAGTGGTAGGCACGTGGACCCACATTGAGTTCACCGCCACAGCCCCGGAAATGCGGCACCGCATAGGCGAGCCCGTGCTCCTGTGCGAAGTCCGCAAAGGCCAGCGAATAGTGACTACCAGATGAGCCCTCCAGGCCGTGAAACAGGACGAGCAAAACGCGTGGGTCGTTCAATGGAGAGGGTTGCACGTCCGACCGCCGCACTGGGCCGCCCCAAGCAAGGCCAGCCCTCTCGGGGGGCAGCGTAGTACACGCAGTGACAAGCGTGGGGGCAGGATCAACCAGCCAATCCACATCGATAAAGTCTGAGTCAGGCGCTGTCCAACGTTCACGTCGGTAAGTAGGCAGTGGTCCCAGCGTTTTGCGTGCGCAGAGGGCCGGCCAGATTGTTTGAATGTTACCGCCGGGCAACCATTTCGGCGCTGTGTAATTCATCGCCACACATCTAGCGTATTCATGGTCCGGAAGCCATTTTCTCAATGCCAAACCTGTGCAAATTGGTTGATCTCCTGCACCTCGTCTTGCGACCCCGGGCTGGCATGGTGCGCCACCAGACGCCAGCCCTGCGGTGTTTTGTGGAATACGTTGGTTGCCAGTACATAGGCCTTGGCCGGCCCTTCGCTTGTCATTACCTCGATGCGTTCCAGCACGCTGTGCACCGCAGCCGTCAATGTGTCCACGCGGCGAATGGATTCGGGATGAACCTGGATTGATCCTTCGTGGCCAAAAATGGCATCGAACGCCGCCCGAATGGCGCCTATGCCCACCACGCGGGGACCGCCGGGGTGGATGCAAAGGATATCGTCATCATCTGCCCAACACGCTATGAGCTTTTCAATATCAGCTGACTGGAGCGCTTCGTAAAACGCCGCTTCAACCTCGTCCGGTGTGCCACTGAGGTTGTTGGCTTGCTGGCGTGATTTGGTCATGGGTGGTGTGGGGTGAGCAGAACTGCCATTCTGCCGGGTTTATGGGCCAACGCCGATAGGTTTGATTTTCGATCCGTGCGCCCCGTTTAAGTTCGGGTTCTGCAACTAGATGGAGATTGCAGTGAAGACTTGGATTTTGGAATTGCTGTCGGCCATGGCGCTTGCTAGCTTTGAGCAGGACACCTTGGCGAAGGCGGTTGAGGCACGTGCCAAATGGCACGTCCATTCAGGCGACACCTGAAACCCTGAGCAACCCGGATGCGTTCATGAAACTGCAGGCCGCGCAAAGCGAGTTGAGTGGCGCGTTGAGCCGTCTGATGGTGGTCAGCGAGCGCTATCCGGACCTCAAAGCCAATAAGGGGTTCAGTGATCTGCGGATTCAGTTGGAGGGTAAATAAAACCGGATGGACGGATGAACCTCGCCAAACGGTGGGGCAAGCTATGCTTCAGCGGCTTAAGCAACGTGTTTCGCTCAGTGAGTCCAGTCTCACTGGCGCGATCCGCATCTGCATTGAGTCAACCCTGCCCAACAGTTACCTGCTGCGCGCGGGGAGTGTGCGGGTCATCACCCGCCAGCTTGCACTTGCACAGTTTGGCAAGCTGCGTGTTTGGGACGCAGAGCACAACAACGCCGTCTTGACTTACCTGCTTCTGGCTGAGCGCACGATTGAGATAGCCGCTGATCGGGGCCTCAACTCCTCTGTCAGCCACGCAGATTGGCAATGCATGGTGCAAAACCTTTGTGAAGTCCTGCGGGATAACCGGCTGGAGGATGGCCTGAATCAGGCGATCGATGCGGTGAACGCAGTGATGGTTCAGCACTTTCATTTGGAAACGGGAGCCGTTCGTCCAAACGAGTTACCGGACCAGCCCACC
>CAJAVE010000316.1 GCA_903945325.1 uncultured beta proteobacterium | reverse complement strand
TCAGGTCGATGAAGCGGTGTACCTGCTCAATCACCGGCCTCGAAAGTGCCTGGGTTATCGCACACCGCATGAGGTGTTCTACAACCTACCTGTGAGACCACTTACACTGCATTCCGTTGCACTTTGTACTTGAATCCGCCACAAAATAAGCCGCTAGCCCCCGTAGAATAGGCGCAAGCAGCTACTATTTCAATAGCAAACCAAGGAACCCATCATGTGTCTAGCCATCCCCGCCCGCGTAGTGGAGCTCTTGCCAGGCATGCGCGCCATGGTTGATTTGTCTGGTGTGCGCAAGGAGGTGTCCATTGATCTGGTGGACGACGCTCAGGTGGGCGACTACGTGATCATCCACGTGGGCTATGCCATCGGCAAGATCGACCCCGAGGAGGCAGAGCGCACGCTGGCGCTGTTTGCCGAACTGGCGCAGTCGGAAGCACAGCCATGAAATACATCGACGAGTTCCGCGATGGGGACGGCGCGCGCCACATCGCCTCCAAGATTGCCGCCGAAGTCCGCCCCAACGTGGCCTACAACTTCATGGAATTTTGCGGTGGCCACACGCATGCCATTTCGCGCTACGGCATTGCCGACATGCTGCCCGCCAACGTGCGCATGATCCACGGGCCGGGCTGCCCGGTGTGCGTGCTGCCGATTGGCCGCGTCGATCTGGCGATCCGCCTCGCGCTGCAGCGGGGCGTGATGCTGTGCACCTATGGCGACACCATGCGCGTGCCCGCCTCGGATGGCCTGTCGCTGATCAAGGCCAAGGCGCGCGGTGCCGACATCCGCATGGTGTATTCGGCCGCCGATGCACTCAAGCTGGCCGAGCAAAACCCCGATCGCGAGGTGGTGTTCTTTGCCATCGGCTTTGAGACCACCACGCCACCAACCGCTCTGGTCATTCGCGATGCGGCAGCGCGCGCTGTCAAGAACTTCAGTGTGCTGTGCTGCCATGTGCTGACCCCGTCCGCCATCACGCACATCCTGGAGTCGGCCGAAGTGCGCCAGTTAGGCACCGTGCCCATAGACGGGTTCATCGGGCCGGCGCATGTGAGCATCATCATTGGCTCGCAGCCCTACGAGCACTTTGCCGAGGAGTACCGCAAGCCGGTGGTGATCACCGGGTTTGAGCCGCTGGATGTGATGCAGGGCATTTTGATGCTGGTGCGCCAGGTCAATGCGGGGCAGGCGGTGGTCGAAAACGAATTCTCGCGTGTGGTCACTCGCGACGGCAATCTGGCGGCGCAAAACCTGGTGTCGCAGGTGTTCGAGTTGCGCGAGAGCTTTGAGTGGCGCGGCCTGGGCGAGGTGCCCTACAGCGCGCTGAAGATTCGCCCGGCGTTTGCCGCATGGGACGCTGAGCGCAAGTTTGACCTGCACTACGCCAGCGTGCCCGACCACAAGCAGTGCGAATGCGGCGCCATTTTGCGCGGGGTCAAACGCCCGCAAGACTGCAAGCTGTTTGGCACGGTGTGCACGCCAGAAAGTCCGATGGGGTCTTGCATGGTGTCCAACGAAGGCGCCTGCGCCGCCCACTATTCCTATGGCCGCTTCCGCGACATCGCGGTGGTGGCAGCATGACCATGACGACAGCCAAGAAAAACTACCTGCGCCCCATCGACTTCAAACACGGGCACATAGACATGACGCACGGCGCGGGCGGGCGGGCTGCGGCGCAACTGGTGGATGAGTTGTTTGCGCGCGCTTTTGATAACGAATATTTGCGCCAGGGTCACGATGGAGCTCTGTTGCCCTTCCCTGTCGGCGGTCGGCTGGTGATGGCGACCGATGGACATGTGATTTCGCCGCTGTTCTTTCCGGGGGGTGACATTGGCTGCCTGTC
>CAJAVE010000315.1 GCA_903945325.1 uncultured beta proteobacterium | reverse complement strand
TGCGAAATTGAGACCAGGCACCACACCCGCCACGTGCTGGATTACCTCGATATCCGGTCTGCCTCCAGTGTATGGAACGACCCGGTTTCTGCTGAATACCAAAGATTGGGTCTCATCACCCTGGACCACAGGAACCCTACGCAGTGACCTGAAGTCGCCCGACCGCCAAGTCTTGCGCACGCACACCCAGTGCAGCCAGGTCTGCTGGCACCGGCAACCCCCGCACCAGCGCAGCCGCAAGATGCCCCATGGCCGGTGCGGTCTGAATCCCGTAGCCACCCTGCCCGGCCAGCCAGAAGAAGCCTGGTGCATCGGGCGCAAAGCCCACGACCGGTGACTTGTCCGCCACAAACGAGCGCAGACCCGCCCACTTGCGCCGCACCTGTCGGATCTGCAGCGTCGTGGCGGTCTCAACCCGGTCCACAGCAATGGCGACATCCAGTTCTTCGGGCTGCACATCCTGTGGGCTTACCGCGTCTTCGTTGGCGGGGGATACCAGCAGCACGCCGGCATCGGGTTTGAAGTAGAAGCTCTCCTGCGCATCAATCACCAGCGGCCAGTTGGTGATGGCACAGCCGTGCGGTGCGTCCGTGGTGAAGGCGGTGCGGCGCCTGGGCACCAAACCGACCGGAGTAACGCCAGCGAGTTGCGCCACTTCATCGCACCAGGCGCCTGCGGCATTGATCAGGACCGGAGCCAGGAATCTGCCCGCTGCCGTGTCCACACGCCAACCACCTGGCTCGCGCCGGAGGTGCTGCACGCCAGCCCCACACACCAGTTGTGCACCCGCCACTTTGGCACCGCGCAGAAAACCCTGGTGAATGGCGTGCACGTCCAGGTCCATGGCATCCGGCTCAAAGACGCCGCAGTGCGCCATATCGGGCCGCAGCACGGGCACGCGTTGCAGGATCTGGTCCTGCGTCCACCACTGCACATTGGGCACCAGCGCGCGCATCTCCCGCCAGACCGCGCGCAGGGTGTCTTCATCGGCGGCTGTCCCCACGATGAGTGAGCCGCGCGGCGTGATCAGGGGGTAGTCCGAAAAGCCTTGGGGCGGGTCAAAATAAAACGGCTTGGACGCGGTGGTGATGGCGCGCACGGTGGCATTGCCATAGGTCTCGGAGTACATGGCCGCCGAGCGGCCCGTGGCGTGGTAGCCCGGCTGCGCTTCACGCTCCAGCAGCGTCACGCGTCCGTGCGGTGCCAGGAAGTACGCAGCCGAGGCGCCAGCCATGCCCGCGCCAATGATGAGAATGTCGGTGGATTGCATACCTCTCCAAAGCCGGGATAGGCGTTCGACAACAGTGGCACAGTCTAGGCGCTGGGCAGGCAGGAATCCGGATTCTTCAGGCCAGCTTGGAAATCAGCGCCGACAAGGCGGCTCGACCCACTGGCTTGGGCACCGTACCCAGCAGGGTGAAACGGCGCAACTTGGCCACCATGGAGGCGGCATGCATCACGTCGTCACTTTGGCCCGACACGATAATCAGCGCCCCGCTGAATCCCACCTTGGCCAGCGACTCCATGAATTTGAAACCGTCCATACCGGGCAT
>CAJAVE010000314.1 GCA_903945325.1 uncultured beta proteobacterium | reverse complement strand
GCTTCCTGGCCAATGGCAGTCTGACCTACACGCCCAACCTCAACTTCAGCGGCACAGACACCTTCACCTACACGGTGACGAGCCCAGCCGGAGTGACCGAGACGGCCAACGTCAATGTGACCATCACGGCTGTTAACGACGCGCCCACCACCACCGGAGCGATCGTCACAGGTACCGAGGACTTGCCCTACATCTTCACTTGGAGCAACTTCAATGTTGCCGATGTCGACACTGCAGCTTCTGGTCTTTCAATCAAAGTCATCAATCCGACTACCGCCGAAGGAGTGCTGCAGTGGAACAACGGTACGGCCTGGGTGCCTGTGACAGCCAACCAAGAAATTGGTAAGGCCGCAATCGACAGTGGCACTTTACGCTTTGTTCCTGATCTGCATGAGTCGGGTGCAGATGCATTTGCCGGTGCGGGCACTGGTAATCTGAAGAAAGACTACGCAACCTTTACTTATCGAGTGACCGACGGCACGAACACCAGCAACGCTGATGCCACCGCGAGAATTGACATTGCGCCCGTAGCAGACGCGCCGACTTTGTCGGTCACAAACAACGGTGGTACTCTCTTTGTCACAAGCTGGGAGCAGGCTGGAACCGGAACACCTGACATTGGCGATAAGTTGTTGAACAACCAGTCTGCCGGATACAGTACCACAGCGTTCGCCGGGGATGTGGTGGGTACCGGCACTTGGACCCGGGTCGATGGTGCTACCGGCACCGTCTACACACCAACAGCCGGCGGAACCAATGCTTTTGAGTTCTGGCAAACTGGAGACACACCAACTTCGCAAGATGGAAGCACGGCTGCGGCAGTCGCGGCGCCACTCGATGGAAACTGGTGGCTTGAGTTGAACGACTCGACCGGCGGTATTCAAACTATCGGTATTGAGCGGACTGTGTCAACTCAAGTTGGTCAGGTTTATGACTTGGCCCTGGATTACGCCGGGCGTAACGGCTATGCAGCTGGCTTTACCAAGATTACGGTGTTGGTGGATGGTGTGGTGGTGAATTCCTTCGCCAGCACCAGCACACAAACCGTATTGGATTGGAAAAATCTGGGCTTCAGCTTCGTGGGCACTGGCTCAGCTCAAACCATTCGCATCATTACCGACGCTGACCTCACGGCGAGCGGTGGTCGTGGTGCCATGATTGATGACATCACATTGCGTGGAACGCAAGGTGCGATCCAAGGTAACGCCAGTGGGGGCAACACGTCCATTGGTTTGGGTCAATACATCACTGCGGCCTTGGTTGACATCGATACCTCTGAAGCGTTGACCATTCGGTTTGACAATATTCCAGCTGGCGCCACGATCAATGGTATTTCCCCATCTCCAGGCAATAGCATCACCATCGCCGCGTCTGCCTTGGCGGGTGCCAGTATTCTGCTGCCGTCCACCTTTACTGGAACTTTCTCGCTGGGTGTAGTGGCTATCACCACTGAGCCCAATGGAAGCACCGCCAACACGGCCGCCACGCTCAATCTGGAGGTGCTGCCAAGTGCAGTGCTTCGCAATGACCTCGTTGAAGGGCCAGCGCCGTTGCCAAACATTGCGATTGACAGCGTGACCGTGGATGAGTCCGCAGGAAACATGACCTTTACGGTGAGCTTGAATCAACTGGCGACGACGCCAGTGACGTTCAATTATTCAACCAGTAACGGGGCGCTTTCTCCTGCAACTGCGGGTTCCGATTACACAGCGGCAACTGGTGCGACTGGAACGATCGCAGCCGGAACCATGACGACAACGATCACCGTGCCTATCAACAATGACGCTTTCGTTGAAGCCAGTGAAACTCTGAATGTGACCCTCTCGAGTTTGTCGAGCAACGTGGCAACGACGGGCAACACCCTGGTCGGCCTGGGTACCATCACCGACAACGACACGGCACCTGTGTTTAGTATTGCCAATGCCAGCATTACAGAAGGTGGCTTGATGAGTTTCACCGTCACCCGCACTGGCGACGCACAGTCTGCCCAGACGGTGAGCTTTGCGACTTCCATCGCAGGAGGTGATACTGCATCCGCAACCGACTTCACCACCACCTCGGGCAGCGTTAGCTTTGCGCAAGGCGAGACCGTCAAGACGTTTACCGTGCAGACCACGCAAGATACGGCCCTGGAAGTCAATGAAACATTCACCGTCGCTCTCAGCGCGCCCACAGGCGGTGCAATCGTCAGCGCCACAAACGGCTCTGCCGTCGGCACTATCCTGGATAACGACAGCCCGCCGACAGCGGCGCCTGTATTGCAGGTGGGCACCGAGGATACGGCGCGTACGTTGATCTGGACTGCTTTTGGTGCCGCTGATGTGGACACTGCCCAATCCGGCTTGAGCATTCGAGTCACAAGCCTGCCTGCAGATGGCGTATTACGGCTGAATGGTGTTCCGGTTGTCTCTGGTGCGCTGATTTCCAAAGCAGCCATTGACGCCAACCAGTTAGTCTTTACGCCTGATGCCAATGAATCGGGTGTCGATGCCTATGCAACCGCTGGAGTTGGAAATTTGCTTAAAGACTATGCCAACTTTGATTACCAAGTGTTCGACGGCAATTTAAACAGCGGAACGGCGACGATGCGCATTGATATGACGCCAGTAGCCGATGCGCCGACTGTCAATGCCAATGCCGGGCTCGCATTAGGAGTGAACTTTAATGGCTTGGGCAGCAGCCAAAACAGTCCCATCCCGGCTGGCTGGGTCACAAGCAATACGGGAGGACAGTTCATTGAAACCAACCCCTCTAGCACCTATGGTATCCCTGGGCTGGTTAGCGACGTCATGGAACTGGAGCGCAACGCTGGCGATGCCTCTAATTTCTACACAGACATCAATACGGTTGCGGGCCAGGTTTACACACTGACTTTTGACTACTCGGCACGTTCTGGATACACCGGCGCGACTTCATCGATCAATGTGCGTTGGGGCAGCGCATCGATGGCGACACAGACTGGAACAATTGTTTACACCACGGACGCAACGGCTTACAACACGGTGGGCTGGACCAGAATTACCGTCAATGTTGTTGGCACGGGTGGGCTTATGCGACTTGAGTTGGACGCTGTGGACGCCAATTCGACCACATCTTTTGGCGGTTTGCTGGATAACATTAACTTGGTCAGTGCGCAAAATGCGGGCGCGGTAAATACCGCAATTGCCTTGAGTTCTATAACTCCTGCATTGGTGGACACGGATGGATCAGAAAGCATTACGGCACTCACCATCAGCGGCATCAATGTTGGCGCCACCATCACTGATGGCGTCAACTCATTTACGTCTGCATCCGGATCAACGGTTGCAAACGTCTTTGGATGGAACTTGACCAACCTGACCTATACCTCGGCAACAGCAGGCACTGACACGCTAAGCGTCAACGCTACATCAACAGAAGTTACCACCGGAGCCACAGCCACCGCATCCAATACCTTGAGCGTCATCGTCATGGCGCAGCAAACCGGCACCGGCTCAGCTGACTTGCTCGTTGGTTCCGGCGTCAATGACAACATCATTGGCGGTGGTGGTGCAGACGAAATACACGGTCTTGCTGGTAACGATATCTTGCAAGGTGGTGCCGGCAACGACAATCTCACCGGTGGGACTGGTTCTGACGTATTGCGCTGGAGCCTCAACGAAACCGGCACCGACACCGTTGTTGGTTTTGGTACCGGTGCGGGGACGGACGTGCTCCATCTGAAGGATTTGCTCGTAGGGGAGGCGCATGTTGGCAACGATCCTGGAACCCTTGCCAATTACCTGCATTTCACGACAGTGGCGGGCACCACGACCCTGAGCGTCAATGCCAACGCGTCTGGCGGAGTCGAGCAAACCATCATTTTGCAGGGGACGGACCTTACGCAGGGTGGTACGCTGACCACCGACAATGCCATCATCCAAAGCCTGCTCACCAATGGCAAACTGATCGTCGACTGATACCGCTCGCTACACCCGATTCCAGTTGGCGCCCGCTTCAGTGCGGGTGGCAACTGGAATTTGCGGGTTGAAATTTTAGTGAAAACGTGCTCTTGGCCATACGGGATATGCGCGACCAGCTATCAAATGTATAGCTTCGTAATGTTTGTCTATGTCAATTGGGCTCGCTGACCGCAGGCCCCGTTGCCCCATCAAAGTCCACCAACCGCAGGGCTTTCAAATCATCTGCGTTGGTGACACCCTCAGCGATGACCGTCAGGCCAATGCTGTGGGCAATGGTGGACAGTCCTTTGAGGAACGCCTGGTTGCCCGCGTTGCCGTCCAGGCCACGCACAAAGCTACCGTCGACCTTCAGGTAGTCCAGACCCAGGTCATGCAGTCGGCCGATTTCGCTGAACTGGCGGCCAAAGTGTTCCAGACCCAGCTTGCAGCCCACGCCGCGCAGTTCGTTGCACAGTGATTTGAAGGAATCAAAGTGCGCCAGTGCGCCCGACTCTGCCACTTCCAGCCACAATCGCTGAGTACCGGGCCGGTCGCTCAACAGCGTATGCAAGTCGGCGCGGAATTCGGGTAAATAGATCGAGCTCGCTGACAAATTGATGGCCAGGCCAGTCAGTTGGGGCTTGGCTTCCAGCTCATCCAGCCCCAAAGCGACGGCGGCCAAATCCAGCTGCGGAGTCAGTTTCAGCCGCTCGGCGACGGGCAGAAACTTGCCTGCGGGCTGCCACTCGCCGTGCTCGTCAAACATCAAACGCAAGGGGCACTCCCGGTGCACCAGTGTTCCCTCCAGCGACATCACCGGAAACGATACCAGGCGCACCCACCCCTGATCCAGGGCGCGGTGAATCAACTTGGACCACTCCTCGGTGCTCTTGGGTGCATCATCTGCCACGTGCAGGCTCACCACCTGCATACCGCTGGCTCCATTGGCTTCAACTGCGGCCAGCGCCATATCCACCTGCGCCAGAATGGTCTCCACCTCGACGCCTGGCGGGAAATGGCCGCAGCCCAGCCACGTGCTGGGACGACCCGGCAGGTAAGCTGACGCCTCGCTGGTCAGCGACTGAAACAACTGCTGGGCAACATCCTGCACTGACGCCAATTCGGGCACCAGCATGGCAAAGTCGGCACCATTCAACCGCGCGGCCAGTGCGTCCGGGTATTGCTGGGAAACCGCTGTGAGACCGCTGCCAAAAGCACGCAACAGTTCATCCGTGTCCTTGCGACCCAATGCCTGATTGACGGTTGCCAGGTTCGCTACCCGAGCAATGAATACGGCACCACCAGCAGAATGCTCCGCCTGCACCGTATCGCGCAGGCGCGCCATGAAATTGCTGCGATTGGCCAGACCGGTCAAAGCGTCGCAATTGGCCTCGCGCCGCACCCCGTCAAGGCGCTTGGCCTCATCGTCAAACATGGCCTTGAGCCGTGCCACGGTGATGTTCATGGCCTGGGCCAGCTTTTTCAACTCGGGTACTGCGGGTTCTTCCATGGTCACAAAACGCCGCTCGGTGATGGCCTGCGCCTGGTCGATCACGGCATTCAGCGGCTTTCGCAAACGGCGCAAGACCAGGGTGCTCATGACGCCACCTGCCAGTCCTGCCAGTGCCAACGCCAGCACCATCTCTTTCGCGCTTTGCCACAATGCGACGTAGGCAAACCGACTCTGGCTCACCAGTGTGACCGTCCCAAACTGCTTCCATCCACTCGATATTTGCGCGCGCCCGGCCTGTGCATGAATAGGCAGCAACTGGGAGAACCACGCGGGCGCACCCAAATCCTCGTCTGTGCCCACCCGCTCCGAAATGACCTTTCCCTGAGGATTCGTCACCCGCACCAATTCGTAGTGCCCGCCGTCGAACAATGAAGCCACGACGAGTTCCACTGTCACTTCATCGGGGTTGCTTTGACTCAGCGACAGTGCCAACGCGGTGGCGTTGTCGGTATTCTTGATGGAGAGTTGTGACTGCAGATAGGCCCGGGCACTCAGCATGGAGACCAGCAGACTTCCGGCCAGTGCCATGAGCGTGCTGACAATGATGGCGAGCCACAATTGGCGAAACATAGACATTGAATTGGTCTCCTTTTTTTATGGGCCGCTGGTTCACTCAAAGCCCTCTGCTTTGGCACGTTTTAGCAGGTCTTCCCATCTCGACAGCCGTCCTGTGCCGGCAGCGGGTGTCGCTTCGTTGCCTGAGACGCCGGTAAAGACGCCCGCGCTGTTGAAGCTGAACACGGGTACCAAATCAGGTCTGCGTGACGCGGGGCGAATTTCACTCACCATATTGTCCAGGACCAATGGCTCGGCCTCTGGTTTGGCATAGTAGGCCAGCACCATATGGGCTTGTGAAGCAACGGCGTCCGATGAGCCGATCTTGGCACGCACATAGATGAGCCGCAGCTTTTCCGGGGACACGCCGGCTTCCTTTAACGAGTAATACTTGGCGATGGAGAAGTCTTCACAATCGCCCGAACCAAGTCCCAGGGTTTCCAGCGGGGTGGCCCAATAGTCGGGCTGGTTCCAAATAGCCGAGTCTTCACCAAACCGGATCTGGCGGTTAAAGAAATCATTGATTCGCTTGAGACGCTCCGCATCCGACCCGCTGCGCACGGTTTGCAACATGCTTTGCCATCCATTGAATCGTGCGGTCACGCTTGTTCCCCACCGCTGCGAAAAAGTTGCCAGCAAGCGCTCGAAATCTGCACCGCCATGCGCCGCCTGCCCCAGCCAAACAAGGCCCGCGAGCAGTGGCAAGCCAACGGTGCGAGTCAGGTAGGGACGCAATCGGACCCTATCCGGAGCAATTGCGAATATCGCCAAACTTTACCCATGGTAAACCCTGATCTTCGTCAGACTGCTCGTGTAATTTTCCACAAAACTCCTCCCTTTTGTCTTAAAACCCGGCTGTTGCAGACAAGCAGTTCGCTTTTTTAACCGAAAATGTAAGCACTTGTATCAGCGAACGCGCTGGCAATACGATCAGTCACAAGCCGATACGATAAGCAATTCCCCCGAAAGACTTGGCATAGTATGACAAATTTGACCGCCATCAGCTGCGCAATACTTATTGCGACCAGTGGTTTCAGCCTGAACGCAAGTGCGCAGCAATCACCGGCCTCCGTCAAGGAAGCGGTTGAACGTGCCATTGTGGAAAATCCTGAAGTCAAGCTGCGTTTTCACAATCTGGAAGCAGCGAAGTCGGAGCGCAAGGTCGGGGAGGGCGGCTGGTTGCCACGGATTGACCTGGAACTGGCTGGCGGCTCCTATCAAACCAAAACACCTGCACTCAGTTCCACCCTGGATTATTCGGGCAGTCGGGCATCGTTGCAGTTGCGTCAGACACTGTTTGATGGTTTTGCCACACTACACGAAACCCGCCGGTTGAGCTATGCACAGCAGGCCGCATACTTCGAACTGCTCTCAGCCAGTAACCAGGCTGCGCTTGAGGTCGTCCGCGCCTATATGGATGTCCTGCGATTCCGTGAACTGGTTCAACTCGCCGCTGACAACTTCACAACCCATCAAGAGGTGCATGACCGTTTGAGCCAGAAAGTGACCGCAGGCGTGGGTCGCAAGGTTGACCTTGAGCAGGCTGCGGGTCGCATGTCTTTGGCGGAGTCCAACTGGCTGACTGAGGCGAGCAACCTGCACGATGTGTCGGCCCGCTACCAGCGACTCGTTGGAGTGGTTCCGGCACCGTCGCTGGCCGCTGTTGAGCCCCTGGGCGGTGCACAAAAATTTGATGCCGGTTTTCTGAGCACGTCGATTCGCAAGAACCCTGACTTTTTGTCGTCTGTGGCGACAATTCGCGGTTACCGGTCTGACGGCAAAGTGCGGGGCGCAGCACACATGCCCACCGTTGAGTTCCGGGCGCGGCAAAGTTATGAGTCAAACCAGAACGGTGTAAATGGTGATTACCGTGACACGGCTCTGGAACTGGTGTTGAACTACAACCTGTACCGCGGTGGGGCAGACAAGGCACGTGTCAACCAGTATGTCGCAAAGCTAGGCAGTGCCTACGATTTGCGTGACAAGGCCTGCCGCGACATCTGGCAGACCGGGCAAATTGCCCTCAATGATTCGCAAAAACTGGCTGCTCAAATCAAACTGCTGGCGCAGCACGAGCTCTCCACTTCCAAGGCTCGCCAAGCTTACCAACAGCAATTCGACATCGGACAACGATCATTGTTGGACCTTCTGGACACGGAAAATGAGCTGTACCAGGCACGTCGCGCATTGAGCAATGCCGAATATGACCTGCAATTGTCATCCGTCCGCATGCTGGCGGTGTCTGGTGGCTTGCTGGGTGCGTTGAAGTTGCAAGCCCTCGCGAATGAAACGCCTGACGCCTCGGGTAACACCGAGGAAGACGATGACTTGATGCAGTGCAGCACACAAGTCGCCGCCAATCCTACTTTGGACAGGACTTTCAATTCACGCCCGGCCAATTCGCCACAAGAGCCCGTCAAGCCTGTGGCAGCGGTTGTACCAGTTAGCCCGAATGCTGTCTGTATGGAACTGCCGAAGGTCGTTGAAGATTGGCTTGCCGCCTGGAACCGCAAAGACCTGACAGCCTACCTCGCGACCTATGCAGACAGCTTCGTGCCAGCCAACAAAATGAAACGCAAGCCTTGGGAAGCCATGCGAAAGGCGCGCATCACCAAGCAGGGCGACCTACAGATTGTGATGGGTAAAGTGGTTCCTATTCAGTGCGATGCCAAAACGGCTGAAGTATCGTTCCCGCAGGAGTACGGTTCAATCGACTACAAAGACAAGGTTGAAAAAACCCTGTCGCTTGAAAAAGTCAAGGGCGTGTGGAAGATCACCAAGGAAACTGTTACCAAAGGTCGGACCTACTGAATATTGGCTAGCGCAGGCTGCTGGCCAGCGTCAGTAGCCCGATCAGCAAAGGCTGGTGCAGCATGTACCAGCTCAGGCTCCAGCGTCCCACCCATGCCAACTGGGGAATCGGCACTGTGTTAGTACGGATTGGCGAACGCTGCATCCAGCCTTTGGACAAGGCGAGTTGTCCCGCGGCCATGCCCCACCACATCACGCCTATCCAGGGCAATACGGGCACGTAATCTTCGGTAATGGGCTTGTGGCTGATCAGTCCGATCCAGTTCAGTGCGCTGGTGTCCAGCGGGGCTACTGAGGGTAGTGCAGCGTGCACCTGCGGTGCAAACCATGCCAACAGCACTGCGAACAAACCGGCCAGCCAGAGCCACCTTCCCCATGAAGCCGTTGCCCGGCACACAATCAACATCAGCGCCATACCGTGCAGTACACCGAAATAGATCCAGCTGTTCGGGAACATGAGCGCCGATCCTGCACTGACTGCCAGCGCACAAGCGGCTATTTGTAGCCAGCGGCGCCAGAACCGACCCCAGGATTGCCCCGCTTGTACCGCCATGGCCTGACCAAACCCGGCGCAAAACAGAAACAGGCTGAGGATGCAGGTTCGCTGAATGGTCCAGAACGGATCGCGGTAAAAGTCCTGATGAGTGAATCCGTAGTGGCTCAAGTCAAAAGAAAAGTGGAATGCGGTCATCCACACAACGGCAACACCGCGAGCGATGTCCAGAAGCGGCTGCCTGTCGCACACCATCACTTGCTCAACGGGGGCAGTTCCAATGTCATTTGCACCGGCCCATCTAGACCGGTTGCCAGTGTTGCCCGCCGTCCAGCGACCGATTGCAAAACCAGATGGCCATCCACCTGCGCTCCCACCAGATACGGTTTGGCCGGCTTGCCATCGACCGATATCAGGGCAGCGCCACCCCGCTTTCCCTCAGCGATCACACCGAGCAATACAAGCGGAATACGGCCTGCAGCGGCCGGAGAAGGCACCGCGGTGCTGCCACCCCCCAATGCGCGGGCAACGGCCTTCGGATCCAATGGAGCCAAAGCTGAGGATGCCACCGGGGTGGCAATCGATACACTGTGGCCCTGCGTGCTCTTCAGAACCCAATAGGTCGCACTGAGTGCAGCAAGCACGGCCATTGCGAAAGTGACCGCCCTGACGCTCCCGGTATGGATAGCATTTTTTTGCATAGCGCGATTATGATTGACTCGACCATGAACCTAACACCCTCTCAACCCCTGGCTCGGCTGCGCTCCGTGCGCTACCTTCTCTCGAGCGGTTTTACCCTGATTGAACTGATGGTGGTGCTGGTCATCATCGGCGTTCTGGCGGCGTTGATCGTGCCCAATGTTCTAGACCGGGCCGACGATGCACGCGTCACGGCGGCGCGAACCGACGTCAACAACCTGATGCAGGCGCTCAAACTCTACAAGCTGGACAACCAGCGCTACCCCACGTCAGCCCAAGGCCTGCAAGCCCTGCTGACCAAACCTGGCGAAGGCCCGGTTCCCGTCAACTGGAAGCACTACCTGGACAAGTTGCCCAATGATCCCTGGGGTCGCGCCTACCAGTACCTCAACCCAGGGGTTCATGGCGAAGTGGACGTGCTCTCCTTTGGCGCGGATGGCCAACCGGGTGGCGAGGGCAAAAATGCGGACGTCGGCAGCTGGGAGTAATTCCCAACGGGGCTTCACCCTGCTGGAGTTACTGGTTGTGATTGCCATCATGGCCATTGCAACTGCGGGCGTAGGACTGGCACTGCGTGATTCTTCCCAAGCCCTGCTGGAGCGCGAGGCGCAGCGACTGGCAGCCCTGCTGGAATCAGCCCGCGCACAATCGCGCATGACAGCAAACCCCATTCTCTGGCGCGCTACAGAAACCGGGTTTTCTTTTGAGGGTGCCACGCAGGCATCCTTGCCATCGGCCTGGTTGCGCCCGGATGTGCGTGCCCTAGCGAGTGGTGCTGTCGTGCTGGGGCCAGAGCCCATCATTGGTCCGCAACGCATTCGTCTGGCAAGCGTATCCCATCCCGGGGACAGCCTGCTGATCGCCACGGACGGTGTGCGCCCCTTTGCTGTGCTCCCGGATTCCGACACTGTGCCCGCTGCGCCATGATGTTGCGTGCAAACCGACGCGTCACTGCAAAAGGATTTACCCTGGTGGAAGTGCTGGTCGCGCTGGGTATCGTGGCAGTGGCACTGGCCGCCGGCGTGCGAACTTCTGCAGCCTTGACACGCAATGCCGAGCGCCAAACCGATGTATTGCTGGCCCAGTTGTGTGCCGAAAATGCGCTGGTCAATGTGCGCCTGTCCCGGCAAATGCCCGCTGTAGGCGACAACACTACAGTGTGTGAGCAAGCCGGTCGAAGTCTGACGGTCAATCTGTCGGTACGCGCCACACCCAACCCCAACTTCTTGCGTGTCGAAGCCCAAATCGCAAATCGCGACATACCCTTGCTGGCCCTCTCAACCGTTGTGGGTCGATATTAGATGAAAATGCGCGGCTTTACGCTGATCGAGCTACTGGTGGCCGTTGGCATCATGGCGCTGATGGCGGGCTTGAGCTGGCGCGGCCTCGACGGCATGGCCCGCACCCATACGCAATTGACCCAGCGTGCCGACCAGGTCATGGCCTTGCAGGCCGGACTGGCCCAATGGGCCGCGGATCTGGATGCGGTGGTTCAACTGCCCAATACCGAGGCGCTGGACTGGGATGGCCGCGCCCTGCGCATCACACGGCGCAGCACGGTCGCCAGCGGTGATGGGCTTCTCGTGGTTGCCTGGACTCGCCGCAGTGTGAATGGCACCGGTCAGTGGTTGCGTTGGCAATCGCCCCCGGTTACGACCCGGGGCGCGTTGCAAACCGCCTGGGCCACTGCGGCCCAATGGGCACAAAACCCGGGCGAAGCAGAAAGGCAACGCGAAGTACCCGTGGCTGCGTTGGACGAATGGAAGGTGTTTTACTACCGTGCTGACGCATGGACCAACCCCTTGTCGAGCGATGGCGCACCGCCGCCGCCGTCTGGCGACAAGCCAGTCGGCCCTGAACCCAAGTTGCCCGATGGCATTCGATTGGTGCTGACACTGCCGGCCAGCGACGCGATTGGCGGCATCCTGACCCGTGACTGGGTGCGCATCTCATTGGGTGGAGGCAAGTCATGAGGGCACGCCTTAACGGCGCGGCCTTGCTCACCGCCATGCTGACGGTGGCATTGGTAGCCAGCATGGCCGCTGCGGCCCTGTGGCAGCAATGGCGCGGTGTCGAAGTGGAAACAGCCGAGCGCACCCGCGCACAGGCACTGTGGGTGCTGACCGGCGCGCTGGACTGGGCACGCCTGATCCTGCGCGAAGACGCCCGTTCGGGCGGGTCTGACCACTTGGGTGAGCCCTGGGCTATACCTCTGGAGGAGGCGCGGCTGTCCACGTTTCTGGCAGTCGACAAAAACACCACAGCCGACAGCGCAGATCCGATTGCACAGGTATTCCTGTCCGGCCGCATCAGCGACCTGCAAGGGCGCATGAACGTGCTGAATCTGGTGGAAGACGGCAAGCTGTCTGCCCCCTGGCTATTGGCATTTTCCCGGTTGTTTGAGCAACTGGGGCTCCCCGTGACCGAGCTGGCAGTCGTTGCCGAAAACCTGCGCTTTGCCCAGGACACGGCCGCTGAAAACGGCTCCTCCCGATTGGCCCCACTGGTGCCCCAGCGCGTGGGGCAACTGCGCTGGTTGGGTTTGTCTGAAAGCAGCCTGGTCAAACTGGGGCCTTACATCACGGTATTGCCCATGCGCACGCCCGTCAACCTCAATACGGCCAGCGTCACTGTGCTGTATGCCTGCATTCCCACGCTGGACCTGGCGCAGGCCCAGCACCTGGCCAGCAGCCGCCAGACCGGGCACTTTCGCACGTTGAACGATATCAGCAAGCTTGTGACAGAAATAGCCGGGGATCTGGCTGCTGCGCAACACAGCGTCAATTCGCGCTTTTTCGAAGTGCAAGGTCGCCTGCGGCTGGACCAAACTGTGGTGGAAGAGCGGTCGGTTGTCCAGCGTGATGGACTCAATGTCAAGACCTTGTGGCGCGACCGTGGCGCTCAGCGGTAGTGAAACTCGCCACCCTACAATGACACTGCTCAAAAAAACCGCATGCCCACCCTGATCGTCACCCTTCCCGCCAGCCTGCCTACGCCGACGACGCCTTGCAGCACCGTGCTGACACAGGACGGTCAGACGGTCATGCTGCAAACCGAGGCACCGCTATCGCTCTGGCCGGACCTGACAAACGGTGAAATTGTGGCTATCGTGCCCGCGACTCTGCTGTCGTGGCACCGTCTGGACTTACCAAAAGGTACTCTGGAGCGTGGTTTCTTCCAGGACGGCAGCCCGTCACGCTTGCGCTCGGTGATCGACGGGCTGATCGAAGACCGCCTGCTGGACGACACCGAGCAACTGCACTTTGCGATTCAGCCCAACGCCCAAGCGGGGACACCCACCTGGGTGGCTGCCTGTAACCGCGCCTGGCTGAATGCCTGGCTGTCGGCACTGGATCAGGCGGGCAAAGCAGTGGCTCGCATCGTGCCGGAAGTGGAACCTGCCGCGACAGGGGCCGAAGCGGCGAATACGCTGCACATCACGGGCACGCCTGACAGCGCCCACTTGCTCTGGAGTACGGCCGCCGGTGTCAATGTCCTGCTGCTGTCTGGTACGTCGGTTGCGCTGGTTTCGGGCCGCACTGAAAGTAGCACCCCACCCGACGTGGTGGCTGAGCCCGCCGTAGCCGCACTGGCCGAGCAGTATTTCACCGGCCGTGTGGTCCTGCAAACCGGTCCACAACGCGCACTGGTGTCTGCCGGGTCAGCATGGGACCTGGCGCAATTCGAGCTGTTGCGCAGCCGCCGGGCACGTACCCAAAAACGCTTGTCCAACTGGGGCGCAAGTCTGCTCAGAGCACCCCAGTGGAAGCCTGCGCGGTGGGCGGCGGCAGCGCTGGTGGTGGTCAATTTGGCGGGCCTGCAGGCCTGGGCTTGGAAAGAGCAATCCGCCCTCAGCGCAAAACGCAACGCCATCCGCGACGTACTGATCAGCACCTTCCCGGATGTGCGGGTGGTGGTGGATGCGCCCTTGCAAATGGAGCGTTCGCTGGCGACCCTGCAACGCCAGAACGGTTCCACGTCCAGCGTGGACATGGAGGAGATGTTGGGGCGGTTTCAGGCTGTAGCACCCGAAATAACTGCGCCAACAGCTATTGAATTCATAGCAGGTGAATTGCGACTGAAGTTACCTGCCACGGACGGCATCGACATTGCTGGCGTTAGCGCGCGTATGCAGCCCTATGGCTACCTGGTGCACATGCAGGGCGACAGCCTGGTACTCAAACAGGAGCGTCGTCCATGACGCGCGCGCCTTTTCATGCGGTCGCTTCGCGCCTGAGTCCCCTGCGAAACCGTTGGGTGCAATTGGCACCGCGAGAAAAATACATGCTGCTGATTGCCGCTGCGGTCGTGTTGTCTTTTTTGCTGTGGCAACTGCTGTTGGCACCGTCTCTGAAAGTCTTGCGCACAGCACCAGCCCAGACACAGACGCTGGACACACAACTGCAGCGAATGCAGTCGTTGCAGGCTCAGGCCAAGACCCTGCAACAGCAGGCCCCTCTGGGCTACGACGATGCGGTGCGCGCCTTGAACCTGGCGACCAAACAGACTCTGGGGGCCACTGCACAAATCAGCGTCAATGGCGAGCGGGCCCAAGTCACGCTGCAGGCGTCGGGTGCTGACGCACTGGCCCAGTGGCTGGCCCAGTCGCGCATCAATGCGCGCGCCACGCCTGTCGAAGCCCGGTTGACCCGCGTGGCAACTCCAACTGGCGTCACCTGGTCGGGCGTGCTGGTCATGGGCCTTCCCCCCCGGTGATCGCCATGGTACGTACCCCATTTGGCGCGGCGCAAAGCTCGGCTCCGTGGCGCACGGCCATGGCGGGCGCGCTGCTGGGTCTGGTGATGGCCGCAGTCTTGTTCGCCCCTGCCAGCTGGTTGGCAGCAGCGGTTGGTGCGGCCAGCGGCAATCAAGTGGGTCTGGCGGGTGCACAGGGCAGCATTTGGCGGGGTTCGTCCCAGCTGGTGTTGTCAGGCGGTGCGGGTAGCGGCCAGGCGGTTGCCCTGCCGGGCCAGTTGTACTGGCAGGTTCGTCCTGCTTGGGACGGTCTGCGTATTTTTGTCAGCTCGGATTGCTGCACCCAGCAGCCCTTGGAGCTTCAGGTCGCAGTGACGGGCTTGCGCGCACTGCGACTGGTGCTGGGCAATGGCCAGTCCCGATGGCCTGCGGGCTTGCTGGCCGGGTTGGGAACGCCCTGGAATACGGTCCAGCCCCAGGGCCAGTTGGTGGTGACGACCCACAGCGTGGCAGTTGAGTGGGCGCAGGGCCGCATCCACCTGACCGGGCGCGTGCAGGTGGATGCGCTACAGGTTTCCTCGCGCCTGTCCACCCTTTCACCCATGGGGAGCTATCGCGTCACGCTGCAGGGTGGGGCTGAACCGAGCCTGCAAGTCGCCACACTGGAGGGCAGCTTGCAGCTATCGGGCCAGGGGCAATGGATAGGGCAGCGCCTGCGCTTCAACGGCATTGCCAGCGCCGAGCCTGAGCGCGTTGAAGCATTGTCGAATCTTCTGAATATTGTGGGCCGACGCGATGGCGCGCGCTCCATCATCACTGTGGGCTAATTGTGAGGCACCGTACTATGCAGATACCACCCTTTGTCCGCCAGCGAAATGCTATTATATTGATAGCTGGTTGCGCAATACTGACGGGGGCTACAGGTCTATTTTCCATAAATTCCTGGGCACAAACCCCGTCTGCTGCAGCACCAGCGGGTGGCGTCAAGCGCGGTGACCCCATCACGCTGAACTTCACCAACGCCGAGATTGATGCGGTAGCCCGCACCATGGCGACGCTGACCGGGCGCAACGTGGTGGTGGACCCTCGGGTCAAGGGCAGCATCACGCTGACCACCGACAAACCGGTCAGCCCGGCACAGGCTTACAGCCAGTTCCTGGCCATGCTGCGCCTGCAGGGCTTTACCGTGGTGGACGCTGCCGGGCTGGACAAGATCGTGCCCGAGGCCGATGCGAAATTGCAGGGTGGCGCGGTATTTGACGGTCCGCAAATCACCGGCAGCCAGATCGCCACGCAAATCTTCAGGCTCAACTTCGAGAATGCCAACAACCTGCTGCCCATCCTGCGCCCGCTGATCAGCCCCAACAACACCATTAACGTCAACGCGGGCAACAACTCGCTGGTCATCACCGACTATGGCGACAACCTGCGCCGTCTGGGGCAGATCATTGCGGCCATGGATGTCTCCAACGCCACCGATGTCGAGGTCATTGCCCTCAAGCACGCCATTGCCGTCGACCTGGCGCCCCTGGTGCTGCGCCTGATCGAGTCAGGCGGCGGCGTCTCCGCTGTGCCGGGTGGCCAGCCGGATGGTGCATTCAGGACCACGCTGGTGGCCGAGCCCCGCTCCAACACCCTGATCCTGCGCGCCGCCAATCCGGCTCGCCTTGCGCTGGCCAAGTCGCTGATTGACAAGCTGGACCAGCCCGGCACCCAAAGTGCGACCGGCAACATCTATGTGGTCTACCTGAAGAATGCCGAGGCCACCAAGCTGGCTGCCACGCTGCGTGCCGCCATTTCAGGGGAGACTCGCGCCGCTACCACGACGGGTGGGACAGCGGCGGGTGCCGCCGCAGCCGCCAGCCAGTCGTCCACGGGTGGGCAAATCCAGGCCGACGCCGCGACCAATTCGCTCATCATTACCGCACCTGAGCCCCAGTACCGCCAGCTGCGTGCCGTCATTGACAAGCTGGACGCCCGGCGTGCCCAGGTGTACGTGGAAAGCCTGATTGCCGAAGTGAACGCCGACAAGGCGGCCGAGTTTGGTATTCAGTGGCAAGGCGTTCTGGGGCAAAACGGCGACTCCAACGTGGGCATTTTGGGTACCAATTTCAAAATCGGGGGTACCAATATCATCGACCTGGCCACCAAGGGGGCAACGGGCAGCTCCACGCTGGCGACCGGGGGCAACTTTGCGGTGGCGCACCAGACCAATGGCTTTTATGTGCTGGGCTTTTTGGCCCGCTACCTGCAGGCCAATGGCGACGGCAACATCCTGTCCACGCCCAACCTGCTGACGCTGGACAATGAAGAGGCCAAAATCGTGATCGGTCAAAACGTGCCCTTCGTGACCGGCCAGTACACCAACTCGGGTGCAACCGGTGGTAACGTCAACCCGTTTCAGACCATTGAGCGCAAAGATGTGGGCCTGACCCTCAAGGTCAAGCCGCAAATCAGCGAAAACGGCACCGTCAAACTCACCATCTTCCAGGAAGTCTCCAGCGTGCAGGCGTCTTCGGTGAACTCCACCACGGGCCTGATCACCAACAAGCGTTCCATCGAGTCCAACGTGTTGGTCGGCGACGGCTCCATCGTCGTGCTGGGTGGTTTGCTGCAGGACGAATATGCCGGCAACCAGGAAAAGGTGCCCGGCCTGGGCGATATCCCTCTCTTTGGCAACCTGTTCAAAGGCGAAACCCGCAGCCGCAAGAAGACCAACCTGATGGTGTTTCTGCGACCGGTGGTGGTGCGCGACGCAGCCGCGTCAGATGCCTTGTCTCTGGACCGCTATGAACTCATGCGCGCCACCCAGCAGCGCGCGCAGCCGGAGAATAGTTCGCTGGTACCCATTAACGAAGCGCCGGTATTGCCCGCGGCCGCATCGGCCAAATCCAAACCCTAAAGATGGGCCGCGCTGTGCAATACCCCTTGCCCTACGCATTTGCGCGCAGCCACGAACTGTTGCTGGAGGACCAGGACGGTGCAATGACATTGTGGCTGCACACGCTGGACTCAGAAGAGACCCGTAGCGCAGTCAGCGAGGTCATGCGCAAGTTCGGCGTGCAGCAGGTGCAAACCGAAGCCGCCGACCTGCTGCGCCAACGCATCAGCGCCGCCTACGCCCAAAGCGAGTCCAGCGCCGCCACCGTCATCAGTGAAGTGGAGGCCGACGTCGACCTCTCGCGCATGATGCAGGCCCTGCCCGCGATTGAGGACTTGCTGGAAACGTCGGATGACGCGCCCATCATCCGCATGCTCAACGCCTTGCTGACCCAGGCCGCACGCGACGGTGCCAGCGACATCCACATCGAGCCCTACGAACGCCACTCCAGCGTGCGCTTCCGGGTGGACGGCTCGCTGCGCGACGTGGTGCAGCCCAACCGCGCATTGCACGCGGCGCTGATCTCGCGTCTGAAGATCATGGCCGACCTGGACATTGCCGAGAAGCGCCTGCCGCAGGACGGCCGCATCTCGCTGCGCATCGGCACGCGCGGAGTGGACGTGCGCGTCAGCACCCTGCCCAGTGCCCACGGCGAACGCGCTGTGTTGCGCCTGCTGGACAAGAGCGGGGGCAAGCTGAGCCTGGAGTCGGTGGGTATGCAGGGCGATGTGCTGCAGCGCTTCGAGCACCTGGTGGCCCAGCCCCACGGCATTATTCTGGTCACCGGCCCCACCGGCTCTGGCAAGACCACCACGCTGTACGCCGCGTTGCAAAAGCTCGACACGCGCAGGCAAAACATCATGACGGTGGAAGACCCGATTGAGTACGAATTGGCCGGCGTGGGCCAGACCCAGGTCAACGCCAAGATCGACCTGGACTTCGCCAAGGCCCTGCGTGCCATCCTGCGCCAGGACCCGGACGTGATCATGATTGGCGAGATCCGCGACTTCGAGACCGCGCAGATCGCCATCCAGGCGTCCCTGACCGGCCACCTGGTGCTGGCCACCCTGCACACCAATGATGCTGCCAGCGCCGTGACGCGCCTGACCGACATGGGAATTGAGCCCTTCCTGCTGAGTTCCTCGCTGCTGGGGGTGCTGGCACAACGCTTGCTGCGCAAGTTGTGCACAAGCTGTCACGGAGCGGGCTG
>CAJAVE010000313.1 GCA_903945325.1 uncultured beta proteobacterium | reverse complement strand
GCGCGACAGAATGTGGATAAGGGTCAGGCGACCGGCAAAACGGTCTTTCAGGTCTTGCAGGGCTTCGTTGAACATCACACTGCCCATGCTGCGGTTGCCATAAACCAGGGTAAATTTGGAATCGGGCTGGTCTTCCAGTGTGCTGGCCATGATGGACAAAATCGGCGTGATTCCGGAGCCTGCCGCAAAGCCAACGCGGTGCAGGGCACGCGGGCGTTTGGAGACAAAGCGTCCATCAGGCGGCATCACCGCCAGGGTGTCACCGGCCTTGAGTTGGGTGGCCGCCCAATTGGAGAACACGCCGCCCTCCATCGGGCGGATGCCGACCACCAATTCGTGTTGGTTTTTCAGGTGGCTGTGGGTGCAGCAGATAGAGTAACTGCGGCGCACATCGGCACCATCAATCTTGCTGCGCAAGGTCAGGTATTGACCCGGCTGGAAGTTAAAGCTCTCCAGCAAGGCATCTGGCACGCTCAGTGCAACGGCCACCGAACCGGCAGCCTCGGGGCTGACGCGTGAGACGCGCAGGTCATGAAAACGGGGGGAAGTGGACATGTTGGCCTAATAAGGTTTGAAGTAATCAAAGGGTTCCAGGCAGTTCAGGCAGCGGTACAGCGCCTTGCAGGCGGTGGAGCCAAAGTGCGAGGTCTCGGTCGTGTTGTGTGAGCCACATTGGGGGCAGGCCACCGTCAGCTCTGCACTGGCCGCTGTCTTTTTGGAAGCAAACTGGATGACGTTGACCCCTGCCGTGCCACAACCGCTGGGGTGCGGTGGGGCAATGCCGTAGGCACGCAATTTTTCGCGTGCTTCAGGGGTCATCCAGTCGGTTGACCAGGCCGGAGCAATTTGCGTAAGCACCCGGGCCGCCACACCGGCGGTTGCCAAGGCATTCACCACATCATCTTCCATCTGGCTCATGGCCGGACAGCCGCTGTAAGTGGGGGTGATAACCACCTCCAGCCCGGTGGCGGTCTGGCGCACGGCCCGCAGAATACCCATTTCGCGCAAATTGACCACCGGAATCTCGGGGTCGGTCACCGACTCCAGCACACTCCAAGTCGCGTAGTGCGCCTCATTGGGTTCTTTGCGCGCAATCGGTCCATCGGGCAAGGCCGACGTCGCAGGCTGTTCCGCGTGCACCGTGCAGGAGGTGGCGTTGGCGTGCATGGTGGCTACCAGACGGCTTCGGGGTGTGCGCGCGCCAGGCTTTGCATTTCGGCCAGGACAAAACCCAGGTTCTCGGAATGCACGCCTGTTTTGCCGGTGGTGACATAGCCGCCAGCGGCCGGGCGGGTCAGGGTGGCTTCAGCCAGGGCCTCGTCCACCAGCGTGTTCCAGGTTGCTTGAAGCTGGCGGGTGTCAACCCCAAGCCCCGACTTGACCACGGCGGTTTCCATGGCGCTGGGTGTAAAGAACTCCTGCGTGTAAGGCATCAGGTGATTGATAGCTGCCTGCATCTTGGCGTGTGACTCGTCGGTTCCGTCGCCCAGGCGCAGCATCCAGTCACGCGCATGGCGCAGGTGGTACTGGGTTTCCTTGAGCGACTTGGAAGCGATCGCAGCCAGTTGCGCGTCCGCCGAGCCTTTCAAAGCGTCCCATACCAGCACCATCAAGGCGCTGTACAGAAAGTTGCGGCCAATCGTCACCGCATAGTCGCGGTCACCACTGCTGGTGGGGGCCAGCGCGGTGCTGTGGGGTAGCTCCAAAATGGTGTAGTTTTTGAACTCGGGCACATCCCGGAAATAGGCCAGCAGGTCTTCACTGGTTTTACCGTCTTTGCGCACGGTGGCCACATGCTGGTACAGCAGGCGGGCCTGGCCGATCAGGTCCAGGCTGTTGTTGGCCAGCGCCAGGTCTTCCTCGATCACCGGGCCATGCCCGCACCATTCGGCGTTGCGCTGCCCCAGAATGACTGCGTTGTCTGCCAGGTGCAGCAGGTAGTCTTGAAAATGGGCTGCCATTACATGTGCCCCACTTCTTCAGGAATGTCATAGAAGGTGGGATGGCGGTAGATCTTGTCGGCCGCCGGGTCAAACATGGCGTCCTTGTCTTCCGGGGCACTGGCGGCAATGCTCTTGGATGGCACCACCCAGATGCTCACGCCTTCCTGGCGGCGGGTGTACACGTCGCGTGCCATTTGCAGGGCGTGCTGCGCGTCACTGGCGTGCAGACTGCCGCAGTGTTTGTGCTCCAGGCCTTGTTTGCTGCGGACAAATACTTCCCAAAGGGGCCAATCTTTCAATGCGGGTGGTGTCGTGCTCATGCTGCTTCCTTTTGTTGGTTTGTTTGTTGTTTACGGGCATATGCCAGGGCGGCATCGCGCACCCACTGGCCGTCGTTGTGGGCTTTGACGCGAGTCGCCAGGCGCTCTTTGTTGCACGGGCCGTTGCCGTTCACTGTGGACCAGAATTCGTCCCAGTCGATCTCGCCATGGTCGTAATGCTGGCGCTCTTCGTTCCACTTCAGCTTCGGGTCGGGCAGGGTGATGCCCAGCACATTGGCTTGCGGCACGGTGGCGTCAATGAACTTCTGGCGCAGGTCGTCATTGCTGATGCGTTTGATGCCCCAGCGCATGGCTTGCTCGCTGTGCGGGCTGTTGGCATCCGGTGGTCCGAACATCGCCAGGCATTTCCACCAGAAGCGGTTAACCGAGTCCTGCACCATGGCCTTCTGTTCGGCCGTGCCTTGCATCATGACCAACAGCGCTTCGTATCCCTGGCGCTGGTGGAAGGACTCCTCTTTGCAGACGCGAATCATGGCGCGGGCGTAGGGGCCATAAGAGCAACGGCACAGCGGAATCTGGTTGCTGATGGCAGCGCCATCCACCAGCCAGCCAATGGTGCCGACATCGGCCCAGTTG
>CAJAVE010000312.1 GCA_903945325.1 uncultured beta proteobacterium | reverse complement strand
GCCCCAAACAAATTGGCTGCCCAGGCCGGTAAAGGTGGCCAAGCCCAGCGCCACACCCAACGAGACAATGACGTAGAGCAGGTAATTGATATCGCGCAGGGCGATATAAAGCGCCAGGTTATAAAAAACCAGGGCCAGCACAACACCAAAGTACAGCGCCTGCAGCGCATAGTCCGCTGGCTCGTGGGCATGAAATGCCGCGGTAGTCCACAACCGGGCCGGAATGTTCACTGAGTTGGGCGTTTGCACACGCAGATACACCATCTGATCGGCTCCGGCGGGCAGGGACACCGGCAACGCGATGAAGCGACTCGGCAGGGACTGCGCCGGGCGCGCGCGCGCATAGCCCGCCGCTATGCCTTGATAGCCTTGCTCGCCGGGCTGGTAAAGGTCAACATGGGCCAGCAGCGTGTAGGTGATCTCCAGCACGTGCGTGACCGGCTGGTCGCCGGGGTTCTTCAAATGCAGGCGCAACCAGATGGCAGAACGGGTATAAGAAAACCCCAAGGCCTGCCCCGATACCTGGCCGCTCGTGAAGCGTTCGGCAAACTCGGGCCGACTGACATCGGCCAGGGTGAGGGCGGCCGAAGGGTCTTCGAGAACCGCAAAATAGGGGGTCAGGGACACGGGTTCGCGGTCCACCTGCGTGACATCGAGCACGCTCTGCGCGGCAACCGTCTGGCCCGCCAGCAGCAACCAGACGGACAGCAGCAGCCCCGAAATCGCTCTGTTTTTAATAGCTGTCCACGCAATCTGGACGGGCGCTACAGCCCGATTTATGTGAAACACGTGGGCTCCATGGACTCGGCTAGCCACAGCGTCACGGTGGTACCCTCACCCGGCTTGCTCTGGATGTCGATGCGCCCGCCGTGCAGGTCCATGATTTCTTTGACGATGCACAAGCCCAATCCGGTGCCCGGAATCTTGCCCGAAGTATCAGCCCGGTAAAAGCGCTCAAAGCAGCGCGACAACTGAGCCGCTGTCATGCCCAGGCCCCGGTCGCGTACTTCTACGCCACACCACGGCACACCGTCGTGCACTGCCACCGGGAAGCCAATGTGGATTTCGCCGCCATCGGGGGAGTACTTGAAAGCGTTGGAGATCAGGTTACACAGCACTTGCACCAGTTTTCTTTGGTCGGCCTTGACCCACAACGATCGTTCAGATTCTGCACAGACTGGCCCCTGCCGCCCGGGCGCCGGTTTATAAGTCTTTAACGCCTCGTCCACCAGCCTCTGCAGTGAAATGGGTTGGACTACAAAGTCCTGCCCCCGGCGTGAATCGATTCGCACCAGATCCAGCAGTTCGTTGACGATGGAGGTGACGTGCTCGGCCTGTCGATGGACGATGTCCAGCTCCTCGCGATGTTCTGGTGCGTCAAACCTCTGCGTTAGCAGCACCTCGGTGTAGCCCAGCACGCTGGTCAGCGGTGTGCGCAGCTCATGCGCCGCCATCTCGAGGAATTCGCTCTTCATGCGGTCAATTTCGGTCTCCCGCGTCACGTCGCGCAAGTAGAGTATTTGCGATACCGTGGACGAGTTGCATTGGCG
>CAJAVE010000311.1 GCA_903945325.1 uncultured beta proteobacterium | reverse complement strand
GATTCGGGTGGGCGCGTGGAACGACGGGCTCTGCCGCAGGGCTTCGGGTTTCAGACATCACTTTGCTTCTCGCGTGTTTGTGGATGACCCGAGCCCACGTTTGCACTTCCCACTGCCAGCATCATTTGCTCGCATTGAGCGGCCGCACTGATGAAATCAAAGCCTGCAATGGACCGGGACAAGCCGTCAAAACCACTCAACGCCACAACGGCCTTGTTGATTTGCAGTGCTGAATGAACTTCGAGTGCCCGCAAATCGGAGCACAGGAGCAAAGCATGCAACTCCTCGAACACGCGCATTACACCTGACCAGTCTTGCAGAGCTATTGCTCCAGGCGGCGCAGCGGTCCCGGACCCTTTGGATGCCACTGAACCAGTCCTCTCCACCAGCGGCCTGAGCAGATGCATGCTGCGCTCTACCGTGCTGCGGAATGAATCCTGCCAATGGGCCAAATCATGTGGCGAGGCATTATTCCTTACGGCCAACTCTGTTTGCTTGGTTACCGCCGCGAGGTAGGTTGCGCCTACCGTTGCCGAGAGTCCCTTGAATGTGTGCAACTGGCGTGCGGCATCCACCATGTTCCCGTTCTTCAATAGCGCGTCAAGCTGATCGGGCTGATCTTGAAGTTCTTGCAGGTAGGACTCCAACACTTCGGCATACAGCTTTTCATTGCCGCCAAGGCGTGCAATGGCCTCTTCGGCGTCGATGCGGTCCAGTGCCGGCATATCCACATTGGTCTGAGTCGCGGCCGGCGGAGCAATGGGCAGTGCTTGGCTATCGGAAGGACGGTCCAAACGGAAGCTTGAAGCGGTGGAGCGCGACCGCCTGGTGTGTTGCAGCAAGACATCCACCAAGTGGGGCAGATCAAACGGTTTGCCAACATGGTCATTCATGCCGGCACGCAGGCATGCCTCACGGTCTGACGCGAGAGCATTGGCCGTCATGGCAATAATGGGCAATGCTGTCTGGCCCAGGTCTTGCCGAATCGCCTTGGTCGCCGCATAGCCGTCCATGACCGGCATCTGAATGTCCATGAGCACGGCATTGAATGGCTCTTTCGCCTGCGCCACAGCGGCAACGCCCAGCTGCCCATTGGCGGCAATCTCGACGATAGCACCCTCTGTTTTGAGTAATTCGCGGGCCACTTGCTGGTTGATCATGTTGTCTTCAACAACCAGCAGACGCATGCCTTCCAACCGACCGGCCCTATCCACTTTTGACCGTGGTTTGACGCGCAAGTTGCTCAGTCCCGCGCGTGCGTCCACGATGGCATCAAACAGCATGGACGCGGTGATCGGTTTGACCAAAAATCCGTTCAGGCGCGCTTGCTCTTGCGCGCTGCGCTGTGCCAGCAATTCACGGCCGTGGGCGGTGACCATCACCGTGATTGGACTGTGCGCCTGTGCATCAAGCTGGTGAATCCGGTCAATGGTTTCCCATCCATCCATACCTGGCATCATCCAATCGACCAGAATGGCGTCATACGGCGGCCGCTTTGCGCGGGCGCGGGCTTCGATCAGGGCGAGTGCCTGCAACCCTCCCTCGGCAGCGTCGACCTTCCAGCCCCAGGATTTGGCCATTTCCGTCGTCAGCTCGCGTGCGGTTTCGCTGTCATCGACCACCAGCACGTCCATCGGCATGGCAGTACGCCGCGGTGCTGGGTCCACGTCGCCTGGCACTTCATCGGCGCTGGCAAGCTTCAAATTGAAATGAAACGTACTACCCTGGTTCAGCACGCTGTCCAGTGCCAGGTGACCACCCATCAGTTCCACCAGTCGCTTGCAAATAGACAGGCCTAAGCCGGTCCCCCCAAAGCGGCGGGTAGTGGACGTTTCGGCTTGTGAAAACCCTTGAAAGATGCGCGTTTGATTTTCCTTGGCGATGCCAATTCCACTGTCGCGCACAGCAATGTGCAACAGGGTTTCCTGCTGTGTTCTCGCTAGCACCTTGAACTGGACAATGACCTCACCCTGCGGGGTAAATTTGATGGCATTGCCCGCCAGATTGATCAGCACCTGTTGCAAACGCATGGCATCGCCCACCAGCACCGGTGGCAGTGCGGAGTCGAGGTCAAAGAGCACTTCAACCGGTTTGTTGCCCACGTTGGCAGAAAGGATGACAGAGAGGTCGCGCAGCAGCCGGTCGACGCGGAAGGGTTGCGGGTCGAGCTCCATTTTTCCGGCTTCCATTTTGGAGAAGTCCAGCACATCGTTGAGCAGGCCCAGCAACGATTTTGCCGCGCCTTCCGCCTTGCTGGCGTAATCCATCTGGCGGGCCGACAGGTCGGTGTTGTGAAGCAGTTTGAGCATTCCCAGAATGGCATTCATGGGGGTGCGAATTTCATGGCTCATATTGGCCACAAACTGGCTCTTGGAGCGCGAGGCCTCCTGTGCGGCTTCAGTCGCCCTGGTCAGTTCGGTTATGTCGGTGTAAGTGGTTACAAAGCCACCGTCAGGCATCGGTGCGCCGCGCACCTCCAGTGTTCTTCCGTCGCCTCGCTGGCGCTGGAAGCGATGGGCCTGCGTGAGCCGGGCGCGCTCCACGATGGATTTGACGATCACCTGGCGGTCTCCCTCGCCATATTCCCCACGCTCCGCATTGAACCGGATAATGGACTCAAATTTGACCACTTCGGGTTCAAACAGCGAGTCGGGAAAGTCCAGTAGTGTTCGGAACTGCTGATTTTCAGTCACCAGATTCAAGTTGCTGTCCATGACGCTCAGGCCAACTGGAATATTGGCCAGGATGTTTTTCATTAACACGTTCTTCTGGCGCACTTCCTCTTCCAGCTTGCGGCGTTGGGTGATGTCTTGAAAAATACCCACCAGACGGATGCGTGTGCCATCCCGGTACTCAGCCTCGCCAGCACAACGCACCCATATGCGCCGGGTCATGGCCGTGATGAGCGGCAGCTCCAGGTCCCACGGCTTGCCGGTTTTTGTGGCAGCGGCAATGGCGCTTTCAATGCTCGCCCGCGCTTCGGGGGCAAAAAAAGCAATGGCCTCATTCAGCGTCGGTTGGTGACCGTTGGCGACATCGTGAATCTGGCAGGTCTGGTCTGACCAGTCAACCCGACTTTCAATCAGATCGTATTGCCAGCGCCCAATGCCGGCAATGCGCCCCGCCCGCGCCAAAAATGCGGCGCTGTCGCGCAGGGCGGCAGCGGAGGCCTTGAGTTCCGCTTCAGCTGTCTTGGTTTCGGTAATATCCAGGTTGATGCCGTACATCCACTCGGGTTTACCCTCTGCCGTGTGGGTGAATAACCGGCCCCTGGTGAGCTGCCAAATCCAGTGACCTTTTTTATGGCGTATGCGGCCTTCAAACTCATACACGTCACGCTGGCCAGAAAGGTGCTCCGCCAGGCGCTGGCTGGCAATGATTGCATCGTCCGGGTGCAACGCATTGCGCCAAAGACTATTGGGGTCGGTTTTGACGTCATCCAGCGTATAGCCAATCATTTCAGCCCAGCGCGCGTTCACGATGCCCTGGTCCGTCTGGTAGTTCCACTCCCAGGTGCCTGCGCGCGTGCCCGTGATGATGTTGTTCAGGCGTTGGCGTTCGGCGTCCAGCGTCTGTTGTGCACGCTTGATGGCAGAGATGTCGGTGCGGATTGATATATATTTTTCAATGCCCTGGTCGTCAAAGAAAGGGGCGATCACGGTATCCACCCAGTACAGTGATCCATCTTTCGCACGGTTGCACACTTCACCGCGCCAGACATAGCCACTGGAAATGGTCTTCCAGACATCGGCCCAATAGCCTTCCGGCTGCGCATCCGACTTGACGATGCGGTGGTTCTTTCCAATCAGTTCTTCTTTGCTGTAACCACTGATCCGGGTGAACATTTCGTTGGCGTGGGTGATGTTTCCGGCCGGGTCTGCAATCGACACAATGGAATGCAGGTTGATGGCATCCATCAGGGTTTGCGATTCCCGCATCGACTCCATGCGGTCCGCCTGCGCCTGTCGGCGTTCGCTCTCGAGTCGACCCAGGTTGCGCTGGGTTTGTGCCAGCCGTTCCAGTACGCTGCCTTTGCTGGAGGCGCTGGTGTCAATGGATGTCGAAAAATCGCCCAAGCCAATGCGTGTGATGTGGGTGTGCAAATCATCGAGGGATCCACCCAGCGTGGTCCGCAAAGCGCGCTGGGTCTGAATCAGCAGGGTCAGCAGCGCCAGCGCCGCGACAATCAGGGCCCAAAGAACCAGCTTGGCACGGGACTGTGCCGCTTGAACTGCCATGCGCGTGCGCACTTCGACCATCTCATAGACGTCACCGATTGGCTGCATGATCGCCGCCTTGAATTGGTGGTACTGCGCGTCATGCACCATTGCCAGAGCCTTTGCCCGGGCGGCAGATCCCGGTGCTGGCGGCCGCTCCATCAACGCCATGGCTTCAAATTCGGTGCGCGTCAGATCATCCGAGTTGGCCTTGGCCAACGCCAGTTTGGCAAGCTCAGTTTCGGTAAAGCCGGATTGGCGCATCAGCTCCAGAAGACTGACGATCTGGCCGCTGCCGGGGCTCGGCGCGGCGTTGTTGACGACGACCCGATCCCAATAGATATTCTGGTAGTTGTCCGGCCTGGGCTGTTTGCCGTTGCGAATGTCCAGAATGTCGTCGTAGTGCTTTTTATAAGCCGGGTCGCCGGTTGCCACATAGGTGCGCGCCATGCGTGTCAAATCGTCCGATGACTGCCGCAATTCGTCTGCCAACAAGACCGACTGGTAGCGCACGGTATTGGCGTGGTCTACCTGGCTTTCCAGGCGCGTGTAAAAAATGAACAGCGCAGCCACTGCCGCAAGCACACCGGCGGTGAGCCACAACTTGTGGGAGAAAAGGGAGCGCGGTTGCTGCATCAACGACGTCGATTCGGGCTTTCGAGGGGGTTGGGGCATTCTACGCAAAGAGTTGTGAATGGCGCAGTCAAGTCCGCTGCTGCTAAGCTTGCCCGGTCACAACGGATAGCTATTTCATGATCAAACAGTTCGTACGCCCTCTTTGTATTGCAGCCCTTGTGCTTGCCAGCCTGATGGGTGCGCACGCGGCCCCCAAGCTGTCAGACCCGCTGCCAATCGGCCCGCAGGTGACCGTAGGCAAATTGGCCAACGGCCTGACGTACTACATCCAGAAGAACAGCCGACCCGAGAAGCGCCTGGAGTTGCGCCTGGTGGTCAAGGCCGGCTCCATTCTGGAAGATGAAGACCAGTTGGGGCTGGCGCACTTTACCGAGCACATGGCCTTCAATGGCTCCACCCATTTCAAGAAGCATGAGCTGGTGTCCTACCTGCAGTCCATCGGGCTGAAATTTGGTGCAGACCTGAATGCCTACACCGGGTTCAATGAGACGGTCTACATCCTGCCGATTCCGACCGACAAGCCCGAGAATATTGCAAAGGGTTTTCTGGTGCTGGAAGACTGGGCGCAGGGCGTGAGCTTCAACGATGCGGATATCGATCTAGAGCGCGCTATCGTTCTGGAGGAGCTGCGCCTGGGCAAAGGCGCTCAGGACCGCATGAACAAAATTGTGTTGCCCAAAATCTTCAGTGGTTCGCAGTATGCCAAGCGCCTGCCCATCGGCACCGAAGACAGCCTGAAAGGCTTCCGGCATGAGGCGATCAAGCGCTTTTACAAAGACTGGTACCGCCCCAACCTGATGGCGGTGGTGGTGGTGGGCGACATTGAGGTGGCGACGGCACAGGCGTTGGTGGAGTCCCACTTCAGCAAGCTGAAAAATCCGGACAACGAACGCCCCCGCACTTACCCTGAAATCCCTGCCCGCTCCGGGTCTGAAGCGGTGGTTGTGACCGACAAAGAGGCCACCAACAACACCATGATGATCCGCTATCCGGTGCAATCCGCGCCAACGGTGGCCACGCTGGGTGATTACCGGCAGGCGATGGTCGAGCAGTTGTTTGGCGCGATGCTGGGGCAACGCATGCAGGAATTGACGCAGCAGGCCAACCCGCCCTTTGTGGGCGGCGGCAGTGGTGTGAGCCGCCTGGTTCCGGGCTACCGGTCTTTTCAGTCCGGTGCCTTGCTGGGTCGCCAGGGCGTGGAGCCTGCTGCACAGGCACTGGTGCAGGAGAACGAGCGCGCACGCCAGTTTGGGTTCGGTGAAGCGGAGCTGGAGCGCAGCAAGAAGGACACGCTACGCAATGTTGAGAAGGCACATGCAGAGCGTGAAAAAACCGACTCAGGTCGCTACGCCGCCGAATACCTGCGCAACTTCCTGGAGCGTGAAACCATTCCGGGCATTGAAAACGAACTGGCCTATACCCGCGCTTTGTTACCGACCATTGGCCTTGCCGACGTCAATGCCTTTGCGCGCTCCGTCATTCCGGAGAAAGCCGCCAAGCTGGTCATTTACACCGGAACCGACAAGCCTGACAGCGCCTCCCCAACCGAGCCCACACTCCTGGCCAGTGTCGCCACGGCTGAACAAAAGGGCGTGACCGCCAAGGTGGAGAAGGCCGTGGCCACCAGTCTGATGGCGACATTGCCCGCGGGGGGTAGCGTGATTGCCGAGCGCAAGAATGCCGCACTGGGTCTGACCGAGTGGGACCTGTCCAATGGGGTCAAGGTCGTCCTCAAACCGACAGACTTCAAGAACGACGAGATTCTGGTCAGTGCCACCCGATTCGGCGGGCAGTCGCTGTTTGGCCAGGCAGACATGTACAACGCCGGCTATGCCAGCGCGGTCATTGCCTCCATGGGGCTGGGTGAGTTTGCGCCGACCGAATTGCAGAAGATGATGGCAGGCAAGCTTGCATCGGTGAGTATTGGCCTGGGTGGCGTCACCGATGGAGTCAGTGCTTCGTCCAGCCCTGCGGATCTGGAAACCATGCTGCAGTTGCTGACCCTGAAATTTGGCACTCCGCGCCTGGACCCGGCACTGTTCCAGTCCTTCGTCGGTCGCTCGCAAGATGCAGCCCGCAATGCCACAGCACGACCTGAATCGATTTTTTCCGATGCCATGCAGACAACGCTCTACAACGCCCATCCGAGGGTGTGGCTCACGCCGAGCCCCTCCAATTTTGAACAACTCAATATGGAACGCATGCGGGATATTTATCAGCAGCGGTTCTCCAGTGCCAAAGGCCTGACCTTTGTGCTGGTGGGTAGCTTCACACCAGAGGGCATCAAGCCACTGGTTGCCCGGTACCTGGCCAGCTTGCCAACACCGGATGTCCCAACCACCTATGCCGACTTGGGTATGCGAGCGGTCTCAGGCGTGGTGAAAAAGGATGTGCGTGCGGGCAGCGAGCCCAAGAGCCTGGTGTCCCTCACCTTCTCGGGTGCCGCAGCGTATTCGGATGAGGAGCAACTGCGCGTGGCGGCATTGGTGGAAGTGCTCAACATCAAGATCATTGACGTGCTGCGCGAGAAGCTCACGCTGATCTACGGTGGTGGCATGCGCGGAGGTCTGGTGCGCGACCCGTACGCGCATTTCATGCTGGCAATGTCTTTGCCCTGTGCGCCGGAGAATGTGGACAAGGTTGTGGCGGCAGCGTTTGGTGAAATCCAGAAAATTCAAGAGGCCGGGCCTGAAGCGTCCGATCTGGCCAAAGTCCAACAAAACTGGCTGACCAGGCACCGCCAGAACCTGCGCGAAAACCGTTACTGGCTGGGCAAGCTGCAAACCGCCGAACTGTACAAAACCGATCCCGCAACCCTGTTGGACTACGAGAAGCAGGTTGCCGCCTTGACGGTGGACGATATCAAAGCCGCCGCACAGCGCTACCTCAAGAGCGACAACTACGTGCAGGTGGTGCTGTACCCTGAAAAACCGTAAGGCACAGCGGCGAATTTTTAGTTTCTGGGTGCGTGGAGATTCAGAAAGCGGCCAATCTCGTCAAAGGCCTGGCGCGCTTCGGTCAGCTCCGGGTTGAAGATGTGCCACACATGCACCATATGGTTCCAGGTCTGCAACGTAACGGGCGAGCCCGCAGCGCTGGCCTTGTTGGCGTAGCGCACGCTGTCGTCCAACAGCATTTCGATATCACTGGCGTGTATCAGCAAGGGCGGCAGGCCAGCGAGGTCGCCAAACGCTGGTGAGACTACGGGGTCATTCGGGCGGATGCGGTGCTGAAACCAGGCAAACCACAGCAGCACGGAACGCGGCACGCGCGACATGTGCTTAAACAGCGGACCCAGCATGGCATCGGTTTCGATATTGGCCAGCAGGCTGGGGCTGCCCAAAGTGCCGTCGGTTGCAGGGGAAAGCGCCACCGCCGCGTCAGGCGCGCGCAGTCCCTGGTCACGCACCCAGGCAATGAGCGACAGCGTCAGGTTGCCGCCCGCCGAGTCGCCCGCCACAAACACGACGCTGGCGGGTGCAGCGCCCTCTGGGCCGTTGTCCAGCATCCAAAGGTAGCTGTTGCGGCAGTCTTCAATGCCGGCCATGCGCGGGTGTTCGGGCATCAGACGGTAGTCAATGGCCAGCACTGCGCCACCGGTGATTTCGGAGAACCGGGTGGTGATGGTGCGGTGGCTAAGCGGGCTCCCCATCATCCATGCGCCACCGTGGATGTAGAGCGTTCGCCGCGTGGGGTCGGCACCGGGCGCCAGCACCCACTCGGCGCGCACACCGCCAGCGTCTACCGGGATAAAACGCGCATCAAAAACCTTGTCCGCCGTCATGTTGTCCATGTAGTTGCGCAGCAGGTGCATATGCTGCGAATGGGGCGTTCCTTTGAGGATGGCCGCAATACTCCCCATCGATGCATTGACGGCGCGGTGCTCGTCGTTGGGCGTTGGCCCGCTGGAAAAACGCGTGCGCCGGGTGCCTGCGCCGCCATGCTGGACGCCGTCAAACGCTTGCAAATCAGGTCCGCGCAACGCACGGGCACCCACAAACCAGACGACCAGAACCAGTGCCACGGCCAACAAAATCCAATACATCACAGGGGGTGTTCCTCGTCTATTTGCGCATCAGCGTGCTCTTGCCAAACAGCGATTCGATCAGGTCCACGGCCACCAGCGCTGTGCGGTTGCGCTCATCCAGCGCCGGGTTGAGTTCCATCACGTCCAGCGAGGCCAGGTGGCCGGTGTCTGCGATCATCTCCATGCACAGTTGCGCTTCGCGGTAGTTGGGGCCACCGCGCACCGTAGTGCCAACGCCGGGGGCGATGTCGGGGTCCAGAAAATCTACGTCAAAGCTCACGTGCAGATGCGTGTTGGCGTCCACCAGCGCCAGTGCCAGCTCCATGGCGGCGCGCATGCCCATCTCGTCGATGTAGCGCATGTCAAACACTTCCAGGTCCTGCTCGTGCACGAAGCGTTTTTCGCCTTCGTCCACACTGCGGATGCCGATCTGGCGTATCCACTTGGGCGAGATGGCTGGCACCTGCCCGCTCATCCCGATCAGCGCCTGCGGGCCGTGGCCGCACAGGCAGGCCACCGGCATGCCGTGGATGTTGCCGCTGGGCGTCAGCGTGTGGGTGTTGAAGTCGGCATGGGCATCCAGCCACAGCACGCGCAACTTTTTGCCGACGGTGCGGCAGTGGCGGGCCACGGCGCTAATGGAACCTATGCCCAGGCAATGGTCACCACCCAGCAGGACAGGCAGGCGGCCATCCACCAGTTCGGCGTAAACCGCATCGTGCACCGCCTGGTTCCAGGCCGTGACCTCGGCCAGGTGCCGGTAGCCGTCGACCGGAGGCAGCCATGGGTTGTTGGGGCCGCTCAGGTTGCCGCGGTCCAGCACGTCCAGACCCTGCTGGGCCAAAACGGACGCAATATGCGCCACGCGCAGAGCCTCTGGCCCCATGCTGGCGCCACGGCTGCCTGCGCCAATGTCTGTGGGCGCGCCAATCAGACTGATTTTGTTGTTCATGGGCAAGCGGCTTTCACGGTGTCTGCAGCGTGAAGGCGGGGCGGCGCTCGCCCACCAGCAAACCACGCGCGTTGATGATGGGCTGCGCACGCCAGGGCCTGAGGGCTTCACGCTGCACGTCATCCAGCCAACCCAGTTGTTCCATGACTTCCACGCTGGCCGCAAACAGGGCGGGCTTGTTGGCGTCGATGATCTTGATCGCGAACGCCTCGCCCCGGCTTTTGCTGCCCACCACCTGCACGCCGTCGGCGCCCACCTTGGCAACCCAGTCACTGCCGCCCGCCTGCATGAAGGCCAGGTCGTTTCGGCCCGTGCCACTGACGATGTCGGGGCGGCTGGTCATGGCCGTGCTGAGCTGGGCAAAGCTTTCACCGAACTCGCTGTCCTGCGCTCCGCTGGCCAGCCGCGCATAACCAGTGGCGAGCTTTAACAATGGCATCGCGTAGTTGGGGGCCGAGCAGCCGTCCACACCGGCCTTCAGGTCGTTGGCGTCCATGCCCACCGTTCTGGCCACATCGCGGCGAATGGCCTGCTGCAGCGGATGGTCGAAGGCTTCGTAGTTGTCCAGGCTGTGACCATGCTGCACGCAGTACGCGACAAACCCGGCATGCTTGCCGCTGCAGTTGTTGTAGCGCTCGTCAAAGCTTTCAAGGGGGCCGGGGGACTTTCCCGCAATTTCGAAATGGTAGGGCACATGGCAGCCGCAGCGCAGTGCCTTGTAGGTTTGCGCGCAGCGCTCCAGCATGCCCTGGGCGGCCTGCACATGCTTGGCCTCGCCGTTGTGGCTGGCGCACAGCATGGCGACGTGCTCCTGTGCAAAGCCGAAGTGCCTGGGGCCACCGGCCTCCATGAAGGGCAGGGCTTGCAGCGCCTTCAAGGTGGAGCGGGTGAAGGTCAGCCAGTGCGGATCACCGGCAAAGGCGCGCAGCTGGCCGTGGGTATTGACCACGGCCACCGAGCCAAAGTGCTGGTTCTCCAGCGTGCCGCCACGGGTCAGCTCGATCAAGGGTGTGTGTTGCATGTTGCCATTGTCGCCCGCTTGACGCGCTTCGAACAGGCCCTGCCGCACAATG
>CAJAVE010000310.1 GCA_903945325.1 uncultured beta proteobacterium | reverse complement strand
TGGAAAGCTCCAACGAAGAGCTCAAGTCCAGCAACGAGGAGATGCAGTCCGTCAACGAAGAACTGCAATCCACCAACGAAGAACTGGAGACCTCCAAAGAAGAGTTGCAGTCGGTCAACGAAGAGCTCAACACCGTCAACACCGAGCTGCAAAGCAAGGTGATTGACCTGTCGCGCGTCAACAGCGATATGAACAACCTGCTGGCGGGCACCGGCATTGCCACCGTGTTTGTGGACTTTCAGCTGCGCATCCTGCGCTTTACGCCCACGGCCAGCGCCATCATCAACCTGATTCCGTCCGACGTGGGCCGCCCGGTGGCCCATATCGTCTCCAACCTGGTGGGCTACACCAGCCTGCTGGCCGACGCCCGTGCCGTGCTGGCCACACTGATCCCCAAAGAGGCCGAAGTCCAGACCCTGGACGGCCAGTGGTACACCCTGCGCATCCTGCCCTACCGCACACTGGACAACGTGATTGACGGCGCGGTGATCACCTTTGTCAACATCACCGAAACCGTGAAGACGCGCGATGCCCTGCAGCAGGCCAAGGCACTGGCGCGCCTCTCCGTGGTGGTGCGGGATGCGCATGACGCCATCACCGTGCAGGACCTTCAGGGTAAAACACTGGCCTGGAACCCCGGCGCGGTGCGCCTGTATGGCTGGACCGAGGCGCAGGCGCTGGCCATGCATGTGCGTGAGCGCATTCCCGAAGGCCAACGCGAAGGAGCGCTGGACCGGCTGACCCGCCTGAGCCGCGCCGAAGTGCTGGAGCCCTACCGGACCCAGCGCCTGACTGCAAGCGGTGCGGTGCTGGACGTGTCCATCATCTCCACGGCTCTGCTGGATGACGCGGGCAAGGTGTACGCCATTGCCACCACCGAGCGGGCTAAACCGGGCACCACAACGCAAGAGTCCGCATGAGCCACGCTGACCCGCCACCCGCCAAACCAGATTCCACCGTGCCCGACACGCCCACGCTGCGCGAACGGGCAGAGGCCGAGTACGTTGCGCCAAGGCCCTCTCGCACCAGCCTGCACGATGTGTCTCCCTTCAAGATGGAACGCACCATGCACGAACTGCAGGTGCACCAGATCGAGCTGGAGCTGCAAAACGAAGAGTTGCGCCGCGCCAAGGCCGAGGCGGATGACGCCAAAGCGCGCTACCAGGACCTGTATGACCTGGCACCGGTCGGATATTGCACGGTGAATGCAGCAGGGCTGATTTCGCAAGCCAATCTGACACTGACCACCCTGCTGGGTGTTACCCGCAGCAAGCTGATTGGCAGTGCGCTGTCACGCTTTGTCTGCCGTGAAGACCAGGTCACCCTCTACCGCTTGCGCCAACAGGTGCTGAACCCGCTCGCAGCGCCCAGCCAGACAGGAGAGCCGCCAACGTGTGAGCTGCGCATGGTGCTGGCCGACGGTACGCCATTTTGGACGCAGTGGACCGCCAGCCTTGAGGCCGATGCGCAAGGCGCAAGCGAGTTGCGCCTGGTGGTGCACGACATTGCCCAGCGCAAAAAGGCGGAGGCCGATATTTTGCTTTCAGCCAGTGTGTTCAAACATGCGCGTGAAGGCATCATGATCACCGCGCCAGACGCCACCATCATGGATGTCAATGAGACCTTCACCCGTATCACCGGCTATGCGCGCGACGAGGTGTTGGGGCAAAGCCCGCGCATGCTCAGCTCGGACCGCCAGGGGGCTGAGTTCTACGCCGGCATGTGGCAAAGCCTGAGCACACAGGGTTACTGGAGCGGCGAGATCTGGAACCGGCGCAAAAACGGCGAGGTATTTGCCGAGGTACAAACCATCAGCGCGGTGCGCGATGCACAGGGCAAGCTACAGCATTACGTGGCGCTGTTCTCCGACATCACGGCGCAAAAAGAGCACCAAAGCCAGCTGGAGCACATTGCCCATTTTGATGCGCTGACCAACCTGCCCAACCGGGTGCTGCTGGCAGACCGCCTGCACCAGGCCGTGGCCCAGTCCACGCGGCGTGGCGACACCCTGGCCGTGGCGTACCTGGACCTGGATGGTTTCAAGAGCGTGAACGACCACTACGGCCACGATGTGGGCGACCGGTTGCTGATCGCCCTGGCCACCCACATGAAGGATGCCCTGCGCGATGGCGACACCGTGGCGCGCATTGGTGGCGACGAGTTTGTGGCTGTTTTCACTGATTTGACCCACCCGCAAGCCGCACTGCCCCTGCTGACCCGGCTGCTGGAGGCCGCCGCCCAGCCGATTCTGGTGGAGGACATCACGGTGCAGGTGTCGGCCAGCCTGGGCGTGACCTTCTACCCCCAGGCGCAGCCGATCGAGGCCGATCAACTGCTGCGCCAGGCCGACCAGGCCATGTACCAGGCCAAGCTGGCGGGGCGCAACCGCTACCACGTGTTTGATGCCCTGCAGGACAACGACCTGCGCATCCACCACGAAGACCTGCAGCACATTCAGCGGGCGCTGGAGCGGCACGAGTTTGTACTGCACTACCAGCCCAAGGTGAACATGCGCACGGGTGCGGTGCTGGGTGCCGAGGCGCTGATCCGATGGCAACACCCCGAGAAAGGCTTGCTGGCCCCCGCAGCGTTCTTGCATGTGATTGAGGAGCACCCGCTGGCCGTTGCCATTGGCGAGTGGGTCATTGACACGGCGTTAGACCAGGTCGAGCAGTGGCGCAGCGCTGGGCTGGACCTGCCGGTCAGCGTCAACATTGGCGCACGCCAGTTGCAGCAAGGCGATTTTGTGGAGCGCCTGCAGGGCATTCTGGCGGCGCACCCGCAGCTCCTGCCGTCCTGCCTGGAGCTGGAAATACTGGAGACCAGCGCGCTGAAGGACATGGCACAGGTGTCCGGCGTGATTGAGGCCTGCGAGCAGATTGGCATTGCGTTTGCGCTGGACGATTTTGGCACCGGCTACTCGTCGCTCACCTACCTGAAGCGCCTGCACGTTGCCACGCTCAAAATTGACCAGAGCTTTGTGCAGGACATGCTGCAGGACGCAGATGACCGCTCCATTCTGGAAGGCGTGATCGGGCTGGCAAGTGCCTTCAAACGGGGCGTGATTGCCGAGGGCGTCGAAACCATCGCCCACGGCACCGCGCTGCTGCAACTGGGCTGCGACCTGGCGCAGGGCTACGGCATTGCACGCCCCATGCCCGG
>CAJAVE010000309.1 GCA_903945325.1 uncultured beta proteobacterium | reverse complement strand
GGCCTGATCGACAACGCCACCTACCTCAAGCTACTGACCAAAACAGTGAACGGCGTGGCGCAGACGCCAGGGCGCAAGGTGCAGACGGTCGCCCAGGCCAGCTTTGACGCCTGGATCAAGTACTACCGCCAGGACGAAAACACGCCCAACGCCACGGTGAGCTACTACACCAAGGGCTCACTGGTTGCGCTGTGCCTGGACCTGACCCTGCGCGCCGAGGGCAAAACCACACTGGATGCCGTGATGCGCGAACTATGGGCGCACTGCCACGGCGGCCCCATGACTGAACAGGATGTTCTGGCCGTGCTGGACCAGTTGGGCGGCCGCTCGTTTGCCACCGAGCTGGCGCACTGGGTACACAGCACCAAGGAGTTACCCGTCCACACATTACTGGAACAGCACGGCATCCACGTTCACCAGGAGCCCGATCAGGTGGCACAGCAATTGGGCCTTCGGGTGAAGGAAAGCAACGGCCTGTTCATCCAGAACGTGTTGCGCGGCGGCGTGGCAGAGAAAGCCGGCTTCGCCAGTGGCGACGAATGGATTGCTGTGCAACCAGTTGGCAAGGGTATCGATGGCCCCTGGCGCCTGCAGACGCTGGACGACTTCACCTTGTATGCCGGCAACGCCAAGGCGGTGACGGCCATCGTATCGCGCGACAAACGCCTGTTACCGTTGAGGCTTGCTCTACCCAAACCCAGCCTGGCCGTGCGCCTGGCCGTGCGGGATGAGGTGCTGGCCAACGCCTGGTTGAGCTTACCGCCGGCAACCCATTGAATTTCCTTGCTCTTTCAACTGACACAACCGACAGCCTGAACCATGAACTACGAATGCATTACCACCCGTATTGAAGGCGACAAAGTTGCCATCATTACCCTGAATCGCCCTAAGCAGCTCAACGCCCTGAACGACCAGCTAATGGACGAGCTCGGCCATGCGCTCAAAGGCTTTGACGCCGACCCGGCCATTGGCTGCATGGTCATCACTGGCAGCGAGAAAGCCTTTGCGGCAGGCGCGGACATCGCGGCCATGGCCAAGTTCAGTTTCGTTGACACCTACAAAAACGATTTCATCACCCGCAACTGGGAAACCATCCGCACCGTGCGCAAGCCGGTCATCGCGGCAGTCAGCGGCTTTGCGCTGGGTGGCGGCTGCGAACTGGCGATGATGTGCGACTTCATCATTGCCTCGGATACGGCCAAATTCGGTCAGCCAGAAATCAAGATCGGCATCATCCCCGGTGCGGGCGGCACACAACGCCTGCCCCGCGCCGTGGGCAAATCCAAGGCCATGGACATGGCCCTGACTGGCCGCATGATGGACGCCACCGAGGCCGAGCGGGCGGGTCTGGTCAGCCGTGTGGTGCCGCAGGACAAGCTGATGGACGAAGTGCTGGGCGCCGCGCTGATGATTTGCAGCTTCTCCCAGATCGCCACCATGGCAGCCAAGGAATCGGTCAACCGTGCCTTTGAAGGCACTTTAGCCGACGGTATCGTGTTCGAGCGTCGCCTGTTCCACGCCCTGTTCGCTACAACAGACCAAAAGGAAGGCATGGACGCCTTCGTCAACAAACGCAAGGCTGAGTTCACCCACCAGTGAGCCCGCACATAAGCAATAGCGTGAAAATTTTTGGCTATAATTCCCGGCTTCGGTCGTATAGCTCAGTTGGTTAGAGCGCAGCATTCATAATGCTGATGTCGGTGGTTCAAGTCCACCTACGACCACCAAATCCGAAAAAGACCGTTGATCCGAGTGGCCAATGGTCTTTTTTTAATCAGCCTCTGGATACACACCATGAACCGCTGCACCAAGCCTTTCAAACCACACATCCAGGCCTGGCGAACGATCGTGTTCGCAGCCATTCGCTATCGACCCTTGTGATGGTGCGCTTCGCGCCATTTGCGCGTCGTGCCACCCCCGGGGATGGCTTCATTTTCATGAAGAATAGGGCTCTAGCCGCCGTCATTAGTGCGTGAGCAGCTATTTTATTTATAGCGTTTCTGGAGCATTCACCATGACCAAAAAAGTATTCATCAAGACCTTTGGCTGCCAGATGAACGAGTATGACTCGGACAAAATGGCCGACGTTCTGGGCGCGGCACAAGGCTACGAGCCAACACTGAACGTGGAAGAAGCGGATCTGATTTTGTTCAACACCTGCTCGGTTCGCGAGAAGGCGCAAGAGAAAGTATTCTCCGACCTGGGCCGTGTGCGCCATCTAGCCAAAAAAGGCGTGCTGATTGGCGTTGGGGGTTGTGTAGCCAGCCAGGAGGGGGCCGAGATCATCAAGCGCGCGCCGTTTGTGGACGTGGTGTTTGGCCCGCAAACCCTGCACCGTCTGCCTGAGATGCTGAACGCACGCAAAGCGCAGAACCGTCCGCAGGTGGACATCAGCTTCCCGGAAATTGAAAAGTTTGACCACCTGCCTCCCGCCAAGGTCGATGGCGCTTCGGCCTTTGTGAGCATCATGGAAGGCTGTTCCAAATACTGCAGCTACTGCGTGGTGCCTTACACCCGGGGCGAAGAAGTGAGCCGCCCGTTTGAAGATGTGCTGGTGGAGGTGGCGGGCCTGGCTGACCAGGGCGTGAAGGAAATCAACCTGCTGGGCCAAAACGTGAACGCCTGGCGTGCGCGGATGAGCAGCAACACCCGCATTGCGGGTGGGACCGGCGAGATGGCCGACTTCGCCACCCTGCTGGAATATGTGGCCGACATTCCCGGGATTGAGCGCCTGCGCTACACCACAAGTCACCCCAACGAGTTCACACCGTCGCTCATTGCCGCCTACGAAAAGCTTCCGACGCTGGTGAGCCACCTGCACCTGCCAGTGCAGCATGGCAGCGACAAGATTTTGATGGCCATGAAGCGCGGCTACACGGCCATGGAATACAAAAGCACGGTGCGCAAGTTGCGCGCCATACGCCCTGACATGGCCATGAGTTCGGATTTCATCGTCGGTTTCCCCGGCGAAACGGACGAAGATTTCTCCAGGATGATGAAGCTAATTGATGATGTTGGGTTTGACAACAGTTTCAGTTTCATCTTCAGCCCCCGCCCCGGAACCCCGGCCGCCAGCCTGCATGACGACACACCGCACGATGTGAAACTGCGCCGCCTGCAGACCCTGCAAGCTGCCATCAACGCCAACATCACCCGCATCAGCGAGAGCCGGCTGAACACGGTGCAGCGCATTTTGGTGGAGGGTGTTTCCAAACGTGACGCCACTGAACTGATGGGCCGCACCGAGTGCAACCGGGTCGTGAACTTTGCCGCACCGGCGGATGTGGTGGGGCAACTGGTGGACGTACGGATCACCGAAACCCGCAGCTACACCTTGCGTGGTGAGATTGCCTAGAAGGGCATCTTGGGCATGCCCTTCATGCCCCCCAGGCGCTTCATCATCTTCATCATGCCGCCGCCCTTCATCTTCTTCATCATGTCCTGCATCTGCTCAAATTCCTTGAGCATGCGGTTGACCTCCTGAACATGCACACCCGCGCCCGCTGCGATGCGGCGCTTGCGAGTGGCCTTGATGAGCTCGGGCTTGCGGCGCTCCAGCGGCGTCATGCTGTGGATGATCCCTTCCTTGCGCTTGATGTCTTTCTCGGCGCGCGCCATGTCCACATTGCCGGCCTTGGCAGTCATGGCGGCAGGCAGCTTGTCCATCAGGCTGGAAAGCCCCCCCATCTGCTTCATCTGCTGGATCTGGGCCAGGAAGTCGTTCAAGTCGAACCCGGCACCGCTCTTGACCTTGGCAGCCAGTTTTTGAGCCGCCGCGATGTCAACACCAGCGGTGACCTGCTCCACCAGCGCCAAAATGTCGCCCATGCCCAGAATACGGCCGGCGTGGCGTTCGGCGTCGAACACTTCCAGCCCGTCGAGCTTTTCGCTGGTTCCGGCGAATTTGATCGGCGCGCCTGTGATCTGGCGCACCGACAGAGCCGCACCGCCGCGTGAGTCGCCATCAAGCTTGGTCAGGATGATGCCGGTCAGCGGCAGCGCTTCCTTGAAGGCCCGGGCCGTATTAACAGCGTCCTGGCCCTGCATGGCATCGACCACAAACAGGGTTTCAACCGGATTCAGGGCCGCGTGCAGTTGCTTGATCTCCAGCATCAGCACTTCATCGATCGCCAGACGGCCAGCGGTATCCACCAGCAACACGTCAAAAAAGTGTTTCTTCGCGTAATCCAGTGCGGCGCGGCCAATGTCAACTGGCTTTTGGTCCGGCGTGCTGGGGAACCACTCTGCCCCGGCCTGGGCCGTCACGGTCTTGAGCTGCTCGATCGCAGCGGGGCGGTAGACGTCGCCCGACACGGTCAGCACCTTCTTCTTGCGCTTTTCGATCAGGTGCTTGGCCAGTTTGGCCGTGGTAGTGGTCTTACCGGCACCCTGCAGGCCGGCCATTAGGATGACGGCCGGCGGTTGGGCGGCCAGATTGATGTCGCTCACCCCCTCGCCCATCGTGGCGGCCAGCTCCTTGCTCACGATACTGACCAGCACCTGGCCCGGCTGCAACGAGCCCATGACCTCCTGACCCAGCGCTTTCTCTTTCACGCGGGCAATAAAATCGCGCACCACCGGCAACGCCACGTCGGCCTCCAGCAGGGCCATGCGGACCTCGCGCAGCATGTCGGAGACGTTGGCCTCCGTGATGCGGGCCT
>CAJAVE010000308.1 GCA_903945325.1 uncultured beta proteobacterium | reverse complement strand
GTCCAGCCGGGCTTTGATGTCGGTGCTGGCCGTCTCGCCCGTTTCGAGCAGGGTGGCAAAGTTGGTGCCGGTGAGTACCAGGGTGTTGGTGTCGCTGGTGTAGGCGGCGCTGGTGTGGGTGACGGTGGGGGCGGTGGTGTCCACCAAATAGCCCGCGTTGTCGACGACCAGGGCATGGGTGAGTACTGCTGCGTTGCCTGCCGCATCCGCCAGCGTGCCGCTGTTGAGGCTCAGGGCGTTGGCAGCGATGCTGATGCCGTTGGCATCGGCCTGGTTGGCGAGGATGGTGTAGTTGAACACCAGCGCGGTCGTGCCGCTGCCAGAGGCATAAGCAGCCTGCACCGTGGTGCCGCCGATGTTGAGCGCCAGGTTCGGTGTGCCGGTGACGGTGGTGCCTTCGCTCATGGTCACCGTGACGCTGACCACGTCGCCCGCGTTCAGGGTGCTGGCTGCAATGCCGGTGGCCGAGGTAATGGCGACGCTGCTGACGGTGGGGGATGTGGTGTCGGGTTCCAACACCTGCAAGGCCACGTAAAAGCCGGTGCCGTCACCGAAGTCGTAGACGAGGCCATCGTTCAGGGTGACGACAGCGTGGCCCGAACCCGAGGGCGTGGCAGACCAGTAACCGGGCTGCCAAGCCGACGGCGTTCCGCTGATATTGGTGCCCGTTGTCGCGCCGTTCTTGGCATCCCATATGGCCAGCAAATCATCGTAAGTGGTATTGCTATTGGCCGTGGCGTCGTTCGCAGCACCCGCAAAGCTGTATGCAGTGCCCGCTTTGGAGCCACCACCACCACCAGCGGTTAAGTCAGCGCCGTACAAGCCATCGGTGGGCAAAGCCAGCTGCACACCATTGATGGCGGCGTAGCGATAGGTTTCGGTGGTATTCCCCCCGCCACCGACGGTACCGTTAATGTCTTGGTTAAAAATACCATCCAGCACGTTGTGGGTGGTGAGGTCCGCACCTTCACTGATCCCGTCCCCCGAACGGTCCCAGTGGTAGTACCACTTGCCCTCGACCTGCACCGGGGCTATTAGCTTGCCGCTGGCACCCAGGTCGATCACTGCGTCGCCTGCTACCGGGGTGCTGACGGTTAGCGTTGCGTTGGCTACCGCATCGGTGGTGGCTGCGTTGCCTGCTGCGTCTTTGGCAAAGCCGGCGCTGATGTCGAGTGTGTCGGCTGGCGTGCCGCCGTAGCCACTGGTGGCTTCCAGGGCTGCGCCTTTGGCCGAACTCAACACCACCGTCAGGTGCGTGCCATCGGTTACGACCGCAGAGCTGATGTCGGCCAGCGTAAAACTCACATCTGCCGTGGTGGCGTTGTCGCCATTGATGTCCCAGCTGAGTTTGCTCCAGTCCAGCCGGGCTTTGATGTCGGTGCTGGCCGTCTCGCCCGTTTCGAGCAGGGTGGCAAAGTTGGTGCCGGTGAGTACCAGGGTGTTGGTGGCGCTGGTGTAGGCGGCGCTGGTGTGGGTGACGGTGGGGGCGGTGGTGTCCAACACCTGCACTACAACGCGATGACCGCCGTAGGTGTCGGCTGTGCTGTCCACGTAGCCCAAGGACATGGAAATGTTGGCATGACCCGGCACCCCACCAGAGTTGGCTGCTGTCGCAGTCCAAAAACTTTCGGCCCAGCCAGGCGGGATGCCAGAGCTATTGGTGCCCGTGCCCGTGCCGTTATAGGCATCCCATATGGCCAGCAGGTCGTTGTAGGTGGGGTTGGTGGTTGCGCCATCGGCCACCGCTGAGCCTGGCTGATAAGTGCCATAAGTGGCTATCACCCCACCTGCCGTTGGCAAAGCCAGGTTGATGCCGTTGATCGTGGC
>CAJAVE010000307.1 GCA_903945325.1 uncultured beta proteobacterium | reverse complement strand
GACCCGGTTGCGGCCGTCTGCCTTGGCGCGGTACATGGCCAGGTCAGCCTGCTTGAGCAGATCGTCCTGACCCATCACTTTGCCCGAGAACATGGCAACGCCCAGGCTCACACTGGACTTGAATTCTTTGCCTTCGAGTTGATAGGGCTCACTGAGTCGCTGGACAATTTTTTCTGCCACCTGGCGGGCCTGCAGCGCCGACTCGTCCATGTGCGTGCCCAGGCTCTGCAGCATCACCACGAATTCATCGCCACCCTGGCGGGCCACCGTGTCCTGTGATCGCGTGCAGCCCCCCAGACGCTGGGCCATTTGTTGCAGCAATATGTCGCCTACGTGGTGCCCCAGCGTGTCGTTCAGATCCTTGAAGTTATCGACATCGACAAACAGCAGTGCGCCGCAGTCGTTGCGGCGTTCACTGGAGGCCAACGCGGCCTGCATGTGTTCCAGCAGCAGCCGCCGGTTCGGCAATTTGGTAAGCGGGTCGAAATACGCCAGCTGGTGGATGGCTTCTTCGGCCTGCTTGTGGGCCGTGATGTCGGTCGAGATGCCACACAGCGCATAGATGGTTCCGTCATCCCTGCGCAGCGGCAGCTTGACGGAAAGGAAGGTGCGAACGTGCGAACCATCTGCACTGCGATTGACTTCTTCAGCCTCCACCCGCAGGCCATCCTGCAGGACTTGCTGGTCATTGAACCTGATTTTTTCTACGGTCGGTGCGTCAAAAAAGGCTGCGTCCGACTGGCCGACGATTTGGGCGGGTTCCGCGCAAAACAATTCACTGACTTTGCGGTTGACGTACTCGTACCGCAAATCTGGCCCCTTGATGTAGATATAGGCTTCAACACTGTTGAGGATGGTGGCCAGCTTGTCTTCACTGGCTCTGAGGCTTTGGGTTTTTTTGGACACCTCCCGTCGCAGCAGCACGACGACTGCCATGGAGGCCACAAACAGAAACAGCAGCGCGGACAACCCCAACCAGATATAGCGTGGCACCGAAAACTTAGGCGGCGCCTCCATCCACCGTTTGAGTATGAGGTGATACGGTGAGTCGGGTTGCGATCCCCATTGCTCCAGGTAAGTGTCTATCGCCGCCAGCAAATCGGGGTTTTTGCCGGCGGTTGTTGCGTAAAAGAGTTTCGCTGGTTGAAACAGTATGGGTGTCGATTCAAGCCGGTACCGCGGGGCATTCTGGTCGCCGTAGAAGCGGTTGACGGCGGCGGCATCCGCGCCGCCGGAGGCTACGCTTTCGAATCCTTGCTGGAAGGTGCTGACCTGAACAAAAATGGCGGCAAGCCCAAAGCCTTTTAGCAAATCGGTGAGGTAGGTCTTCTGAATCGAACCTTCAAGCACGGCAATGCGTTTGTCCTTGAGATCCAGAGCAGAGTTGATCTGCACACCACTGCGCTTGTAGATTTGCGACCAGCTGAGCAGGGCGGGTATTTTGTGGAAGTCAAATAGAACGTCCCGCGATTCGTTGAAGGCGACATCGGGCATCAGGTCAATAGTGCCCGCTTTGAGTGCATCCAGGCACTGTTGCCACTCACATTGAACGGGTACGAGCTTCCACTGTTCCCGCTGTGCCATCTCGGCCAACAGATCGCCCAAAATGCCGCTGGGTTGACCGCTGGGACCCTTGAAGATTTTGGGCTCGTTTTCATACACACCCACCCGCACATCCCGTGGGGCGGCCAAAACAAAAGACCCCTGCAGTGCCGCCGTCACAAGGAAAAGTGCAGCCAGCCATCGCCCAAGTTGGGCCGCGCAAAGAGGGTTCAGGCAACGCATTGGGTGGTTGGGCTGGGGGCTATGGAAGCATTGTGCTACACCTCGATCTGAATAGCCTTGTAAAACACGCTCGTGACGCATGAATAACCTGGATGTTCGACCGATCACAGCCTTCAGAATCTTGTGGATTTTTTAAAATAGCATTTTGCTATATAGTTTGCACATGGCAATGAAGCTGATCTCCAATAAGGCATTGCGCGAATTTGCAATGCTGTACCCCGATGCCGACCAGCCTTTGCAAGATTTCAGGCGATTGATCGAGTCCGGTGCTTTTTCCAACTTTGCCCAGCTGAAGGCCACGTTTTCCAGTGTGGACAAGGTGGGCGACAAGTATGTTTTTAATGTTGGGGGCAACAAGTACCGGCTGGTTGCCGCCATTGCGTTCCAACCTGGCCTGGTGTGGGTCAAAGCGGTGCTCACGCACAGCGAATATGACAAAGGAGCATGGAAATGAACCTCGCAGACATTACCGCCCACTGGGTTGCACTGCATGAATCACTTGGACTGGGCGGCCCTGTACGCGATGAAGCGCACTATGACCAGCTCATGGGCGTGGTGGAAGCACTGATGGGCGAAGTGCACACGCGTGAGAGTAGCGCTCTGAGCGGCCTGGTCGATCTGGTGGCAGACCGTATCCGTGAGTATGAAGACCGTGCCCACCCATGGCCCGACAGCAGCACGCCGGCGACCCGACTGGCTTTTTTAATGGAGCAGCACGGTCTGCGTCAGTGCGATTTGCCCGAGGTGGGAGCGCAAAGCGTGGTGTCGGAGGTGCTTTCAGGCAAACGGGCTTTGAACCTGCGCCAAACCCAAGCACTGGCAAAGCGGTTTGGCATTCCTATGGACGCGTTGGCCTGACTTTCAGAGCGGTGGGGTTTTCGCTGTGATGACGTTGAACGATACTGGTCGTCGGGTCGGCACCCGATAGTCTCGAGACGGGTAAACTGGCTCAATTGCCTAGTGGAGAGTATCTATGTCCAGTTTGCTTACTGAGCTGTCTGAGCGGGCCCGCCAGCTCACGCCCGAAGAGCGAGCGCAGCTTGCCGAGGGGCTTCTTGAATCGTTGCAGGAATGGTCGTCGGCAGAGGTTGAAGCCGCTTGGGATTCTGAGATTCTTAAGCGAATCGGCGAGTACGAACGTGGCGAGGCAACTCTTGTGCCCGCTGTTGATGTGTTTGCTGAAGCTCGACGCCTGACTCAGTGATAAATGCGCGGTTTCATGGCGAGGCGCGCCTTGAGTTTTTGGACAGTGTTGCCTACCTGGTTGGCGAAGACGAAATTGTCATATTCGCCGTCGCGCATTTCAAGCGCAAGCCGGGATACTGGAAAGGTCGCAGGCACGACAGTTAGCCGCCATATGAGCAGGTGTTTGAATCAAATCAAAACAGCCCCACCACCCGCCCCTCCACAAAATCAATCTGATGCGCAGCGGGTTGTTTGGGCAGGCCGGGCATGGTCATGACGTCGCCGCAAACCAGGACCACAAATTCAGCCCCCGCTGCCAGGCGCACTTCGCGGATGTCAATCACATGGCCTTCTGGCGCGCCGAGTAACTGTGCGTCGGTAGAGAACGAGTAGGGCGTTTTGGCCACGCAGACCGGGTAGTGGCCGTAGCCCGCCAGCTGCAACTGCTCAATCTGCTTGCGTACCCGGGCACTGGCCGTGACGGATGCGGCGCGGTAGACGGTGGTGGCGATTTTGCTGACCTTGTCCCACAGCGTGTCGGCATCGCCATAGACAAATTGCAGCGTGGATTGTTGCTCGCACAACTCAACGACGGCGTGCGCCAGTTCGGTGGCGCCCTGGCCGCCATCGGCCCAGTGCGTGGTCAGCACCACGCGCACACCCAGCTCGGCCATGCGCGCCATCAGCAGGGCAATTTCGGCGGGTGTGTCGGTGCCAAAGTGGTTGATGGCCACCACGCAGGGCATGCCGTAGACGCGGTGTACGTTGTCCACATGGCGCTCCAGGTTGACCAGACCTTTCTCCAGCGCGCCCAGGTCTTCGGTGGTGATGGTCTTTAGCTCCGCGCCGCCCTGGTATTTGAGGGCACGCAGGGTGGCCACCACCACGCAGGCAGAGGGGCGCAGGCCGCTCTTGCGGCATTTGATGTTGACAAATTTCTCGGCCCCCAGGTCGGCACCAAAGCCCGCTTCGGTGACCACATAGTCGGCCAGCTTGAGCGCGGCACGCGTGGCCACCACGGAGTTGCAGCCATGGGCGATGTTGGCGAATGGCCCACCGTGGATGAAGACCGGGTTGTTCTCCAGCGTTTGCACCAGGTTCGGGGCAAAGGCCTTGTGCAGTAGCACTGTCATGGCACCGTGGGCCTGCAGGTCGCGTGCGGTCACGGGTTTTTGCTCGCGGGTGGTCGCCACCACGATGTTGCCCAGTCGCTCTTTGAGGTCGTCCAGCGATTGCGCCAGGCAGAAGATGGCCATCACCTCGGACGCCACCACGATGTCAAAACCATCCTGGCGCGGGTAACCGTTGAGCGGGCCGCCTAGCGAGACCACAATGTCGCGCAGCGCGCGGTCGTTCATGTTCATCACCCGCTTCCAGGTGATGCGGCGCAGGTCAATGCCCAGGGCGTTGCCGTGGTGGATGTGGTTGTCCAGGAGCGCTGCCAGCAGGTTGTTGGCCAGGGCAATGGCCGAAAAATCGCCGGTGAAATGCAGGTTGATGTCTTCCATCGGCACCACCTGCGCATAGCCGCCACCGGCTGCGCCGCCCTTCATGCCGAACACGGGGCCGAGGGACGGCTCGCGCAGGCACATGGCGGCTTTTTTACCAATGCGGTTGAGCGCATCGCCCAGCCCGATCACCGTGGTGGTTTTGCCTTCGCCCGCGGGTGTGGGGCTGATGGCGGTGACCAGAATCAGTTTGCCATCGGGCTGGTCGGTCAGGCTGTCCAGATAGTCCAGCGACACCTTGGCCTTGTAGTGGCCATAGGGCTCCAGGTGTTCGTCCGCAATGCCCAGCCGCTCGCGGGCCAGGGGTGCGATGCGTTGCAGGGTGGCAGCCTGGGCAATGGCGATGTCGGTGGGAATGGAGTGGGGCGTTGTAGGCATGGGCTTGGGTTTGCGCGGGTGGATGGCCGAGTTATACCCACTTTCTGCAGGCTATCCGTCAAAATCTGCCTTTCAACCAAATATTTAGGCAAATAGTGCCTGAAACCCTTATGGGAATTGCGCAAGCAGCTATCAAAAACGTAGTAAATTCGGGTTAGGGTGTATCCGGGTGTTCCGGTGCTTCGGCCAGTATCTCCAGCGCCTTTTGCGAAAACGCAAGCAAAACTTCCCAATCGGGAAATTTTGCTTGCATGGCGGCCCATGCCTGGTAATAATTTCCCGAACAGGAAACTCATATGGCCATCACCCCCACCAACTCACCCGCAGCCTTGGGCGCAGCCGTTTTGTCTGCCCGCAACAAGCTTGGTCTGACCCAACCCCAATTGGCACTGGCGGCGGGTGTGGGCGTGCGCTTTATTGTGGAGCTGGAGGCCGGCAAGCCCACCGTTCGCCTGGAAACCCTGCTGAAAGTGCTGCACGCGTTGGGCGGTAAGCTTGCGGTAGAAGGCTGGGCCTGACATGGCACGCCATCTCGAAGTCTGGTTGTTGGGCGTGCACGTTGGAACCCTGTCGCAAGTGGATGGCAAGCTGAGCTTTGCCTATGTGCCGGGAGCCACCACGCCGTTGTCGCAATCGCTCCCAATCCGGTCAGAGCCCTTTGACGACCGCGCGACCCGCCCGTTCTTCGCCGGGCTGTTGCCCGAAGGCGGCAAGCGCAAGCAGATCGCCAAGACCCTGCAAATCTCAACGCAAAACGACTACGCCTTGCTGGACAGTCTGGGTGGCGAGTGCGCCGGTGCCGTCACCTTGCTGGAGCCCGGCCAATCGCCCCGGGCGCTGGATGGCGCCCGTGACGTGCGTTGGCTAGACCACGCGCATCTGCTTCAGGTGCTGGATGAAATGCCACTGCGCCCCATGCGTGCCGGGGATGACGGCCTGCGCCTGTCGCTGGCCGGCGCGCAAGACAAGCTGCCGGTGGTGCTGGACGTGGATGGACTGCGTGTCGGCTTGCCCCTGAACGGTTCACCCAGCACGCACATCCTCAAGCCGCCGATTGCCGGTGTGGATGGCAGCGTTTTCAACGAAGCCTTTTGCATGGCGCTGGCTAGCGGCTTCAAGCTGGACGTGGCCGACACCCACATCCAGGCCATCACTGACGGAGCGCAACAGCGCCACTACCTGTTGGTGGCGCGCTATGACCGACAAACCGATTTTCTGGGCCTGCGCCTGCACCAGGAAGACTTTTGCCAGGCGCTGGGCATCGTCTCCGAGCACAAGTACCAAAACGAAGGCGGCCCCGGCCTGGCCCAGGCCTTCGCGCTCCTGCGCAGTGCCACCCGCCCCAGTGCACCGCACACGCTCAAGCTGCTGGACTACGTGGTGTTCAACGCCCTGATCGGCAACCACGACGCCCATGGCAAGAACTTCTCGCTCTTGTACACCCCGGCGGGTGCCGTACTCACGCCGCTGTACGACGCGCTGTGTACCGCCGTCTATCCCACGCTAACCGACAAGATGGCCATGAAGATCGGTGGCAAGTACAAGTTTTCGGAAGTGATGGCGCGGCATTGGGAGCAGTTTGCTCTTGATGCCGCCTTGTCGCCGGCACAAGTCAAGAAGCGCATTCTGGACATTGCCAAGCGTCTGCCAGACGTTGCGCGTGCCACGCAGACCACGTTGCAGAGTTTGGGCAACGACCATCCCATCATCGACAGAATAGTCACCCTGATCGACCAGCGCTGCGCCCTGACCATTCGCCGGCTCACTTCGTAGCAGGCGGGTGGTACCTCTCAGGATTCAGGTTGATTACTCTTGATTTGATAGCTGTTTGCGCATATTCCACGGGGTCTGCAGACTGATTTGACCTGTACTTGCGATGCACCAAGGCGTAGCCTGCGCCGGTCTGGAAAGAACATCGGTTCACCTTCGTAGAATCATGCAATCCGTTGCCTAAAGGAGATTTCATGACCGCGTTCCCCCACTTGCTCGCACCCCTCGACCTGGGCTTCACCACCCTCAAAAACCGGGTCCTGATGGGCTCCATGCATGTAGGGCTGGAAGAAGTGCCCAATGGATTTGCGCGCATGGCCGCCTTCTACGCCGAGCGCGCCCGGGGCGGCGTGGGCCTGATCGTGACCGGCGGCATCGCACCCAACGAGCGCGGCCGCCCCATGAAGGGCGGCGCCATGCTGACCAGCGAGGCAGAAGCCGAACACCACCGGCTGGTCACGGACACGGTCCACCAAGAGGGCGGCAAGATTGCCATGCAAATCCTGCACTTTGGCCGTTACTCCTACCAGAAAGACCTGGTTGCGCCCAGCGCACTGCAAGCGCCCATCAACCCGTTCACGCCCCACGCGCTGACCACCGACGAGGTGGAGCAAACCATCGCCGACTTTGTGCGCTGCGCCTCTCTGGCACAGTTTGCGGGCTATGACGGCGTGGAGATCATGGGCTCTGAAGGCTATTTGCTCAACGAATTCATCGCCGCGCGCACCAACCACCGCGACGACGCCTGGGGCGGCGCTTATGCCAACCGCATCCGCTTTCCGGTCGAGAT
>CAJAVE010000306.1 GCA_903945325.1 uncultured beta proteobacterium | reverse complement strand
TTTTCTCTAACGAAAAACCTTGGGTGCCCCTTCGCAAACACTTGTGGAGTCGCGTCGGAACTTAGGATTTAGGCCATGGGCACATTGAATGCTGCGCCGAACCAAAACCCGTTTGCCTTTGAATGCAAGGCGCATTATCGCACCGCGCAGTTGAATTTTCACGTCGTTCTGCAAAAAGTCGCCAATTGGGGTGCGATAATTGCTGGCACTCAGATGAAAGAAGCTTCTTCTGGACGCTTGACAACCAACACGGCTCCATACTCCCCAGTTTTTCACACTTGGCAACCGAACGCGAACTGTCCGACTTCCTCAAAAGCGTGGAAAAACGCGCTTTCAAACGCTCGGTTTACCACGTTCGCAACGACGAATCGGCATTGGATATCGTGCAGGACAGCATGATGAAACTGGCAGAACATTACGGTCACAAGCCCGTGGAAGAGTTGCCTATGCTGTTCCAGCGCATTCTGTCCAATTGCACACTTGACTGGTTTAGGCGCCAAAAAACGCAAAAAGCCCTGTTTTCTACTATGAGCGACTTTGACAATGGTAGTGAAGAAGAGGGGTTTGATCTGCTTGAAACCCTGCATGCGTCAAACAGCGGGGAACAAAACGAGAGTGCAGAGACTCAATCTGAACGGATGCAAACATTGCGCGAGATTGAAATAGAGGTGCAAGAGCTACCGGCGCGTCAACGAGAAGCCTTTTTGATGCGTTACTGGGAGGATATGGATGTTGCTGAAACAGCAGCGGCGATGGGTTGCTCACAAGGCAGCGTCAAAACGCACTGTTCAAGGGCAGTTCAAGCTTTGGGAAAAGCCTTGAGCGCAAAAGGAATACGACTATGAAGACATTTGACACCACTTTGAGCCAAAGTTGCGAGGACCGGTTCGGGCACAATCTCGCTGCGCGCCTGTCCGACTCAACACAAGAACTGCCAAATGACATTTCCGAGCGGCTAAAAGCAGCCCGTATGCAGGCTTTGTCCAAGCGGAAAGTTGTGAAATTGCAGACTGCGTCCACTTTCAATTCCAATGGGGGTGCCGCAACACTGACTGGGGGCGATTGGAGTAGTAGCATCTGGACACGTTTAGGTTCATTCGTTCCGTTGCTGGCACTGATTGCCGGACTTTTAGCCATCACGATGGTTCAAGAGCAGCGCCGGGTTGATGAGTTAGCTGAGGTTGATGTCGAGTTACTGGTCGATGATTTGCCACCTGCAGCCTACACCGATCCAGGCTTTTTCCATTTCCTGAGTGCCAACCGCCGCGACTGATGTTTGTATTGGAAGCAATGTCGTTTAACACGCGTTCAGTCCTTTGTCAGGTTAATCCTCCAAACGGGGAAGGACGCTGCCGGTTGGTATGGAGCGCAATGGGTGTGGCCTGCTTGCTGTTTTGTGCCGCATGCTCGCAGCAAGCACCAGAGGCAAGCACCACAAACCCAAGTATCCCCGTTACCAGGCCCTCAGCACCGCTTCAGGCCGTCGCGCCTACCGGACCGCGGTGGCAGGACTTGACCAAAGAGCAGCGGCTCATTCTGCGTCCGCTTGCCGGGACCTGGGACTCGTTGGCAGGCACGCACAAAAGCAAATGGATTGCAGTGGCGCAAAGTTACCCTTCACGCGCAGCGAGTGACCAGGAAAAGATGCAGGCGCGTATGGTTGAGTGGGCTTCACTCACCACGATAGAGCGCGAGCGTGCGCGTCTAAATTTCGCGGAATCCAAAAAACTTGGGGCAGCTGACCGTGTAGCCGAATGGGCTGCTTACCAGGAGTTGAGTCCCGAAGAGAAGAAACGCCTTGCCGCAAAAGGTGCGCCCGGCCCCGTTGGTGCTGCTACCGCCATTGCCCCCATAGCCAACGACAAATTGACTGCTGTTCCTGTCACCCGCAGGACTGCTCAGCAAGCTGATTCAACGACGGTAGCGAAACCGCAAATAGACCCCAACACGCTGCTACCCAAATTGACTCCACCCACTCCGAGCGCACCAGCGCCAGCAATTACCGACACGGCAACCCCCCTTGGCGGCACACCCGCTATCACGATAGACACCCTGTCTCCGAATTGACCAACCGGGCCGCAATAGTGGCCCCGGGGTGAGGTTGCGACGGGTCATGGCCCTACAATCCGGTGCGCTTCCTGACCGACACCATGCACACCGAACTGAAAACCCCAGGCCTTTGGCGCCGAATGGCCTGCTGGCTCTATGAAGGCATGCTTTTGATCGGTGTGGTGTTTGCGGCCGGGCTCGTATTTAGCGTGTTGAGCGACACACGACATGCCCTGCAGAGTCCCAACCTGCTCTTTGGGTTTCTTGTTGTGATCGTTGGTATCTACTGCACCTGGTTTTGGACACGTGGACAAACGCTTGCCATGAAGACTTGGCACATCCGTATAGTCGACAGCCATGGCCATCCCCTCTCACAAGCTCGTGCACTTCGTCGCTACGCATGGAGCTGGATATGGGTTTTGCCGCCACTGGCGATGTACCCAATATTTCAACTCAGTTTGAGTGAATTGTCCGTCATCACCACAGGCTGGGTTATTGTTTGGGCACTGCTCAGCCGCTTTCACCCCAAAGGCCAGTTCTGGCACGACGCCGTGTCCGGTACCCAGCTTGTTACCTCGCAACCCAGAACCGTTAAGGCCCTTGACCTGTGACCCAATCCGACGAAACCACACCTGCCAACCTGCAAAAGACCCGCACCGGCCTGAGTCGCGTCTGGCATGCCACCGGCTATTCGTTGGCGGGTCTGCGTGCCGGCTGGGGTGAACCCGCATTCCGCCAGGAAGCGCTGCTCGCCATGGTGATGCTGCCAGCGGCTTTTTGGCTTGGGAAATCGTGGTTGGAGATAGCTGTTCTGTGCGCCAGCGTGGTGCTGGTCATGGTCGTCGAACTACTCAACACCGCGGTGGAAGCCGCCATTGACCGCATCGGCCCGGAGTGGCACGACCTGTCCAAGCGCTCCAAGGATATGGGCAGTGCGGCTGTTTTGCTCAGCCTGATGCTGTGCGCCGGAATTTGGGCGGCGGCGCTGATCCACCGCTTCTGACTAGACTGCGGACTCGTCCTGCTCGCCCGTGCGGATGCGCACTACTCGCTCTACGCTGGTCACAAAAATCTTGCCGTCACCAATCTTGCCGGTGTGTGCGGCCTTGACGATGGCGTCTACACAACGGTCCACGTCCTCAGTCTTCACGACTACTTCGACCTTGACTTTGGGCAGGAAGTCAACCACGTACTCGGCGCCACGGTACAACTCGGTATGACCCTTTTGACGGCCAAAACCCTTGACTTCAGTGACGGTCAAGCCCGTCACGCCGCATTCGGCCAGCGCCTCGCGCACTTCTTCCAGCTTGAATGGTTTGACGATGGCGGTGATTTGTTTCATATAACTCCTATTTAATCAGTTGAGGACAGAGCTTGCTGCGCTTCGGTCTGTCCCGCAAGTCTCAGGCGCGAAAGCGATTGGTAATAGGATAACGCCAATCCTTGCCGAAACTCCGGTGGGTTACCCGAATTCCCACCGGTGCCTGGCGTCGCTTGTATTCGTTGAGCTTGATCAGCCGGGTGACCTTCTCCACATCGGCCCGCGCAAACCCGGCAGAAACGATGGTTTCTATGCTCTGGTCGTTTTCCATATAGCGGTCGACGATGGCATCCAGCACCTCGTAAGGTGGCAAGCTGTCCTGATCCTTCTGGTCTGGCCGCAGTTCGGCGCTGGGCGGGCGCGTGATGATGCGCTCGGGTATCGGACTGACTCCGGTGCCGTAGGGGTCGTGGGCATTGCGCCAATGCGCCATCTTGAAGACCAGCGTCTTGGCCAGGTCCTTGATGACGGCAAAGCCACCTGCCATGTCGCCATACAACGTGCAGTAGCCTGTGGCCATCTCGGACTTGTTGCCCGTGGTCAGAACGATGCCACCGAACTTGTTGCTGAGTGCCATCAGCAGTGTGCCGCGGATGCGAGCCTGGATGTTTTCTTCGGTCGTATCCTCGGGGCGCCCGGCAAACTCCGAAGCCAGCGATGCCTTGAAGGCTTCAAACTGGGGCACGATGGAGATTTCGTCGTAGCGCACACCCATGCGTTGCGCCATTTCTCGGGCATCCAGCCAGCTGATGTCAGCCGTGTAAGGCGACGGCATCATCACGGCACGCACTTTGTCCGCACCCAGCGCATCCACAGCAATTGCCAGCACCAGGGCCGAATCAATACCGCCCGACAGACCCAAAATCGCGGCCGGAAATCCGTTCTTGCCCACGTAATCCCGTACACCCAACACCAGGGCATCCCACAGGTCCTGTTCGGGGGTACGAACCGGCTCCACGTTCGCTATGATTTTAATAGCTGGTTGCGCAATATCCACGAGGGCTACAAAGCAATTTTCCTTAAAACTGGGGGCTCGCCCGGCGACCGATCCATCGGCATTCAGTGCAAACGAATGCCCCTCAAACACGACTTCATCCTGGCCGCCCACCAAGTGGGCATAGACCAGTGGCAGACCCGTCTCGTTCACCCGGTGACGCATCATCTCCTCGCGCTCATAGCCTTTGCCGACGTGAAATGGGGAGGCATTGATGACTGCCAGCATCTGTGCCCCGGCCTCGCGAGCCAGCCTTGCAGGTTCTTCAAACCACGCGTCTTCGCAAATCAGCAAACCCACTCGGACGCGCGCGCCTTCCTCACCCGCCTCAAAAACGCAAACACCGCCGCCGGGCGTGAAGTAGCGCCGCTCATCAAACACCTGGTAATTGGGTAGCTCGCGCTTGGCATAGGTGGCGACCACCTGGCCTTCCCGCAACACGCTGGCCGCATTGAAGCGGTTTTGCACCGCTACCGAACGCGTGCGGCTGTCATCCCCACTGGGGTGCCCGACCACCACCGTCATGTCCTTTAACCCGGCCAGAGCATGGGCCACTGATTTCACGGCATCATCGCAGGCATGGATAAAGGCGGGGCGCAAGAAAAGGTCTTCTGCGGCGTAACCGCAAATTGACAGCTCGGGGGTCAGTAGCAACCGCGCACCATCGGCATAAGCGTCTTGGGCTGCGGCGATGATTCTTTGGGCGTTACCCTCCAGGTCACCCACAATGAAATTGAGTTGCGCAACGCACAGTTTGAGAGTCATGAAACAGGAATTCTTCGTTAACCACGGCCATTCGGAGCCAATATCTGCGCACGGGGTACGCCTTGGCTGAGGATTATGTCATTCGGGTGGCGAACTCACCGCTGGTGGTCGACGCCAGCGCGTGGGACGCCCTGTTGCAAACCCAGGCCAATCCCAGCCCCTTCATGCGCCACGCCTACTTGGCAGCGCTGCACGAGAGTGGCAGCGCCTGCGCCAAGACAGGATGGAAACCCCACTTCTTTACGCTCCACGTGGACGAAGATCTGGTTGCCGCTTGTGCCATTTACGAAAAAACCCATTCCCGCGGTGAATACGTCTTCGACTGGGCCTGGGCCAATGCCTACGCCCAGCACGGCCTGCCCTACTACCCCAAGGCTGTGGCTGCGGTGCCGTTCACGCCCGTGCCCGGCGCACGGCTCATGGCGCGCAACGAGGACGCACGGGCTGCCTTGCTTCAGGCGGTTCTGCAATGGTGCGAGCACAGTGGCATGTCGTCCCTGCACCTGCTGTTTATGGACGATGCCGATGCCGCAACCTGCGAACAGGCGGGCCTGATGCTGCGCCACACAGTCCAATTCCACTGGACGAATACGAATTCAGGCTACGCCGACTTCGACGCATTCCTAATGTCCCTGTCCCAGGAGAAGCGCAAGAAAATCCGTCAGGAGCGGCGCAAAGTCACAGAGGCAGGCGTCACTTTCCGCTGGTCCCAGGGTCGCAACATCACCCAGACGGACTGGGACTTCTTCTACAACTGCTACGAACGCACCTACCTCGAACACGGCAACGCGCCATACTTGAACCGTGATTTCTTCCGACGCATAGCCGACACTATGCCAGACCACTGGCTGCTTTTCACCGCCGAGCGTGACGGTCGCCAAATTGCTACCAGCTTGATAGCGCTGGACGAAAACACCATCAAAGTAGCCTACGGCCGCTATTGGGGCGCACTGGAGCGCGTGGACTGCCTGCACTTCGAAGCCTGCTACTACCAGCCCCTGCAGTGGTGCATTGAGCAAAGCTACCACCGTTTTGAAGGCGGTGCCCAGGGTGAGCACAAGATGGCCCGCGCCCTGCTGCCCGTCAAGACAACCAGCGCCCACTGGCTGGCGCATCCAGCGTTTGCCGATGCGGTGGCACGGTTCTTGGAGCGCGAAGGTCATGGCATTAATAGTTACCTGGACGATCTGGAGCAACGAAGTCCGTTTAAGCGAGATGCCTGATCATTGGTGAAGTCGTCATGAAGTCATCAGCTGCAACCTTTCATGCTAATCTGAAGCAGACTTCACCACGAAAGACGCCATGATCACAGCACCGATTCCCGCGAACGAAGATGATCGGCTAAACGCATTGCGCCAGTTGCTTATTCTGGACACACCAGAGGAAGAGCGCTTTGATCGCATTGCCGCTTTTGCGGCTGACGAATTTGATGTTCCGATTGCCTTGGTATCGTTGGTTGACTCGGAGCGCACCTGGTTCAAATCGCACTTCGGTATGGACTTGTGCGAGGCACCCCGTGACATTTCTTTCTGCGGACATGCCATCCTGCACGACGGACCATTCGTCATCCCGGACACAGCACTGGATACGCGTTTTGCTGACAACCCACACGTAGCAAAGGAACCCCATGTCCGTTTCTACGCGGGTGCCTGCCTGCGACTTCCCGACGGACAGAACGTTGGGACACTGTGCCTGTTCGACTACAAGCCCAGGGAGATGGACAGGGTCGCCCTGGCGATTCTGGGTACGCTGAGAGACCTTGTCGTTGAACAGTTGCTCAACCGTCCGGCGCAGACATGATGGTCCAGAATACCCAGTCACCCGGTATGTACGCACCTGAAATACTGCTCATTGAGCAAAGCGCCATGATTGGCAACATCATTGTGTCAACCGCCCGGCAACTGGGGCTACAGCCTATTCGACTGGTGACCAGCAGTCGCGGCGCACTGCAATTTATGGAAAACCAGGTCTTTGCAGGCTTGATCACATCACTGGACGACGAAGAAGGGGCACTGGCGCTCATCCAGAAACTACGTGATGGCAACTTCAAAAGTCGGCCGAATACGCCCTTAGCAATCACCGCCGGGCAGTGCAGTGCGGAACTGGCCAATCGCATCAAGCTTTTCAATGCACGCCGGATACTGCTCAAACCGTTCAAGATTCGCGACCTCGTAGCAACCATCGAGATCCTGGCCAGCGCGCCCTCAGCTTCACGAGCACCTTAACCGGCCTACCCATTCTGCAAGACTGCTGTCGGCGAGGCGGCTCCGTCTGGAGAGCTGGCAGAATCCAGCGATGCACCCAAGCCAGGAAAGCCCCGCGCCCATCGCCCATTACGAGAATTTTCCGGTCGCGTCCTTCCTGTGCCCGGCGAATTTACGCGCCCCGATTGCCGCCATCTACCACTTTGCCCGCACTGCCGATGACATTGCTGACGAAGGCGACGCCACCGCAACCCAGCGACTCGACGAACTACATGCCTACCGCCAGGATTTGATCGCCGCCTGTCACGCTGCCCGAAGCGGCACGGTGACCGCCTGCGCGGCCAGGTCCCGCTGGCCCCAGGTATTCGGCCCGTTGCGGGTCACGCTGGAGTCATTCAAACTTCCGCCCCAATTGCTGCACGACCTGCTCGACGCCTTTGTGCAGGACACCCAAAAGTCTGCCGCAGCAGAAGGCTATGCCAGCCACGCGGAGCTGCTGGACTACTGCCGCCGTTCAGCCAACCCCGTGGGGCGCTTGTTGCTACACCTGTATGGCGTGGATGACGCGCTGGCGCTGCAACGCAGTGACGCCATTTGCAGCGCCTTGCAGCTGATCAACTTCTGGCAAGACCTGAGCGTAGACATTCCCCGGGGCCGCTACTACCTGCCGCACGATGAATGCGCACGCTTTGGCGTCTCGCAAGAAGACATCCTGGCGCGGCGACAAACCCGATCCGCTACAAACTTAATAGCTGCTTGCGCACAATCGGCGAGGGATAGCATGCGATTTGGCTCTGAATTGGTGCACCAGGTGCCAGGGCGCGCCGGGTGGGAGCTACGCCTCGTAGTTCAAGGCGGACTGCGCATTTTGGACCGGATAGATGCACTGCACTACGCCACACTCAACCAACGCCCGACGCTGCGATGGTGGGATTACCCGGTGATGTTGTGGCGAGCGCTGTGGATGTAACAATCGACACCTATGACCCCAGCGCAATACGTCCAGCAAAAAGCCGCCGCCTCCGGCAGCAGCTTTTACTACGCCTTTTTGTTCCTGCCCGCGCCCAAGCGTGCCGCCATCACCGCCTTTTACGCCTTTTGCCGCGAAGTCGATGATGTGGTGGATGACATGGTGGATCCGGGTGTGGCGCACACCAAACTGGCATGGTGGCAGTCCGAGGTGGCCAGCGCCTATGCAGGCAAGCCCAGCCACCCGGTGATGCTGGCCCTGATGCCGTTGGCAAAAGACTTTGGCATTGAACAGCGTCACTTGCAGGCCGTCATCGAAGGCTGCCAGATGGACCTGACCCAAACCCGCTACCTGGACTACCCCAACCTGCAGCGCTACTGCCACTTGGTGGCGGGTGAAGTGGGCGAAGTGGCGGCCCGCATTTTTGGCCAGACCCAGCCGCAAACCACGCAATATGCCCACAAGCTGGGCCAGGCGCTGCAACTCACCAACATCATCCGCGACGTGGGTGAAGACGCCCTGCGCGGGCGCATCTACCTGCCGGTCAACGAACTGCAACAGTTTGATGTAAAGGCCCACGAGATCCTTAAGCGCACGTATTCAGACCGTTTCACCGCCTTGATGCAGTTCCAGGCCCAGCGCGCCCACGCGCTCTATGACGAGGCCCTGGCGCTGCTGCCCGCAACAGACCGCCGCGCGCAAAAACCGGGGCTGATGATGGCCAGCATTTACCGAGCCTTGTTGGGCGAAATCGAAGCCGACAAGTTCCAGGTGCTGCACCAACGCATCCGCCTCACACCGCTGCGCAAGATGTGGCTGGCGTGGAAGGTGCAGGCATTGGGCAAGTTGTGACCCCCACGCTTGTCACTTCGTGTACTGCGCTGCCCCCCGAGGGGGCCCTCGCGGCTTGGGGCGGCCCTGCGCCGCTCACACTGTGAAAGTCGCTATCGTCGGTGGCGGATGGGCTGGCATGGCGGCAGCCGTTGCGGCTTGTCAGTCAGGGCACGAAGTTGCAGTATTCGAAGCTTCGCGAATACTGGGCGGGCGCGCACGGGCGCTGCAGACCACGCTGCCGGATGGCACGCCCATCACCGTGGACAACGGCCAGCACATCCTGATCGGCGCCTATACCGAAACGCTGCGCTTGATGCGCCTGGTCGGAATGGACCCCGACTCGGCCCTTTTGCGCCGCCCGCTGGCCCTACCCTTTCCCGACGGCACCGGGCTACAGACGCCGGGCTACGCAGCCCGTTGGCCGGCACCGCTGGATGCCATTGCGGCCATAGCCACCGCCCAGGGCTGGAACTTGAGCGAGCGATGGTCGCTGATCCGGGCGTCATTGCGCTGGCATTGGGCGGGTTTCAGATGCCAGGCGGACCTGTCCGTCACGCAGTTGTGCCAGGGCCTTGCGCCGCGCGTGTTGCGCGAACTGATTGAGCCGTTGTGCGTCTCGGCACTCAACACTGCGGCCGATCAAGCCAGCGCCAGCGTGTTCCTGCGCGTGCTCAAAGATGCGCTGTTTGGCATTCGCGGGGGGTCGCACCTGCTGCTGCCGCGCACCGACCTGAGCGCACTCTTTCCAAACGCCGCTGCGATCTGGATCACGCGCCGCGGTGCTCGGGTACACCATGGCCTGCGCATGCGCCAACTGCGCTGGCAGGCGCCCCACTGGATGCTGGACGGCCAGCCATTTGACCGTGTCATTTGGGCAACTTCTGCATCAAATGGGGTTCTAGCCCTTTTGGAATGTGCGCAAGCAGCTCCTGATTCGATAGCACATTCCTTACGGACCTGGGCTGCAACAGCCACCGCATTGCGCTTTGAGGCCATCGCGACCGTCTACGCCTGGGCGCCCGCAGCGCGACTGCCCCATCCCATGCTGGCCCTGCGTGCAACGGAGCAGCAACCGGCCCAATTTGTTTTCGACCGGGGTCAATTGAATGGTCCTGCAGGATTGCTGGCCTTTGTGGTCAGCGCCAGCACAGGCAGTCGCAAGGAGCTACAGGCCGCAGTACTGGCACAGGCGGCTGTGCAGCTCGCACCAATGGGTCTGGGCAAACTGCAAGCTTTGCAAACCGTGGTCGAAAAGCAGGCCACTTTTGCCTGCACGCCCGGCCTGTCGCGCCCGTCGCAAGTGATAGCGCCTGGTCTGCTGGCTGCCGGTGACTATGTGGATGGCCCCTACCCAGCCACGCTGGAAGGCGCAGTGCGCAGCGGCTGGACAGCCGGGCATTTGCCCTAAATCAAGTTTTTGGAAAGCAGGGGTAGCAAAGCCCGCCATCGGCACCTACCATGGCAATAAGGTGGTTGCAAGCCATCTGGAGGAGTCGTGATGGAAACCTACGATTTGAATGCCCTGCTGCGCATGGTGGTGGAATGCAATGCGTCTGACCTCTTTTTAACCACGGGCGCTCCACCGCAAGTCAAGGTGGATGGCAAAGTGCAACCCCTGCCCCTGCCGCCGCTCCAAGTCGGCCAGGCCCACAGGCTGGCGTATTCGGCGATGGGGCCGCAGGCCATTGCCGATTTCGAGCGCACCCTGGAATACAACATGGCCTATGCACCGCAGGGCATTGGGCGGTTTCGTATCAACGTCTACCAGCAGCGCCGCGAGACTGGCTTGGTGGCTCGCTTGGTGCACAGCCAGATTCCCGGCTTTGAAGCACTGGGCCTGCCACCTGTCCTGCGTGACTTGGCCCTGCTGCCGCGTGGCCTGGTTTTGATCATTGGTGCGGCCGGATCGGGAAAAACCACCACGATGGCCTCCATGGTGGACTATCGGGCCATCCACCAAAGCGGCCACATTCTGACCGTGGAAGATCCCATTGAGTACCTGTTCCGCCACGGTGCATCGACTGTGGACCAGCGCGAGGTGGGCGTGGACACGCACAGCTTCTCCAACGCATTGCGCAATGCCATGCGCCAGGCACCCGACATGATCATGATTGGCGAAATCCGCGACCAGGAAACCATGCAGCACGCAATGGCCTATGCCGAGACTGGTCACCTGTGCGTGTCCACCCTGCACGCCAGCAACGCCAGCCAGGCCATCAAACGCATACTCAACTTTTTCCCGGAATCAATCCACACGCAACTGCGCATGGACCTGTCGCTGAACCTGCATGCCATCGTGGCCCAACGTTTGCTGCCTGGCCGCTCCGGTGGGCGGGCGCTGGCCACCGAAGTGCTGCTGCAATCCGCCCATGTATCCGACCTGATCCAGCGCGGTGCAGTGGACGAATTGCGCCAATCGCTGGAGAAAACCAGCGTCATGGGCACGCACAGCTTTGACCAGTCGCTGCTGAACCTCGTGCAGCACGGGCGCATCACCCCCGAGGTGGCGCTCGCCAATGCCGACTCCCGCACCGACCTGGGCTTGCGCATGCGTCTGCACTCGTCACACGACCCACATTGACTACTACCCTGAAGGCTGCATGACCATCCAAAATCTCACCCGCGCCGATCTGCGTTTGAGCCTCACGGCGAACGCGCTTGGCTTTGCCGACACGTCCGAGCTGGTGCAACATAACCTGCCTTGGGTGGGCCAGGACCGCGCCGAACAAGCGGCCCGCTTCGGCCTGGGCCTGGAGCAACCCGACTACAACCTGTTTGTGCTGGGTGAGGTGGGCAGCGGGCGCTCGTCCCTGTTGCTGCAAAGCATGCAGGCGGTGGCCGCCACGCGGCCCGTGCCGCCCGACCTGTGCTACCTGCACAATTTTGATGCCCCCGAACACCCTCGCGCCCTGCGCATGCCGCCCGGGCAGGGCCGCCAGTTGCGGCAGTTGATGCTGGCCTTGGCGCGCACGCTGCAGACCGAGATACCGCTGCGTCTGTCCAGTGAAGACTTCAAGGCGGATGGCGAGCGCATCCGCAATGCCTACAAAATTGAAGAGTCCAAAGCCTACGCCGAGCTGGATGCCTTTGCCGAAGCCAGACACTTCACCCTGTTTCGCGAATCGGGTCATCTGGTCTTTACGCTGATAGGTGAAGCCGGTCATGCACTCACCGAGGCCGAAGCCCGTGCCCTGCCCAAGGAGCAGCGCACCGAAATCGACAGGGCCGAGCAAGAGTTGCGCGGCGAGATCACCCGCTTTCTGGAGAAAACCCGGCCACTGGAGCGCGTGATGAACGAAGCCCTGGCAGCCCTGCGCCGCCAGAGCGTCAAGCCCTTGCTGGACCATGAACTGCAAGATATCCGCGTCAGCCTGAAAAAACAGATCAAGGACTCGGTCAAGCTCGGTGCCTACCTGGATCAGGTGCTACATGACGTGCTGGAGCACCTCGAACTGTTCTCCCCCGTCGACGATGAAGAGAATGAACTGGTGCGCCGCGAAGCCCTGGTGCAACTACTGGCCTGTTATGCAGTCAACGTGGTGGTAGACAACGCCGGGCGCACCGGCGCGCCGGTCATCGTCGAACAGAACCCGGTGTTTCGCGCCCTGTTTGGCAGCATCGAATACCAGGCCGAAGAAGACGTACTCATGACCGACTTCTCCCGCATTCGCGCGGGCAGCCTGCTCAAGGCGCATGGCGGCTTTCTGATGCTGCATTTGCGGGATCTGCTCGCTGATGAGCTGGTATGGGAAAAACTGCGCCGCTACCTGCGCAGCGGTCGCGTGCAAATCGAAGAACCTGGCACTGGCGGTATGCCGATGGCGGCCATGTCACTGGAGCCCGAAGCGGTGGACGCCGACGTCAAGATCGTATTGATTGGCTCCGTTGAGCTGTACTACGCCTTGCAGGAAGGCGATCCCGAATTCGCCCGCCGCTTTCGCACCAAGGTGGACTTTGCCGAGAGCTTCTCTGCAAGTGACGACACCCGCGCTGGCACTGCCGTGTTTGTGGCCCACACCTGCCGCAAACTGGGCCTGCCCCACTTCACCAGCGCCGCCGTAGCCCGTCTGCTGGAAGACACGCACCGCCAGGTAGACGACCAGACCCGCCAGAGCGCCATTTTTGACCGCACCGAGACTCTGGTGGTAGAAGCCGCAGCAATGTACCGCGCGCGGATGGGGGTGAGCGCCGCGGCCCACGTTCACGCAAACAAACTGGTGGATGCTGTGGATGTTGAAGACGCCCTGGCCGCGCGTCGTCAGCGCCACGACTACCCGGAACAGCGGATGCGTGAAGCCATTGCCGAGGGCGACCAACTGATCTCGGTGCAGGGCATGCGCGTGGGTCAGCTCAACGGACTGACGCAAATTGATCTGGGCGACTGGCGCTTTGGCCTGCCGGTGCGGGTATCGGCCCACACCCACGCCGGACACGGCGGCGTGCTCAATATCGAACGCGAAGTGGCCATGTCGGGGCCAATCCACGACAAGGGTGTGCTGATCCTGCAAAGCTATCTGACTTCGCTGTTTGCCCACATCGCACCCCTGGCGCTGAGTGCGTCCATCGTGTTCGAGCAGGAGTATCAGGGCGTGGAGGGCGACTCGGCCTCTTGTGCCGAGCTGTTTGTCGTGCTGTCCTCGCTGTCGGGCAGGCCGCTGCAGCAAGGGATCGCCGTAACCGGCGCACTGAACCAGCACGGCGACGTGCTGCCCGTGGGCGGCATCAATGAAAAAATCGAGGGCTGGTTTCGCGTCTGTGAGACCGAAGGACTCAACGGCCAACAGGGTGTACTCATCCCTGAGCGCAACCGACGGCACCTGATGCTCGACGGCAGCGTGCTGGACGCCGTGGACCAAGGGCTTTTCCATATTTACACGGCCAGCCATGCTGGCGACGGACTGGCGCTGCTGACTGGCCATGCGAGCGGCCTGCCGTGTGACCCGGGCATTGCCCCCTATCCCGAAAACAGCGTGCTTGGCCTGGCCGAAGCCACCCTGCTGGCCTACCGCCGGGCCTGCCATCTGGCCACCCGGGGCAGAGCGCCCAAACGCCCACGCAACTAACGCCCCCACATGCGTATGATGGGCGCTCCACAGGAGCAGCAGCCCATGCACATTGCAGTGAAAATCGTCGCCGCCATCACCACTACGACCCTCATCGCCGTTGCTGGCTATGCCACCTGGCATATCCGCACCAAACTGCCGGTGCGCGAAGGCAGCCTGCAGCTCAAGCAACTAAAAGCCCCGGTCAGTGTCGCCTATGACGAGCGCGGCGTGCCCCACATCACGGCTGAAAGTGAAACGGATCTGTACCGCGCGCTGGGCTACGTGCACGCGCAGGACCGCCTGTTCCAGATGGAAATGGTGCGCCGCCTGGCCCGAGGCGAGCTGGCTGATATTCTCGGCCCGAAGCTGCTGGAAACCGACAAGCTCTTTCGCACGCTAGGCATTCGTGCCCGTGCCGATGAACTGGCCGCCAGGGTCAATCCGGTCAACCCACACGACATGGCGCTGTTGTCCTACCTGGACGGCGTCAACCAATACCAGAATAGCCACCCTGCGCCGCTGGAATTCGACATCCTCAAAATCCCGAAGCGCCCGTTCACGCCACAAGACACGTATGCCGTCGCGGGCTACCTGGCTTACAGCTTCGCCGCTGGTTTGCGAACCGACGCGCCCATGACCCATATCCGCGACGAACTGGGCCCCGACTACCTGCGCATTTTTGATCTCGAATGGCACCCGGAAGGTGTCATCAACCAAAGCGCCTCGGCCAGCCCTGGCAGGCGCCCTGCCCTGGCACTGACCCCGAAAGACTGGAAGAACCTGGACCAGCTGGCCACACTTAGCCAAAGCGCACTGGAAGCGGCGGGTGTTCCCGCCTTTGAGGGCAGCAACGCATGGGTTATTTCGGGCAAGCGCACCGCCAGCGGAAAGCCCATGCTGGCCGGTGACCCGCACATTGCCTACTCAGCCCCGGCAGTCTGGTATGAAGCCCACCTGAGCGCACCGGGATACGAGATGTATGGCCACTTCCAGTCACTCATCCCGGTGGCCATGCTGGGCCACAACACGCGCTTCGGCTGGAGCCTGACCATGTTCGAGAACGACGACATGGACCTGGTGGCCGAAAAGCCGAACCCCGCCAACCCCAATCAGGTGTGGGTGCGTGGAGCCTGGGTTGACCTGCAAACGCGAACCGAGACCATCAAGGTCAAAGACCGCGCCGATGTGCAACTCAAACTGCGCCGCTCTCCCCACGGCCCCATCATCACCGACGTCTTCAAAGACAGTTTTGGCGATACGCCCATTGCCATGTGGTGGGCTTTTCTGGAAACCGAGAATCCGATTCTGGACGCTTTTTACCAGCTGAACCGGGCTGACACGCGCGAGAAGGCCCGCGCCGCTGCGGAAAAAATCCACTCGCCTGGCCTCAATGTGCTGTGGGCCAACGCGGCCGGTGACATTGGTTGGTGGGCCGCCGCCAAACTGCCCATTCGCCCCCCCGGCATCAACCCCACGTTCATTCTGGACGGAAGCACGGGTGAGGCTGAGAAGAGCGGCTTCTACAGTTTCAACTTCAACCCGCAGGAAGAGAACCCGGTACGCGGCTACATTGTCTCGGCCAACCACCAGCCGCAGCCCGCCAGTGGCGTGCCCGTGCCGGGCTACTACTGCCTTCCGGACCGGGTGCAGCGCCTGGACGCTGCCTTTCGTGACCCGGATCGCAAATGGGACATACCGGCTTCACAAAATCTGCAATTGGACAGCGGCAACGGTTACGGCCCGCGCATCCTCAAGGACCTGATGCCCATACTCAAGGGCGTTACCACTGATCCCTATGAAAAAGCCTTTCTGGAACCACTGGAATTGTGGGATGGTGACTACAGCCGCGACAGCATGGCCGCACTGTTGTTCACGCAGCTAATGTATGAGCTGGCCCACGCCGCGATGGCGGACGAGATGGGCGAAGTGCAGTTCAAAAACCTGCTCAAAACCTTTGCGCTGGACAGCGCGCTGCCCATTCTTGCAACGGACAGCAATTCGCCATGGTGGGACAACATCACCACCAAAAAGGTGGAAAACCGGTTCGAGACGATCCGTGTGGCCTGGGTCAAGACAATCAGGCACCTCGAGTCCATGTATGGAAAAGACTTGCTGAAGTGGCGCTGGGGTAACGCGCACACACTGACCCATGTTCACCCGTTGGGCATGCAAAAACCCCTGGACAAAATTTTCAATGTCGGGCCGTTCAAGGTTGCGGGTGGCCGCGAGACGCCCAATAACTTGAACATCCACATGGGTCCCGGTCCCTGGTCGGTGAAGTCCGGACCTTCCACCCGGCGCGTGATCGACTTTGCGCAGCCAGACAAATCGGTTGGCATCAACCCCGTGGGCCAAAGCGGGGTGTTGTTCGATACGCATTACGACGATCAGGCTGCCCTGTTTTCTGAAGGACTGTATGTGCAGCAGTATTTCAGCGCAGCCGACGTCAAGGCCCACACCAAAACCACCTTAAGCTTGCGCCCCTGATCCACCGCACCCGTCACCGAAAATACCTTCCATGCCCTTTGAACAAGAACCCCCCTACACCCATGGCCAGACTCCACGCACGGCCGTACTTCTGTGCAACCTGGGCACACCCGATGCCCCCACCGCCCCCGCAGTGCGCCGCTACCTGGCTGAATTTCTGAGCGACCACCGGGTCGTGGAGATTCCCCGCCTGCTGTGGTGGCTCATCCTGCACGGCATCATCCTGCGCTTTCGCCCTGCCAAGTCGGCCGCCAAATACGCCAGTGTGTGGACACCGCAAGGCTCGCCACTGAAAGTGTGGACCGAGAAGCAGTCCAAGCTGCTGCAGGGCTGGCTGGGCCAGCGCAACCACGGCGTCAAGGTGCGCTGGGCCATGCGCTACGGCAGCACATCGATAGGCTCCCAGCTCGACGCGTTGAAGGCCGAGGGCGTGACCCGCGTGCTGGTGGTACCCGCCTACCCGCAGTACAGCGCCACCACCACGGCCAGCGTGTTCGACGCGGTTTATGCCTGGGCCCAGCGCACCCGCGCCTTGCCGGAGCTGCGCTTCATTAACCACTACCACGACGACAGGGACTACATCTCGGCTTTGGCCGCCAGCGTGCAGCGCTACTGGAAGAACCATGGCCGGCCCGATCAGCTGGTGATGAGCTTTCATGGCGTACCCGCGCGCACATTGGAACTGGGTGACCCCTACCATTGCGAGTGCTTCAAGACCGCGCGCCTGCTGGCCGAGCGGCTGGACATTGACAAGACCGAATACAAAGTCACCTTCCAGTCCCGCCTGGGCCGCGCCAAATGGCTGGAGCCCTACACCGAGCCCACGCTGATAGCCATGGCCAAGGCCGGTGTCAAGCGCGTGGATGTGGTGTGCCCCGGCTTCACCAGCGACTGCCTGGAAACGCTGGAAGAAATCGACATGGAAGGCCGCGCCGCCTTCCTGCTGGCGGGGGGCAAAGCGTTTCACTACATTCCCTGCCTGAATGACGACCCCGAGTGGATCACCGCGCTGTGCAATATCAGCGAACGCCACCTGGGTGGCTGGAACACGCAAAAAGTACCGGACGACATCGCCATGGCCGAGTCGCGCAATGCGGCACTCGCGTTGGGAGCGAAACAATGACAACGGCCCTGCTCATCATCGACGTACAACAAGCCTTGTGTTCTGGCGAGTGGGCGGTGTTTGAGGCCGACCGCGTCATTGCCTGTGGCCTGCAAAGCGAGTTTTGCGTGGACAGCACGGTGCGCCGCGCACTGGCCCTGGGCTACCCGGTCACCCTGGTGGCGGACGGCCACTCCACACTGGACAGCGGGGGCCTGACCGCCGCGCAGATCACGGCCCATCACAACACAACGCTGGCGAATATGCAGAGCTTTGGCCCGACGGTGCAGGTGGTTGCTGCGGATCAGGTGCATTTTTGACCTGAAGCTTGCGCATGAACCCGGCCCACCTCTGCATTGCCCGCCACGGCGAAACCGACTGGAACAAGAGCGGAATCCTGCAGGGCTGGTTTGACATACCCATCAATGACCTGGGACGCAGTCAGGCACACGCACTGGCGGCCAAGCTGGCGAATGCCCAATTTGATGCCATCTGGTCCAGCCCGCTGGCACGGGCACGCGAAACAGCGGATATCGTCGCATCCGCTTTGCAGCTGCCACCGCCATCCTGTCACGAGGGCCTGAAGGAAAAACACTTTGGCGCCATACAAGGCATTCCAAAGGCCGAGCTGGCCGAGCTCAACCCCGCCCTGCTCGAGCAAATATGGCGGCGCAATCCGG
>CAJAVE010000305.1 GCA_903945325.1 uncultured beta proteobacterium | reverse complement strand
CAACTCGAAGGCAAAGAATTCAAGTCCAGTGTGAGCCTGGGCGTTGCCATGTTCTCGGGCAAAGTGATGGGTCAGGACGATCTGCTCAAGCAGGCTGACCTGGCCATGTACCGCGCCAAGGCAGACGGCCGCAACCGGGTCAGCTTTTTCGATCCGCAAATGCAGGCCCAGGTGAAGGAGCGCACAGCGCTGGAGGCCGATCTGCGCGTGGGCATTGCACAGTCGCAATTCGTGTTGCATTACCAACCCCAATTCCGGTTCGATGGCATTCAAATCGGTGTTGAGGCGCTGGTCCGCTGGAACCATCCGCAACGGGGGCTGGTTGCGCCCAGTGTCTTTATTCCGGTGGCAGAAAGCTCTGGCCTGATTTTGCCCTTGGGCCAATGGATTTTGCTGCAGGCCTGCCAACAGGCCGTGACGTGGTCTGTGGACCCCGCCAAAGCCCAATGGGTCGTCAGTATCAATGTGAGTGCAAGGCAATTCAGGCAACCCGGCTTCGTCCAGCAGGTGCGGGAGGCTCTGGAAAGCGCAGGCGCCCAGGCACACCACATCGAGCTGGAGTTGACCGAGAGCCAACTGGTTGACGATGTGGGTGGCGTGGTCGAAAAAATGACCGCATTGAAAGAACTCGGTGTGCGTATATCGCTGGACGACTTTGGCACCGGCTATTCGTCCCTGAGCATGCTCAAGAATTTGCCGCTTGACCAACTAAAGATCGACCAGTCGTTTGTCCGCGACCTGCGGGTGGACGCACAAGACCGCAGCATCGTGCGGGCCATTTTGACCCTCGGCGAAAGCCTGGGTCTGCGGGTGATTGCAGAAGGCGTGGAAACCGAAGTGCAGCGCGGCATTTTGCTGGAACTGGGCTGTAGCTACTTTCAAGGCTATTTACTCGGACGCCCTGCCCCGGCAGACTGACCTGACAACCGGACGGGCTATGGGCTTGTTTTGAGCAGATTTGACATAACGCAGCCAATGCTTCGCTATGAAGGCCGTAAACTGTTGCTATCTACCTGTAGCCCATGGGGGCCGTCGAGGTTCCAAACCGAGACCAGGACCATGACCAAGAGCCAAAATGGCAAGCCAGCGCCCGTCAGCGAGCCGGTTCCGGCGCACCCGGTAGCCTCTGTGTCCACACCCGCACCCTTCCCCGTCGTCGGCATTGGCGCATCCGCTGGTGGCCTGGCGGCCTTTGAGGCTTTCTTCACCGGCATGCCGGTTGACCGCGAGCCCGGCATGGCCTTTGTGCTGGTGCAGCACCTGGCACCCGACCACAAAAGCATGCTCAGCGACCTGATCCGCCGCTACACCCGCATGCCGGTGTTTGAGGTGGAAGACGGTATGGTCGTCAAACCCAACTGCGTCTACATCATTGCGCCCAACTACGACATGGCCTTTTTGCAGGGCGCACTGCACCTGCTCGAACCCGTGGCCCCGCGCGGCCAGCGCTTGTCCGTTGACTACTTCTTTGAATCGCTGGCGCAAGACCAGCGCGAGCTGGCCATTGCCATCGTGCTTTCGGGCACCGGCAGTGACGGCACCGTGGGCGTGCGCGCCGTCAAGGATGCCGGTGGCATGGTGATGGTGCAAAACCCCGAGTCCTGCGAGTTTGACGGCATGCCCCGCAGCGCGATTGCCACCGGCCTGGTGGACTACCAGCTGCCCCCGGCCGAGATGCCCGCGCAGCTGATGGCCTATGCCGCACATATTTTTGGCAAGCTGCCCCGCTCCGGCCTGCCCGCCAACCCCAGGACCGAGGGCGCCCTCAAGAAGATTTTTGTGCTGCTGCGCGCCCAGACCGGGCACGACTTTTCGCAATACAAACCCAGCACCATTTACCGGCGCATCGAGCGGCGCATGGCGGTGCACCAGCTGGAGACCATTGACGT
>CAJAVE010000304.1 GCA_903945325.1 uncultured beta proteobacterium | reverse complement strand
GCAAGCACATACTGAATCTGGCAATGGCCATGCAGCAAAGGAAGTGGATGCAGGGCTTGTGGGATGAGGCCACGAAGTTTGATCTACCGGTCAAATTCACCGCAAATCACCCGCCCCAAGCGGGCTAATGGGAAATTTGGGATGAAATGGGCCGACGCAGCGATGTACCAGGCCAAGGATGCCGGACGCAATGCCGTTCGGTTTTTTGGCTTGCGATAACAAACGACCGCTGCACTCGCGCGCTACTCGGCCGCAACCACCTGGTTGCGGCCTTGTTTTTTGGCCTGGTAGAGCGCGCCATCGACCCGCCGGAACCACTCGGCTTGGCTCTCGGCGGCCTGGAGCTCGGCAATACCGAACGATGCCGGCAGATTGATCGTGTTTGTTCCATCCGCAATGGAGGCCGCGGCCAGGGTCTGGCGCAGGCGCTCAGCCAGGGGCCGGGCGGCTGCCATGTCGGTGGTGGGCAGCATAACCAGAAACTCCTCGCCACCGATGCGCCCCAGCAGATCGCCGTCGCGCAGTTGGACCAGCAGTCCCACCACCAGACCCACTCCAATGAAGATGGCTTCCTCTCCGGCGTGCAAAACAACATGCAGCAGTGGCGTCAGATAAATGCCGCCGAAAAATAGTACAGCCACCGTGGCATCAGAAGACATGGTCACCATGCTGACACCAGCGACTTGCGCTGTGCCAACGCCTTGAGAACACTGTAAGAACCCGGAGCTTACAGCCGCATGACCTCGATCGGGTGCTCAAACTTTGGCCATCACCACGATGTGGGTCAGACCAGCAACCGGAACAGCAGAGGCATCAGCAGCGATGCAAACACCACCTGCAGGACCAGCAACCAGGCCAGACCGCGCAGGCCCTGCATCTAAAAGCGCTCTAGTTCCGGGTGCTTGATTTGCCCGCCCCGCACCAGCATCTTGCCGTATTCGGCACAGCGGTGCAGCGTCGGGATCACCTTGCCGGGGTTGAGCAGCCCCTTGGTGTCAAACGCGTGCTTGATGCCAAACATCTGCGCGTTCTCAGCCGCACTGAACTGCACGCACATGCTGTTGAGTTTTTCGATGCCCACGCCGTGTTCTCCGGTCACTGTGCCCCCCATGGCCACGCTCGTTTCCAGTATCTCGGCACCAAACAGCTCGCAGCGGTGCAGCTGGTCTGGGTCGTTGGCATCAAACAAGATTAGCGGGTGCAGGTTGCCGTCTCCCGCGTGGAACACATTGGCGCAGCGCAGCTGGTATTTCTTTTCCATCTCGGCAATCGCCAGCAGGATGTCGGCCAAACGCTTGCGCGGGATGGTGCTGTCCATGCACATGTAGTCGGGGCTGATGCGCCCGCTGGCCGGGAAGGCGTTCTTGCGTCCGCTCCAGAAGCGCATGCGCTCGCCTTCATCCCGGCTTACAGCGATGGCGGTTGCGCCGCAGCGCGTCAACACCTCGCTCATGCGGCCGATTTCCTCTTCCACCTCTTCGGGCGTGCCGTCGCTCTCGCACAGCAAAATGGCTTCGGCGTTCAGGTCGTAACCGGCGTGCACATAGTCTTCCACGGCGGCGGTCATGGGCTTGTCCATCATCTCCAGCCCGGCGGGGATGATGCCGGCGGCGATGACAGCGGCTACCGCATCGCCTGCCTTGCGCATGTCGTCAAAGCTGGCCATGATGCAGCGCGCCAACTGCGGCTTGGGCACCAGCTTGACCGTGACTTCGGTGATGATGGCCAGCATGCCCTCGCTGCCCACGACCAGGCTCAGCAGGTCGTAGCCGGGCGAGTCCAGCGCATCGCTGCCAAAGGTGATGGGGTCGCCTTCGATGGTGTAACCCCTGACCTTGAGCACGTTGTGCAGCGTGAGGCCATATTTCAGGCAATGCACACCACCCGAGTTTTCGGCCACGTTGCCGCCAATGGTGCAGGCGATCTGGCTGGACGGGTCGGGCGCGTAATACAGGCCCAGGGGCGCGGCGGCCTCGCTGATGGCCAGGTTGCGCACGCCGCACTGCACCACGGCCGTGCGGCTGCGCTTGTCCATCTTCACAATCTTGTTGAACCGGGCCAAAGACAGCGTCACGCCCATGGCGTGCGGCATGGCGCCGCCCGACAGCCCCGTGCCCGCGCCGCGCGCCACCACCGGCACGCCCATCTCGAAACAGGTTTTGAGGACGGCGGCAACCTGCGCCTCGGTCTCCGGCAGGGCCACCACCAGCGGGCGCTGGCGGTAAGCGGTCAGGCCATCGCATTCGTAGGGAGTGGTGTCTTCGCGGTTCCATAGCAAAGAGCTTGAGGGTAAATGGGCCTCTAGCCCCCGTACAACCTGCGCTTGCAGCTCTGTTTTTTGTAGCGACGTGGTGTCAGTGGGGGATGTGGGTACGTTCATACGGTTCACTGTACGTCAATCAGCAGCGTTGTGGCGTGAAGAAATTGAACCCGGGCGTTGAAATCAGGTCACTGCTCGCGCAGGCAGGCGTGCAGCGGCCCCTGAAAGGATGGCGATGCGGCTTCTAGATGGGCTATGGCCGACGCGTTCATATAGCGATGGAAAGCAACTCAGATTCCATGCGGCGAATTCCGTAAATCAGATTGCGAAAACTCGGAGATCGCTCGTTGTCAATGCTCAAGTACTGACCAAGTTTTCTGGAGCCAGCTACCTTTTCATAGCGGTCATGTGTCAATGTCTTTAGTTCCCGGCTCGGACTTCCCAAGCGATCCGGCATCCGAAATTTTTCTGTCAGCTGCTTTGCCGCCAGCCCTTTGACTTCGAGTGCCTGTTCCACAGCCGAAAGGTCCGCAAGATAATAGGCTTCAAGCTCCTTGCAAGCAATGCGAACCAAACACTCAGATCCCCGACCAGACTGCGCACACAACCCCAACAAGTTCGCTTTTAAGACTCTGCAGTCCAAGAAACTATCCTGGTCTTGCACAACGATGAACCGCGCACGCGGATTTGCATAGCCGCGAATCTTGCGTGCCAATTGCTTCTGTAGATCCTGCTTGCCTTCGAACGGAATGAGTCGGAAAAATATGTTCTCCTGGAGCAGCCGTGGCAGCAGTGTCTCCAACAGGGCAACGGCGGACCTCTCTTCCAACAAAAAGACCAGTTCCCTCATTGTGGGTCTACGCCGTCAAAAAACCCCTGTTTCCACAAGTAGCCCAGTTGGTCACCTTCTGCCATATATGCAGCAACTTGCGCATTGTCTTTGGCACGGTGTATCTCTGTGCGCCCATCGCGTTTGACCAGCCAACAAACCTCATCGAGTTCCATTGCGTTCAGAAAGTCTGGCGAATGCGTGGAGACAAATACCTGCCCACCACGACTGGCATAGGCGCGAAACTCTTCTGACAGCTCCACCATCAACTGCGGATACAACTGGTTCTCCGGTTCCTCTACACACAGGAGGGGGTGGGGCTTGGGGTCGTGCAGCAAGGTCAGATAGGCAAACATCTTGATCGTGCCATCCGATACGTAGCGATCCAAAAATGGTGTCTTGAAAGAGCCGTCTTGAAAGCGCAAAGTCAAATATCCATCGTCCATGAGCTTGGGCTCCACCGAGGTCACGCCGGGTACACGGCGGGCCATCGTTGACAAGATGGTCTTAAAAACCTCTTGGTGCCGCTCATGAAGGTAGCGTGCCACCAGCGGGAGGTTGTCACCGCTCTCCGAGAGATGTTCTGTATCGCCAGACGCCTCCTTCCTCCCACGCGCAGCATTGATATGAAAATCAGAGACATGCCAGTTTTCAATCAAACGCCGAAAGGCACTGGCCGCCTTGAAGCGTTCAAACTGCCCCAGGCCCTTGATGGCCAACGTGTCGGGAGATACCTTTTGCTTCTCGTTTTCTAACTGCTCATCCGAGATCTTGAAGTCCTCTTCGTTTGTAATGGCATACCCTTCGCCTTTGGAGAAATCCAAAAAGTGGTAAGGGCTGCCATAGCGCCCACGCTTATAGCGCAGCAGTTCGCGAAATACCACTGGGGAGCCGGCCTCCTCACCTATCTCAAGTGAATAGGTCACCAGGCGTTCTACCCCGGTAATCTCCATGCGGTACTGCAATTCAATCAGGATGGAGTCTTTCTCGGGGTCACAACCGCGGCTGAGAACTTCGCGAAAACGACCACGCTTGTCCAATGCCTGCCGCACATTGCCCTTTAGGCAGTCGTGCAAAAAGCCAAACACATCAAACAGCGTGGACTTGCCGGAACCATTGGCACCGACCACAACGAAAAACGCTGGAACATCACGCAAATGAATGTCGCGAAAGGCTTTGAAGTTCTTCAGGCGAATGGATTCAATTCTCATATGGCATGTTCCGAAACAGATTGCATCGCACAAAAGTCATGGTTGTTTTAACCGTGTCGCCGATTCTAGGCTAGGCGACAAATAGGGCTATAGCCCCCGAAAAATATGCGTAGGCAGCTACTTTTTTCATAGCGAATGATTCACGCCACCGCCTTCTTCAACCATTCCGCAAAGGCCGCGCATTCCCAGCGGTCCATCATGCCGGTGCGCCAGCACAGGTAGTGGGCGTGCGGGCTGGGCACATTGGTGCAGAAGACGTCGTTGCTGCCCAGGCGCACCAGCGTGCCGTTCTCCAGCCAGGGGGCGCCCAGCTTCAGGCGCACCAGCGCCACGCCCATGCCGGCGGCAGCACCGTCGCACATGAGTCCAATGTCATTGAATTGCGAGCCGTCGATGGGCTCTGGCCAGTCCAGGCCGCGCGCGGCAAACCAGGTTCGCCAGGGCTCCAGCGGGCTTCGCAACAGTGGCACGCCCTGCAGGTCCTGCGCCACTTCAAACGGGCCATGTTCGCGCACGAAGGCGGGGGACGCCAAAGGAGTGACCTCGTCCTTCATCAGGCAGATGTGCTCCATGTCGGCATAGCGCCCGGGGCCAAAGCGCACCATCAGGTCGGCGTCCTCGGCCACCACATCCAGCAGCGGAATGGAGACCTGCAGCGTGAGGTCAATCTCGGGGTAGGCGTCGGTGAACTGGCGCAGGCGCGGGATCAGGATGGAGCGCGAAAACGTGGGTGTGACTGCCAGGCGCAGCTTGCGTTTGCCCGGTGCCGCCGCCGAACTGGGGAACTTCTGCAAAATGGCCAGACCCTCGCGCACATGGGCCAGGTACTCGCTGCCTTCGGTCGTCAGTGAAAAGTCGGCACGGCCAAACAGCTTGGTGCCAATGATCTCTTCGAGCTGGCGCACCCTGTGGCTGACCGCACTGGGGGTGACGCACTGCTCCTCGGCGGCCTGCGTCACGCTGCGCAGCCGCGCCAGCGCCTCAAAGGTCAGCAGGCACTGGATGGGGGGGATGCGTGCGGCACTTCGGGCAGCGACAAGCGTGGGTGCTTTGTTCATGGGCTCACTATAATCCGCCCGCATTCATGCCTCGCGCATGACCGACCCACCCCCAAACCAAGGAACTGCCGTGTCCGACACCCTCGCGGTACTGCCGCAGTACCTGATTCCCAAGCAGGCCTTGACCGCACTGGCCGGCAAGTTCGCCAGTGCCAGGGCGGGCCATACCACGACTGCGGTGATCCGCTGGTTCGTCCAGCGCTACCAGGTCAACATGGCCGAGGCGGCCAATCCGGACATTGCCAGCTACGCCACGTTTAACGAATTCTTTACCCGGCCGCTGAAGCCGGGTGCGCGACCACTGGCGCAGGCTGAATGGGTGTGCCCGGTGGATGGCGCCATCAGTCAGTTTGGGGCGATCGAGCGGGACCAGATCTTTCAGGCCAAGGGCCACCGCTATTCCACGACGGCACTGGTCGGCGGTGACGCCACGCTGGCCGCGCAGTTTCAGGATGGCCACTTTGCCACCATTTACCTCAGCCCACGCGACTACCACCGCATCCACATGCCGTGTGACGGTTCTCTGCGCCGCATGATTTATGTGCCGGGCGATCTGTTTTCTGTCAATCCAACAACGGCGCGTGGGGTGCCGGGTCTGTTTGCCCGCAACGAGCGCGTGGTGTGCGTGTTTGACACGGCGCACGGCCCCATGGTGCTGGCGCTGGTAGGTGCCACCATTGTCGGCAGCATGGCCACCGTCTGGCACGGCCTGGTCAACCCGCCGCGCCCGGGGCGGCTGTGGGAAAAGTCCTACGAGAGCGGTGCCGTCACCCTGCGCCAGGGCGAAGAAATGGGCCGATTTATGCTGGGCTCCACCGTGGTGCTGCTGTTCCCGAAATCTGAGATGGCGTTCAATGCCCAATGGCAGAGCGCTACGCCAGTTCGCCTGGGCGAGGCAATGGCGAATTCGCTATAAAAAACAGAGCTGGTTACGCAATGACTGCGGGGGCTGCAGCCCGTTTTTACTTAAAAATGACGGTTTTGTGCCCGTTCAGCAGCACACGGTGCTCGCTGTGCCACTTGACGGCGCGGGCCAGCACCTGACTTTCTGTGTCACGCCCTTGGGTCGTCAAGTCTTCAACGGTTTTGCTGTGGTCGACTCGGGCCACATCCTGCTCAATGATGGGGCCTTCGTCCAGGTCGGCCGTCACGTAGTGGGCGGTAGCGCCAATCAGCTTGACGCCGCGGTCGTGCGCCTGGTAGTAGGGCTTGGCGCCCTTGAAGCTGGGTAAAAAGGAGTGGTGAATGTTGATGGCGCGCCCGGCCAGCTTTTTGCAGAAATCGTCACTCAAAATTTGCATGTAGCGCGCCAGTACGACCAACTCGGCACCTTCGGCCTGGATGATTTCAAACTGACGCTCTTCCACTCTGGCCTTGGTGTCTGCGGTGACCGGTATGTGGTGAAAGGGCACGTTGTAGCTGGCCGCCAACTGGTAAAAATCGCGGTGGTTGGAGATGATGGCGCGGATGTCGAGCGCCAGCAACCCGCTCTTCCAGCGAAACAACAGATCGTTGAGGCAATGCCCCTCTTTACTGACCAGCAGCACCGTGCGCATAGGCTCTGCACGAGCGTGCAAGCCCCATTGCATGGTGTAGGGTTTGGCGAAAAAGCCCAGTTCCGCGCGCAGATCGGAGTGGGTCAGGCGGGCACAACTGAACTGCACCCGCATAAAAAACAGGCCGGTGGCGGGGTCGTTGTACTGGGCGGCTTCTTCAATGTTGCCGCCGCGCTCCAGAAGAAAACCGGAAACGGCGTGCACCAGGCCCAGGCGGTCCGGGCATGAAAGGGTAAGGGTGTAGGTCTGGCTCATGGTGCATTTATTGTCGCAGCATGAGCCACCGCCCGCGTGTGGCCTGTGTCAGACCATCGAGGGGTCAGCCGCCATGGTGTCAAACTTTTTGAAGTATCTGCGTGCCAGTGCTGCGAGCTGCCCATCGCTGGGGTGGTCGCTGGGCACCGAGTCGACGATGCCTGCAGCCAGTTTGCGTTGGTAGTTGTTGCACCAGTCACGAAACTGGTTGCGTGCGATGCCGGGGCCGGTCAGCAGCACCTCGCGTGTGCCCGTCAGCGTTTTCGCGATGTCGGCAAAGAAAACACTGTCTTCGCCAGGCTTGCCCTGGTGCTTGTGGTGGCTGCGCGATTTGATGCGCTGCGCCTCGACGTGCTCACGGTCAAACATGACGATGTGGGCTTCGGAATGGTCCAGCCAGACGACGGCGTGAAAAGTGGTCATGAAACGGTTCTCCAAAACAAGGGTGAATCGGCAAGGGGAGCTCAGACGGGGTGCTGGTTCTCTTCTTTTTCCTGGCAGTGGATGCAGCGCAGCGCTTCGGGGCTGGCATGCAGGCGTGCCGCTGGAATGTGTTTGCCGCAGTCGGTGCATTCGCCATAGGATCCGGTCCTCAGGCGCGCCAGTGCGGCGTCGATGGCGGCCAACTCGGCCAATTCGCGTTCGCCAAGGGCAAACTCCAGTTCGCGCTCGGTAGCCAGTTGTGCGCCCGAGTCTTCCGGGTGCCCAAAGTGGTCAGCTGCGACCTCTACGCGGCTGACCGCCCCCCCGCGTTGTTCAGCAATCTGTGCCAGCAGGGCCGCACGCATTCCAGTCAGTTGTTGTTCAAAATCATGGTTTTGCTGCTTGTTCATGGCGGCTCCTTTTTGTTGTATGTCAAAAAGATGATGCGCCTGCTGCACGCCACAGTCTTTGACCAGGGTCAAGCTGTCGGTCAAGAAAGCCAGGCCAGCAGCCTGGCGGGAAGCCTCAGTGCACCAGCACCGGGTTTTGCGCCAGTTCGGCGTATTTTTCCAGCGTGTCCTCCACTTCTTCCTGACTGGGCATGTTGACTTGCCAGGCCATGATGTGCTGCTGGAACAACTCGGCCCACGAGCCGTCCAGATAGACTTCTTTACCCGAACGCTTGTCCACAATCTCAAAACCGTGCCGGGCCATCACAGGAACGCCTTCAGGGTATTGAACGGTTTTGAGGGCCCCCAGCGCTGTTTTGCCATTGGCTTCCGCGTTGGCCAGCATGTGGGTGACCGAGTAGGTTTCAGAGTCGTAAAGGGTGTGCATTGTGATGGATGATAGGCCTACTATCGCAAGTGGGCGCGGTCAGGGTGAAATCAAGGGAGCGCAGGCCTACTTCAGGGTTTCGCGCCATTGCTGGTCCACAAAATCGCCATTGGGCTGGGTCAAACGAATACGTACCGGCAAATACCCCACATCCGGTGCAAGCCAGATTTCCGTCTTGGCATCGTACTCGCCACTGGGATCACGCCACAGGCGTACGGCGCTGATGTCGCCGCCAGGCATCTGCAATTTCTCCATCGCACCGACGGTGAACACCCAAGAGTCGGCCGAACGCGGCCCCACTGCCTGGAAGGGCAGGGTGCTGCCCTGGGGGAAGCCTTTAGGGTCCGAACCGAACATGGCGGCCAGTTGCATGAACACGCTCAGTTGGTCCTGTGCACCTGCCAACAAGGGCGCGTCGGGCGTATTGGCACTGAACGTGACCTTGTTCTTGTCATAGTCAAAGTGCGCAGCCACTTCAGATCGGACCTTGTCGCCAAAGCGTGTCGGTTCCAGGCCAAAGCGGGTCAACTGGCCGGTACTGGTCTGCACGCGTGAGCCGAGCAGGAAATGGCTGATTTCCATGCGGGCATCGTAGGTTTTTCCATCCTGCGCCCAACGCAAATCGCCGTTGACCTGGTAGGGGAAGCCTTTGACTTCGCCTTTGATTGCGTACTTGAGCCGAGCCGGTGGAGGGACTACAAAACCCCGTACTGTCCTGGCCGGCAGGGGTTTATTGGACGCCGGGCGTGTGCCATTGGGCGGCGCCTGTGCCAAAAGAACCGGTGCCTCTGGCGGTGGGGTATCTGGCATTGCCGCATCCGCTATGGTTTTTGTAGTCAATTCGCCATATTCTTCGAAGGATGGAGGCGCATTTGACGTAGGGCTCCCTGCCAAGCCCTCTGGTGCGCCTTGGACAGCGACGCGAGCCGCTGGTGGGGGCGCAGTGCGCGCTTTCGCCGTGCGAGCCATTGGCACTGCGGGCGATTCCGGGGCGATGGTTCGCATGGAAAACGCCCAGCTGGCTTCCACCGGCTCCACGCTTTCATGTGCGGCAAATGCGGCCGGTGCGGCGCGCAACACCGCCCAGTGCGCCAGCAAGACGACGCCCGTCAACCCAATCAGCCGCCAGGATGGACGGTTGCGGGTGTTGGCAGGCCGGGTGTTTGGTGTGGAGTGGGGTGGGGTCATGGGTGGGCGTCACCAGTTTAATTCAGAGCGACAATTCCCTTATGAAACTCGCAACTTACAAAGATGGCTCACGCGATGGACAGTTGGTCGTGGTCTCCCGCGACCTGAGCCTGGCTGTGTACGCCTCCAACATTGCCAACCGCCTGCAACAGGTGCTGGACGACTGGAACTACCTGTCGCCCCAGTTGCAGGATCTGTACGACAACCTGAACAACGACCGCGCCCGCCACGCCTTCCCCTTTGACGCCAAGCAATGCATGGCGCCGCTTCCCCGCGCTTACCAGTGGGCCGACGGCTCGGCCTACATCAACCATGTTGAGTTGGTGCGTAAGGCACGCGGTGCCGAAGTGCCCGCGAGTTTTTACACCGACCCGCTGATGTACCAGGGGGGCAGCGACGACCTGCAAGGCCCGTGCGACCCCATTGTGTGCGCCAGTGAGGCTTTTGGCATTGACTTCGAAGCCGAGGTGGCCGTCATCACCGGTGACATTCCCATGGGGTGCACCGCAGACCGCGCGCTGGACGGCATTCGCTTGGCTCTACTGGTCAACGATGTGAGCCTGCGCAACCTCATTCCCGATGAATTGGCCAAGGGTTTTGGTTTTGTGCAAAGCAAGCCGGCTACGGCCTTCAGCCCGGTGGCGGTCACGCCCGACGAATTGGGCGCGGCCTGGTCCCGCGGTCGCGTGCACCTGCCCCTGCAAAGCACATGGAACGGTCGCAAGGTGGGCCTGTGCGATGCAGGTGAGGACATGACCTTTCATTTCGGCCAGCTGATCGCCCACCTGTGCAAAACCCGCAATGTGCGTGCTGGCTCCATCGTTGGCTCAGGCACGGTCAGCAACAAGGGTGTGACCAAGGGCACGGGCGCAAAGGCACGTACCGAGTGGCCCAAGGGCTACAGCTGTATTGCGGAGAAGCGCGCCATAGAAACCATTCAGGACGGGCAACCCAGCACCGCATTCATGCAATATGGCGACACGATTCGCATTGAGATGAAGGGGCACGACGGGCAGAGCATATTTGGCGCCATTGAACAGGAAGTGGTTGGTTTAGTATCTGCCTATGCCAAAGTCAGCCCACCTTAGCACCGACGACCTTCCTTCCGGGATATTCAAGCCGCATGGCACCATGGATATACAGGTGTCCGGACGGTTGAACATTCTTGAGGCCCGGGGCCCTTTCAACAAGGAACTCGTTGTTGCGGGTGATGCCGCTCAGGAGTCTTTGGACGCGGTTCTCAATGCGCACGGGCGCTGGGGTACGGTGCTGGTGTTCAAGGACAGTGCCCTGGCTTCGCCGGAGGCCGTTGCAGAAATTGCGAACATCGTGAAAAGACGGGTCGACAAGGGCATTCGCCCGGTCGCCATCGCTCTGGTTGTGGGGCCGGATGTGGAGGGCGGTGCCATCATGCAGTCGCATTACCTTGCGGCTTACGCCAAGGCGGGTATCCCCGGGCAGGTGTTCGACGATGTCGAAAAAGCCAAAGCCTGGGTGTTGCAGGCTATTGGATAAGACTTACGCCTGCATCAACTGCTGCGCAAAGGTCTTGAAGCCGCGCAGCATCATCTCAATCGCGACCGACACCAGTACCAGCCCCATCAGCCGCTCAATAGCCGTCACCAGACGCGTTCCGATGACGCGCTGAATGCGCTCGGCCGATACCAGCACGATGGCACTGATGAGCATGGTGACGCACAGCGCGCCAATCCACTCCAGGCGCCGCTCGGGTTGCTGGGAGACCAG
>CAJAVE010000303.1 GCA_903945325.1 uncultured beta proteobacterium | reverse complement strand
TCTGATATTCAAGACTCACTCTTCCACTCGCGTTGAAGCAGGCCGTAGAGAGCCGTGTCTGAGACCTCGTCGCCAACGATCCACCGTTCTCGAAGGTAGCCTTCTTTTGTGAAGCCGAGGCGCTCCAGCGTCCTGGCTGATCCCTCATTGCGTGGATCAATGTCGGCCTCGATGCGATTCAAATTGAGTTGGCGGAAGCCATAGTCCAGCAGCGCCCTGAGTGCCTCGTTCATGTAGCCGCAGCCCCATGCAAAGGAACCGAGCCCATAGCCAACCTCAGCCCTGCGGCATGCGGCATTGACGTTGAAGAGGGTGCATGTACCGATGAGGCACTCGTCCTGGGACCGCACGATGCCAAGGCGAAGATGATCTCTGGATGTTTGGGCTAGATCACTGGCGATCATTGCCCGCGCGGGCTCATGGCTAGTCCAAGGCAAAGTGCTCCAGTACCGCATGACCTTCTCGTCTGAAAATATCCTGAAGAGGGCATCATCGTCGTGCTTTTGCAGAGGACGTAGAACCAGTCGTTTGGTACGAAGCGGGAGGTCATCGAAAGCTTGCATGCTTAGACTTTAGCTCTATAACGCCTGTCCGACGGTCAAATTTGAGTGTCTCGTCAGGAAGAAACGGGCTGGCTCCTGAAGGCAGGTCTTCAAGTTCAGTGCCACTGAGGGTCAATGGGTTGACGTTTACCTTCATGCAATTCAATGACTTCCGCCGCCTCAAGGCAGAGGTCGTCACGGTAGCGCGGTGCCATGATGTCCACGCCAAGCGGGCGTCCACCAAATACCTCGGGCGTCACAGACAGGGGCACAGAGATCGCAGGAAAACCCAGCAGTGGCGCCAGGCGCAGATGACTGAGGCACCTGGCAGTCGACCGAATGAGGTTGTCTGCGTTGTCAATGGTCAACACGGGCACATCAGGGGATGTTGAGCCCGCCATGACAACCAGCGGGTAGGTCTCCATGAACAACTGCCATTTGCGAATCACATGATCACGCTCTCGAAGTGCCGCCATGTATCGTTCAAGGTCAACGGTGCAAGTAGCCGCCATCTTGAGCGAACCCGCCATGTAGGGGTCTACGAACTTTCCGAGCACCGGTTGAAGTTTGTTCACCAATTCAGTCCAAACAATGGCATCAAACAGCTCTAGTACTTCGTCAACGGATGGGGGCGCCACCTCTTCGACCACATAGCCAGCGGCAGCAAGGATTTCGCCAGCGCGTTGCACGGCTTGTTGAGTGCACGGCTGAAATTCATCATTGAATTTGCCCGGCTGGCCTTTGAGCAGCGCCACTCTCTTTGAAACGGAGGGCCTCGACCCAAACACATCAACTGGGACCGTGACCGGATCGATGCACATCGACACCTGCCATCACTTTCAGTGCAAGCCGCGCATCGCCGACCGTACGCGTAATGGGGCCATGCACAGTCATCAACTGCTCGCAAAAAATCATGCCGCCTCGGAACGACGGGTTGTAGTACGGAATCAGGCCTGGTGAAGGGCGCAGGCCAATCACGCCATTGCAAAGCGCCGGCCATCGCACGGACCCAGCCAAGTCGTTACCCTGAGCTATGGGTCCAATTCCTGTTGAAACAGCGACCGCAGCGCCTCCGCTTGAGCCACCACACATGATCTTGCGATCCCACGGATTGCGGGTTTCCCCATGCAGCAAGTTGATGGTGTTTTGCACCAACCCAAATGCGGGGGAGTTGGTTCGACCGATAGATATTCCGCCAGCTTCGCGCAATCGTGCCACCAACGGACTGTCGGTCTTTGGCATGACTTTGACAAAGTTGATCAATCCGTCATCGGTGGGGCAACCCGCCTGGTCCGTATTGATTTTGGTTGTGAATGGAACACCAAACAACGGTCCCAAAGACGCCCCGCTCGATCGTTGGCTATCGGCCGCATCGGCTTGAGCCAATGCCGACTCATCCAGAGAGAGGGTAATTGCATTCACCACAGGGTTTACCGAATGAAGTCGGTCCAATGTGGACTGGACTACTTCCCGGCACGAGACCTCTGCGCTGCGTGTTAATGCGGAAAGCTCCACGGCGTCAAGTTGCCAAAGTGCAGCAGTCATGCCGCCTCCTAATGTGTGTATAGTTTTGCAACTTGTATCAGAGATAGGACGCGGGAGCCAGGAAGAAGACGCTCGCAACTGCCGGGTATCCTACAAACCTAGAAGAGTTGGCGAGAACCTTAAGGAATCAATGAGAAAACTGAAGCCGGGACAGCCCGTCCATGGATGAAGAGACGGTTTCGGGCAACACTCTCAAACAGTGCTCCGGACTTGCGCGCGACTCCCTCACTGTGCAGATTGCCAACCGCCACGACAATTTCCGTTCTGTGCATTGACAAAGTCTCAAATGCATACTGCGACAAAGCCTGTACGCAACGCGAGGCAATCTGTTGGCGATGCTTGGACTGCCGAACCCAATAACCCAGGTTGCACACACCGTGCAGTTTTTTGACTTCATTTAGACCGGCGCCTCCCAAGAATTCAGTTCCGTCTCCTGAGAAGATTCCAAATTCATAGGCGGTTTTCGCCTCCCTTGACTGCCTGCAAAGCCCAAACCAATCGAGCGCGTCTTTGTCGGTGTAGCCCGCATGGCACCACGGCATCCATTTGCCAACAGTTTCAACAGACTCGAGAACCGCTTTGGTGAAGGCAGGCGCATCCCGGCCCTCGAAAGGTCGAAGAAGCAGTCCCTGCGATGCAATTCTTGTTGTCATATTCGCGTTCATCCCTCTGGCTCATTGGCTTCACCCTCATCTTATCCAAGGATTCGGCATTGCATTGAACCCAACCTCTCATGGGGATGTGTCAGCCGCGTTTTTCCTTCGCAGCATTCTCCACCGGAACCGACTGCTCTTGCTTCGGCTTGACCCGAAGGTTTGGAGCAAATGGAGGTGGAAATCCGACAAACGCCAAGACCAGCAGGACAGGAAGCAAGATGTAGAAGAGTGGACGTTTCAGGCTCAGTCGGATGTTCATGTTGCAGTCAAACTGAGGCCAGGCGAAGGCATTTCAAGTTGCCACTGCACGCAAACCACATCGCAAGCCCACCCACTGCCGCGCGTCATCTTCCCTTTCAATGCGACGCAGTTGGAACTCCAGCTTCAGGTACCCTTCCACGCATGCCACCAGAATCCTATTTACTCTACGCCCTTGTCGTTGTATGCGAGGTCGGCTTCTGGGTCATCTTGCTACTGGCACTAGCAGTCCGCTACCTACTTCGCAAGGACGCGCTGAGCCGCGCGCTGCTGCTTTGTATGCCGCTAATAGACGCAATACTCCTGGTCTTCACCGCACTGGACTTGCGTCTTGGCGCAGCCGCCACGTTTGCACATGGTCTGGCTGCGGCCTACGTTGGCTTCACCATCGCCTTTGGTGGGCTGGCGGTGAAGTGGGTTGATGCGCACTTTGCCCACAGGTTCGCTGCCGGTCCAACACCAGAGAAAGCTCCTTCCCGCGGGTGGGAGGCAGTCCGCTACGAATTCAACCTATGGGGGCGTTGCATCGTCGCTTGTGTCATCACAATGACCTTGGTCGAAGCTCTCCTACATTTCGTCGGCACCAGCGAAGCCACTCAGCCTTTGCTTGCATGGCACAAACATGCATTCGGTTGTATCGTGCTTTGGTTCATCTTTGGGCCTGTTTGGAGTCTCGCGACAGCATGGCGCCGTGCGAACTGACGCCAAACTCACACGCTGAAGCTGCCAATTTGACATTTTTCAATGACAGTTGCCTGGAAACTCTTGCATCGGTTTAGCAGCGAAAGCCGACAGTCGCGTCCAAGTCCGAAACTTCCGGGCCCACCAGCACAGGCTCGGCTGTTTCATCCACACCATGTAACCCAAAGACGTTCTTTGTAAAGTCGATTTCAACCGTTATGATTTCCACTCTCAAGTGAGTTGATGAAAAAATTTCCCTCTCCGTCGTGGCACTTTTTTGCCGTAAACCCCAACCCGGTCTGGGCGCGGCTCGCTTGGGACGTGGAAGTCCCTTTCATTCGTTAGCCACTCGATGCGAACGCTCATCGTCACCGCCGCGAATGAAGCATTCATGCCGCTGCTTCGCGGACTGATTAAGTCGCTCCAACAGTGGGAGCCACGGCCCTTTACAGACCTCGCCTGCCTTGATGTAGGACTTGGGTCGGAGAGCCGTGAGTGGGTCTCCCGCCATGCCTCGCACGTTGTCGCACCCGGGTGGGATCTTCCGATTGATCGCCAGCTCCGCGAGAACGAGCCCCATCTGCGCGCACTTACTGCACGCCCCTTCCTTCCGAAGTACTTCCCTGGGTATGACGTCTATCTCTGGATTGATGCAGATGCGTGGGTGCAAGAGCGGTTTGCGCTTGAGTGGTATCTCGCGACTGCCGCAGAGGGGTCGCTGGTGGCCGTACCAGAAGTCGACCGTGCCTACCGCCTAAACGAGGGCATTCTCGGTTGGAGAATGCGCCGAATGCAGGGGTATTTTGGCGAAGAGACGGGACGGCGGGCACTTTGGGCCACGCATTTCAATGCCGGTGTATTCGCGCTTCGTTCGGATGCGCCGCACTGGAAACTCTGGGCCAAGCATTTCAGTGAGGGACTAAAGTTAACGAATGGGGCACTGTGTTGCGACCAGACTGCACTCAATCACATGCTTTGGGCAGAAAACCTTCCGGTGCACCCGTTGCCCGCACTCTGCAACTGGTTGTGCCATCTGGCCCCGCCTAACTTCGATCTTCAGCGACAAAGGTTCTGCGAACCTTTCGCGCCGAGCTCTTCGATCGGGATACTTCATCTGACTGCGCACACCAAGAACCTTAGTTGGCATTTGCAGGGCGATGGCTGGACGCGCAAGATCAGCTTACGCTTTCCCGATTCAGAGCAAATGGCATCGTAATGGGGCGAAGCTTTGGCGGGAGAGTTTCCCAAATGGCTATTGGGCTAACTGCGCATGCGACGGTGACGCGCAAAAGCGGCGCGCGCCGTCAAATTCCAGTACGCTGACAACAGTGAAGCGAAACGGCCTCGCCTCAGCACTCTTTTGTAAATGACCAGGGAATGGCTATTCGTGTCCCACATCACCCCGTTGTATAAAGTGATGGGTTCATTGCAATTGAACGTCTACAAATCACCCTGAGGCGACCACCATGAAACATGCATTCGTTTGCCTGGCCGCTGTGCTGGCGCTTGCTGCGTGCTCGTCGGCTCCACCCGTTCGTGACCCGGCGGCACAGATCGCGCCGCGTGAAGTGCCGTCGCGGCTCTCGCTGGAGCAAGCGCATGACGTGACCATCTACGCCATTAGTCTGGTGGGTACGCCCTATCGCTATGGCGGCAACACGCCGGAGGGGGGCTTTGATTGCAGCGGCCTGATTGGCCATGTGTACAAGACACGGGGTTCAGTGGCCATGCCGCGCACCGTGTCACGGTTGCAGGATGCCGGGCAATCCGTTCCGCTGGACAGCATTCGCTCTGGTGATCTGGTAATTTTCAGCCAGCGCGGCGAGGCGACGCACGCCGGCATATACGTGGGAGCCAACCGTTTTGTGCATGCGCCGTCAAAGGGTGGCGAGGTACGCCTGGAAAGCCTGTCATCCAGGCACTGGGCGGCGCAGCAGATCGCGTTCAGGCGGCCCTGACCTGGATCAGGCTTTCACCACAAACGCGCTGCGCAGTGCGTCCGTATCAAAGCCCTGCGAGTTTCCGTTTTGCGTGGCAAAACGGTAGAGTGCGGCGGCGTAGATGCCTGACAGCGCGCCATGCACCAGAAATGACAGCAGCACGGCCCCGATGGTCAGCACGATGCTCAGCACGATCAGGATGGCACTTCCGCTCGTGCCTGCACCGACGACCAGTGCCACACCCAGCACGACGACGAAGAACTGAATCAGCGCAAATGCAACGCCAAGGCCGGCCTGGCCCACCAGGTTTTCGCCCCAGGTGCGTTTCAAAATAAGGGCGCTTTCTTTGACGGCTTCCACCGGTCCCACATCACGCGCCACCAGAACCGGCACCACCAGGTAGGTTGCAACCGTCCAGCCCGCACCCAGCAGGCCGGTAATGATGCGTCCCAAAAAACCCACCCGTTCGGATATGGCCCGCAGCACCATGCCCACCGTGGCAGCGATGGCCGCATAGCCCAGAATGGACGTCCACTTGGAGGCCGCCAGCCGCAAGCCGTCGGCTAGGGTGGGTGTACCACCGTCAAGCCGGATCATGGCGGCCCCTACCAGCGCCGCGTTGAAGAAGAAAATCACAAAGTATTGGGTCAGATAAAACAGAAAGCCAATCGCGTAAAACGTGCTGTCGGCAACCGCGCTGCCCTGGTCTGATCCGCCACTGAACACCATCCAGCCCATCACCGGCAGGGCAAACGAGGCCAGCACCGCCAGCATGGCCATGGACGAGATCAGTGGAAACAGAACCAGCTTGCGGTCTTGCTGCAAGACAGCGGCGCTGGCCTTAACCAGCTGCCAGCTGCGGGACAGGCGCTCAAACATAGGGATATCCTCCAAAAAACGCTATCAAAAATATAGCTGGTTGCGCACATTCTACGTGGCCTTGACGGCTATTTGACTACTTTTTAGTGCTCCAGAACTGGCCTACCCTGGCGATTTCAACCGCGCAGTCGTAAAACGTTGGCCCCGCGCCCATGTCGGTCAGCCTCTGGCTGGTCAGCTCATTCACGTTGGTACCGGCCAGCCCCAGCTTGCGCCACCAAACCCCCAGCCCGTGGACCACCCCGGACCGTGCACGCTTGGAGACCACCGCCTTGCACACGTACTCACCTCGGGAGTTGAATACACGCACCACGTCGCCATTCTGGATGGCTCGGGCCTGGGCATCTTCGGCGTGCATTTCGATGATGGGTTCACCCTCTGTGTCGCGCAGGCTTTTGACGTTGACAAAGCTTGAGTTCAAAAAATTACGCGCCGGTGGGGAGATCATGGCCAGCGGAAATTCGGCCGAGCGACCGGCTACTTCGTGGTTGGGCACATGGTTGGGCAGGCCGTCCAGCCCTTGGGCCTGCAGGCGTTCGCTGAAGAATTCGCAGCGGCCAGACGGCGTGGGGAAGCCGCCATGGGCAAACGGTGCATCCGCCAGGGGCAGTGTGGCAAAACCCTGGTGCAGCAACACGTCAAAGTCCACCGCCGTGCCATAGGCGGCGCGGCACAGGCTTTCATCGCTCTCGGAAAAGCAGGGGTCGAGAAACCCGGCGTCGTCCAGGCCCATGCATGCAGCCAACTCGCGAAAGATCTGGGTGTTGGGTTTTGCCTCGCCTACCGGGGCAATGGCCGGGCGGTTGAGCAACACATCGGTGTGGCCGTAACTCAGGTGCACGTCCCAGTGTTCCAGCTGTGTGGTGGCGGGCAGGATGTAGTCGGCGTAGTCGGCCGTGTCGGTCTGAAAGTGTTCCAGCACCACGGTAAACAGGTCTTCTCGCGCAAAACCCGCCACGACTTTGCTGGAGTCGGGTGCCACGGCGACCGGGTTGCTGTTGTAAACCACCAGTGCGTCAATCGCCAGGCCGAACTCTGGCGACGCTACGCGCAGCAGGTCGTCGCCAATGGTCACCATGTTGATGGTGCGCGGTGTGCGCCCCGCCAGCAAATCCGGCCGCTGTAGTGCCGCCTTGTCCACGGGAAACTGGCCGGAACTGGACAGCAACACGCCCCCGGCGCGGTGCCGCCAGGCTCCAATCAAAGCGGGCAGGCAGGCAATGGCGCGCACGGCGTTGCCGCCGCCTTTGACCCGCTGCAGCCCATAGTTCATACGGATCGCGGCCGGCTCGCCCCTCTGCTGGCAACCGCCATAGTCGCGCGCCAGTGCGGTGATCTGCTCCACCGGAATACCGCAGACCGCAGCTGCCCGCTCGGGTGGCCACTCCAGCGCCCGTTCGCGCAGCGCCTCCCATCCCAGTGTGTGCTGGGCGATGTAGTCGTGGTCCAGCCGGTCGTTGGTGATCAGCTCATGCATCAGTGCCAGCGCCAGCGCGGCGTCGGTGCCGGGTAGCAGGGCAATGTGTTCGTGGCACTTTTCGGCAGTCTCGCTCTTGCGCGGGTCAATGCAAATCAGCTTGGCGCCGTTGCGCTTGGCCACCTGGGCATAGCGCCAGAAGTGCAGGTTGCTGGCAATGGAGTTGCTGCCCCAGATGATGATCAGCTTGGACTCGGCAAAAAACTCCACCCGCATACCCACCTTGCCGCCCAGCGTCTGGACCAGGCCCTCGCCACCCGCTGCGGCGCAGATGGTGCGGTTCAGCAGGGACGCGCCCAGCTGGTGAAAGAAGCGCGCGGCCATACTCTCGCCCTGAACCAGCCCCATGGTGCCGGCGTAGCTGTAGGGCAGGATGGCCTGGGCCGCGTCCGGTCCGCGTGCCGCAATGGCCGTCAAGCGGCTCGCGATATCCGCCAGCGCCACCTCCCAGCTGACCTGCTCAAACTGGCCAGTCCCCTTGGGGCCGCTGCGTTTGAGCGGGTGGAGGATGCGCTCGGGGTGGTAGGTGCGTTCGGTGTAGCGTGACACCTTGGTGCACAGCGCGCCGTCGGTATGGGGGTGGTCCGGGTTGCCATGGACCTTGGTGGCGATGCCGTCCTGCACGGTGGTGACCAGGGAGCAGGTGTCGGGGCAATCATGGGGGCAAGCGCCGTTGACGTTGACGGGGCCAGCCACGGGAACGGGGAAATTTGAATCACGCATAGGTGGCATGGTAAGGCCAGCGGCGTAATAATGTGCCATTGCCCAACGGCGTATATGGTCATCCTCCTATGAAACTGATTGACGAACTGGTTACCGCAAGCCCGGCCATTGCAGCCATCCGGCGCGACATCCATGCGCACCCCGAATTGTGCTTTGAGGAACGACGCACGGCCGACGTGGTGGCCGCCCAGTTGACGCAGTGGGGCATTCCAGTGCACCGCGGCATGGGCACTACGGGTGTTGTCGGCATCGTCAAGGCCGGCACGTCTGACCGCGCCATTGCCCTGCGCGCCGACATGGACGCCCTGCCCATGCAGGAGTTCAACACCTTTGCCCATGCCAGTCAGCACGCTGGAAAGATGCACGCCTGCGGCCATGACGGCCACACCGCCATGCTGCTGGCGGCGGCGCAGCATTTTTCGACCCAGCGCAACTTCGACGGCACGGTGTACCTGATCTTCCAGCCGGCTGAGGAGGGCGGCGGCGGTGCACGCGAAATGATCAAGGACGGGTTGTTCGAGAAGTTTCCGGTGGAGGCGGTGTTTGGCATGCACAACTGGCCGGGCTCAGAGGTCGGCCGTTTTGCCGTCAGCCCCGGCCCGGTCATGGCGTCGAGCAACGAGTTCAAGATCACCATTCGGGGAAAAGGCGGCCATGCAGCCTTGCCGCACGTGGCGCTGGACCCGGTGCCCGTGGCCTGCCAGATGGTGCAGGCGTTTCAGACCATCATCAGCCGCAACAAAAAACCGATCGACGCCGGGGTGATTTCGGTCACCATGATCCACGCTGGCGAAGCCACCAACGTCATCCCCGACAGCTGCGAGCTACAGGGCACGGTGCGCACCTTCAGCATTGAAGTGCTGGACATGATTGAGCAGCGCATGGGCGAAATCGCCCGGCATACGGCAGCGGCGTTCGGCATGGAATGCGAATTCGAGTTTGTGCGCAACTACCCACCCACCATCAATTCAGCCAAGGAGGCCGAGTTTGCCCGCAAGGTCATGGCCAGTATCGTGGGCGAAGAACGGGTTCAGACCCAGGAACCCACCATGGGTGCCGAAGACTTTGCCTACATGCTGTTGGCCAAGCCCGGTTGCTACGCGTTTATCGCCAATGGGGATGGCACGCACCGGGACATGGGCCACGGTGGCGGGCCCTGCATGCTGCACAACCCCAGCTACGATTTCAATGACACGCTGATCCCGCTAGGTGCTACCTATTGGGTGCGGTTGGCTGAGGCCTGGCTGGCTTAAAGGGAGTGTGGGGGCACTTTAGTATGATGGACACGTCCAAGTGGAAAAGGGAGTGCGCCAGTGACCGTCTGGAATGAGTTGAATTCTCGTGAGAAGTCGCGGGAACTGCCTGAAGCAGTCAAGCGCCAGTTGGCGCCTGGCGTCCTGCGCTATGTGTTTGTTCACGACGACCTGGAGGTGGACAATCCGACGCTGGACGCTTCGGGGCGTTACTTTGTCTCGCCTCGCGAGTACGGTTTCTCCATACGCGGATTCAAGGGTGGCAAGACCGCCTGGGCGCGCGATTTTTCCAACGGCACCATGCTGGTGGTCAATGCCGAAGGACAGTCCCATGTGTTGTCGCCCAAACTCCCGGCGCGCATTTTGTTTGTTGCCGATGATGGTTCTGTGCTTCAGGACACAGGCAATGCGGAGCGGCCCTCTGCGCGCGTGCCCGACCTGACTACAGTACGGTTGACCATCAATGCCACGTTTGATCTACATGGCGAAAGTCCTGAAGTAGCCCGCGCTTTGTTGATGCGCATGGTGGATCGTGCTGTTTTGAGCGGGGCTCGGCCAGGTGAGTCTGACGCAGTCGTGGTGGATCACATGTTTGAATCCAGCGCAGTGGTTGGCGATAGCAGAGGAAAACGCCGCTCCAGTGACACCGATTTCTCGCAGCTGCTAGACATCTGATTTGTCAAAGGGCGGCCCCTCAGGCCGGAAAACGCACTGCTGCAAGTTGTAGCAATCCGTCGAAAATCAGGTTGTCCACCAGGTCAAACGGCACCGACATGCTGGGTGCCATCTTCCAGCCCGCACCCCCCGTCATCACGCACATGGGCTCGGCCCCGCAATGGGTGCGCACATGCTGCACCATGCGCTCCACGGCACCGGCGATGGCGTAGGTGCCACCACTGGTCAGCGCGTCGCTGGTGTTGGTGGGGAACTCGCGCACTTCGCCGGTCGGCACATGCAAGCCCGCCGTGCCCGACTCCAATGCACGCAACATGATGCCGTGGCCCGGCAAAATCAAACCACCCAGAAATTTGCCGCTGGCGTCCAGTGCTTCCACCGTGACTGCCGTGCCCACCATCACCACTACCATGGGGCGCGGCGTGCCCTGGGCCAGCATGCGGTGGTAGGCGCCAATCATGGCGACCCAGCGGTCGGAACCCAGCCGGGTGGGGTAGTCGTAGCCGTTGCGCAGGCCGGCCTCCGCTTCACTGGCCACCACCCACTGCGGTGACACGTCCCACAGTTCCATTTGCTCTTGCAGTCGACGTTTGACCGCATCAGCGGCTACCGCACAGCCCAGTATGTGGGCGGGTGCGGCCAGCCCATGCCAGGCGCCGTCGGACAACTTTTCAATATTCTCCAGAAACTCGGCCCCTTGGGCCAGCAGCATGGCATCGGGGCGGGGGGATGCATATTGCGCCCACTTCAGGCGCGTGTTGCCGATATCCAGTGCAAGAAAAGTCATGTGGCATTATCCCTGGCGCCAGGGCAGGCCCTGCAGGCGCCAGCCGCCCTTGTTGCCCCGCTGGGCGCTGGTATCCGGGTCGCCCTCAAAGCCTTCCAGAATGTTGTAGGCCTGCAGCCCCAGCTCGGTGGCCCGCTTGGCCGCTGCGATCGAGCGCACTCCGCTGCGGCACAGCAGCACCAGCTTCTTGCCTTTGGGGCCAGCGTCCACAATCTCTGCATCAAATGCCGGATTCATGGCCATGCCGGGCCATTGCTTCCAGGCCAGCGCGACGGCACCCGGCACAAAGCCCACCCATTCGCGTTCGGCATCGGTTCGCACGTCCACCAGCACGGCGTCGCCTGCCTGCCACCACTCATACGCCAACCGCGCGCTGATGTCCCCGGCGTAGCCCTGTGCCGCCCTGACCGTGTGGGCATCCACGCCGTCGGCGTCGTGGCGCACGCCAGAGGCCAGGTTGGCAGGCACCGCTTCGTCAATGCGTTTGGGTCTGGGCAAGTGGAGCGCTGCCATGATGGCTTTGAACTCTTCCAACGACTTGCCCGCCACTCGGGCGTTGACAGAGCGCTCGGCTCCAATGGTGGAGTGCGTGCGGCCCTGGTAGTCGTGACCCGGCCAGACGGTGGTGGTGTCGGGCAGCGAGAACAGCACCTGGGTGATTGAGTCGTACATCGCTTCGGCGCTGCCCGACTGGAAGTCGGTTCGACCACAGCCATTGATCAGCAGCGTGTCGCCGGTAAAAACATGGTTGCGCCAGACAAAGCTCATGCTGCCAGCGGTGTGACCGGGTGTGTGCAAGCCCTTGACCACCTCGCTGCCGAAGCGCAACTCGTCGCCGTCGACCAACTGCATGGCTGCCGTGGTGATGCCGCAGGCCTGGGGTGCGGCGGTCTGGGCGCCGGTGTGCTCGGCCAGCAGCCCGGCGCTGGTGATGTGGTCGGCGTGGGCGTGGGTTTCGATGGTCCACATCAGCTTGAGCCCGTATTGGCGCAGGGTGGCCAGGTCGCGCTCCAGTTGCTCGTCCACCGGGTCGATGATGACGGCCTCGCGCGTGGTCTCGTCAAATACGACGTAGGTGTAGGTGCTGGACGCGGGGTCAAAAAGTTGGATCGGTTGCATGGTGTTCTTTCCTGGCCGGGCAGTGCAGCGCACTTGCGCCGTGGGAGCACACTTTAATGGATTCGCAAGCCCTTGCGATGGATTACGATGGCTCACGCGTAAGCCACGGTTGGGCCAGATCGTTTACAGTTGACGTTTACGTAAACGTCAACTGCGCGAAAAACAGCGCCGTGATACAGGAGATGCACCATGACCGATTTGTCCGCTGAATTCAAGGCCCTGGCCAATTACCGCCCCGCCAACAAGGTGCGCTTCGTCACCGCGGCCAGCCTGTTCGATGGCCATGACGCCGCCATCAACATCATGCGCCGCATCCTGCAGAGCATGGGCGCCGAAGTGATTCACCTGGGACACAACCGCAGTGTGGACGAGGTGGTGACCGCTGCCCTGCAGGAAGACGCGCAGGGCATTGCCATCAGCTCCTACCAGGGCGGGCATGTTGAATACTTCAAGTACATGGTGGACCTGCTCAAACAACGCGGCGGCGCCCACATCCAGGTGTTTGGCGGCGGTGGTGGCGTGATTGTGCCCAGCGAGATTGCCGAACTGCAAGGCTATGGCGTAACCCGCATCTACAGCCCCGAAGACGGCCAGCGCATGGGCCTGGCCGGCATGATTGGCGAGATGGTGATGCGTTGCGACAAGGATCTGACGGGTTTTGCTCCCGCCACTCTGGATGCGATTCAGGGACACACCACAGCGTCCTGGCGCGCGCTGGCCCAGCTCATCACCGGATTGGAGTCTTTGGGGGAAAAACACCCTCTAAGCCCTGTGCTACGTGCGCAAGCCGCTATAAAAAAGATACCGGTCTTGGGCATAACGGGTACCGGCGGTGCGGGCAAATCGTCACTCACAGACGAGCTGATCCGCCGCCTGCGCCTGGACTTGGGCGATGCGCTGCGCGTGGCGCTGATCAGCATTGACCCCAGTCGCCGCAAGAGTGGCGGCGCCCTGTTGGGCGACCGCATTCGCATGAACGCCATCAGTCCTTGGGCCCCCACGCTTGCCGCTGCGCGTGCTGCGCTGCCCCCCGAGGGGGCCGTCACCGCCTTGGGGCGGCCCGGCGGCGTCCCTGACAACGGCGAGCGCGTCTTCATGCGCAGCCTGGCCACCCGTGACTTTGGCTCCGAAATCAGCCAGGCCTTGCCCGACGTCATCGCCGCCTGCAAGGTGGCCGGGTTTGATGCCATCATCGTTGAGACATCCGGCATCGGCCAGGGCGATGCGGCCATCGTGCCGCTGGTCGACATCCCCATGTATGTCATGACGCCCGAGTTCGGCGCGGCCAGCCAGCTGGAAAAGATCGACATGCTGGACTTTGCCGAGTTCGTGGCCATCAACAAGTTTGACCGCAAAGGCGCCAGTGACGCCCTGCGTGATGTGTCCAAGCAGGTGCAGCGCAACAAGGAAGCCTGGAGTGTGCCGCCAGACCAGATGCCGGTGTTTGGCACCATGGCCGCCCGTTTCAATGACGATGGCGTGACTGCGCTGTACCAGGCGCTGCTGCCACGTTTGCAGGAGCTGGGCTTGCCGGTGACCACAGGCGGCGTGCTGCCAAGAGTCAGCGTGCGCAACAGCAGCAACCAGACGCCGGTGGTGCCGGCCGCCCGTACACGCTACCTGGCCGAAATCACCGACACCGTGCGCGGCTACAAGCAGTCGGCGCGCTCACAGGCGCGCCTGGCACGGGAGATCCAGCAACTCAGCGAAACCGCACGCATGCTGCTGGACGATGACGCCACGCGCGACGGTGCCAAGAACACCGTGCTGCGCCTGGCAACCGAGCGCACCGAGCGCCAGGACCCGTCTGCCCGCAAACTGGTTGCCCAGTGGCCCGAAATGCAGAAGGCCTATGCCGGTGACGAATACGTGGTCAAGATCCGCGACAAGGAACTACGCACCGCGCTGACCACCAAGTCCCTGTCTGGTACCACCATCCGTAAAGTCGCGCTGCCTACCTATGAAGACCATGGCGAGATTTTGAAGTGGCTGATGCTGGACAACGTGCCCGGCAGTTACCCCTACACCGCCGGCACCTTCGCTTTCAAGCGCGAGGGCGAGGACCCGACCCGCATGTTTGCCGGTGAGGGCGACGCTTTTCGCACCAACCGGCGCTTCAAGCTGCTGTCCAGCGGCATGGCGGCCAAGCGCCTGTCCACCGCGTTTGATTCGGTCACGCTGTATGGCAACGACCCCGATCCGCGTCCGGACATCTATGGCAAGGTCGGCAACAGCGGCGTGTCCATTGCGACATTGGACGACCTGAAGGTGCTGTACGGCGGTTTTGACTTGTGCAACCCCGCCACCAGCGTGTCCATGACCATCAACGGACCCGCCCCCAGCATCCTGGCCATGTTCATGAACGCAGCCATCGACCAGAACCTGGAAAAATTCCAGGCCGACAACGGGCGGGAGCCAACCGATACCGAAGCGGCCAAGATCCGTGAATGGGTGCTGGCCAATGTGCGCGGCACGGTGCAGGCCGACATCCTGAAAGAAGACCAGGGCCAGAACACCTGCATTTTCTCGACTGAGTTCTCCCTGAAGGTGATGGGCGACATCGCCGAATACTTTGTGCACCACAACGTGCGCAATTTCTACTCGGTATCGATCTCGGGGTATCACATTGCCGAGGCCGGTGCCAACCCGATCAGCCAACTGGCCTTCACGCTGAGTAACGGCTTCACGCTGGTGGAAGCGTATCTCGCGCGCGGCATGCACATCGACGACTTTGCGCCCAACCTGAGCTTCTTCTTCAGCAACGGTATGGACCCCGAGTACACGGTCATGGGCCGCGTGGCACGGCGCATCTGGGCCGTGGCGATGAAGGAGAAATACGGCGCCAACGAGCGATCACAAAAACTCAAGTACCACATTCAGACGAGTGGCCGCTCCCTGCACGCACAGGAGATCCAGTTCAACGACATCCGCACCACGCTGCAGGCCCTGATTGCCATTTACGACAACTGCAACAGCCTGCACACCAACGCGTTTGACGAAGCCATCACCACGCCCACCGAAGACTCGGTGCGCCGCGCCATGGCCATCCAGCTCATCATCAACCGTGAGTGGGGCCTGGCAAAGAACGAGAACCCCAACCAGGGCGCCTTCATCATTGAGGAACTCACCGAATTGGTCGAAGAAGCCGTGCTGAGCGAGTTCACGGCCATCGCCGACCGCGGCGGCGTGCTGGGTGCCATGGAGACCGGCTACCAGCGCGGAAAGATCCAGGACGAAAGCATGACCTACGAGATGCTCAAGCACACCGGCGAGTTGCCCATCATCGGCGTCAACACCTTCCGCAACCCGCATGGCGACCCGGTGAATGACAAGCTGGAACTGGCGCGTTCGACTGAAGAGGAAAAGCAGAGCCAGTTGAAGCGCCTGGCTGACTTCCATGCCACCCACGCCGCCGAATCACCCGCCGCCCTCAAGCGCCTGCAACAGGCGGTCATCGATAACAAGAATGTGTTTGAAGTGCTGATGGACGCCGTGCGCGTGTGTTCACTGGGTCAGATCACCAATGCGTTGTTTGAGGTGGGTGGCCAGTACCGGCGCAGCATGTAGGGCCAGAGCAGTTTTTGCGGACAAAATCGGGCGCCAGCCCTTGCAGAGAATGCGTAGGCGGCTATAAAAAAAGGAGCAATTTCCGCGCTGCATACCTTCATTTAGAGGGGTATTTCTCGAACAATTTCGCAAACGTACCCGTGGCGCGACCCAGTGCATCCAGCGATGCCACGCGGTAGTCAGAACTATTGGCCTGCATCACACGGTTACTGGTCGAACGGTTGGCGCCACCGGCGTTGGCCAAGCCTGCCGCCTTGCCCAGGATGTCAAAAATCCCTTTGACGGCCTTGTTGTCCTCAGCCGCCACTTCCTTCATGCTGCCGAACACCACGTCGCTGCGAACGCCTTTGGTCATCTGCACCCCGCCTTCATCCACGGGCGAGTTGTAAAGGCTCATAAACGTGTTGATGGTCATACCCGGGATGGCATCAGCTTCTGCCGTCCTGGCGATGAGGCCCGACTGGTTGCCGCTGGACTGCATGGAAACAAAATTCACCAAAATCAGCGGCGTGACAACGATGGCGTCGTACTTCTTGGAATACTCTCCCAAACGGCGCCAGTTGCCCAGATCAAAAGCGCCACGGTCACTCCAGGGACCTTCGATGTGGATGAACCACAGTGGCATGCCAGTCGGGGCAAATAGTTGCAGTGTTTGGGCTCCGAACTCCTTGGTAAAGGGCTTGTCAGTCGAGGTGGGGGTGGCTTGCACGCCTGACAGGAACTCTTTCAATTCCTCCTGGGGTACGACCTCACGCCCGGCCAGCCTGAGCTGCTCCAGGAAGTTGGCGTAGGCCTTGTCGGTAACGGCCTGTAGTGTGGCCGCATCGACGCCCTCCAGAGCGGCGTTGACCGTCATGCGTGCACCGCTGGTGTCACGACCCAGGAAGGAGCTCGCGCGCACCTGTGCGGTCGCGCTGTCTTTGGTGACAAAGGCGACACGAAAACCGGCCACGGCGACGCGCTTGTAGGCGGGCAGAATTTCGGTCACGTTCTTGCCAAACGTGCCACCCATCTTGCCCTTGAAGTGGGCATCAGGGTCGAGCTCGGGCAGGCCGGTTGCGGTGGAAGGCGCAGATGGTGCGGACGTTGCCACGGCCGATTGCGTGGCACTGGCGTCAAGCGGCGTCGGCGTTGGGGGTGCCGTTTGTGACCAGGCACTGGCGCAGGACATGGTGATCGCAATAGTCCAGGCCAGCGCGCGCGGGGCAATAGGTGGTGTGACAAGCATGGTAATTTTTCTGAGAGTGGTTACGGGTTTGAACTCACTGTACGGCGGGCGCGGCGGCGCGTGCACCCCGTGAACGCGGGGGTAGGTGGCCTTCAGGGTTTCGCTTATCCTGCGTCCACCATGGCGTATTGGTCTTGCATTTTCTTGCTGTTCTTCTGGCTGGCGCCCGCACAGGCACAGTCACGCGTTGGCGTGCGTGTGTTGGACCAGGCCACTGTGACGCACAGCGGGTCTGTCACCCCGGTACACGGCATGCCGGGGGCAGTGATTGCGCTGCCACACGCATGGCTGGATACGCCGACGACACTGCCGGACCAGCGTTGGTACCACCTGACTTTTGACGACGGTGCTTGGGTCTTGCCGGCGATTTATGTGGAGCGGGCCTGCACCAATCTGGAGGTCTGGCTTAACGGGCAACTGGTCGGCGGTGGCGGCGCCATGTTGGAGCCCTTGACGCGCAACTGCTACTTCCCGCATTTGGTCCGGTTTCCCCGCAGCTTGCTGTACAGCACGAACAACCAGCTGGACATCCGGATCGTGGGCTACCCACAAACGCATGTGGCGTCGCGCCAGCGGGGCGGTGGCCTCTCGCAGGTGCTGATAGGCGAACAGGCGGATCTTGCGCCACGCTCTGACAGCCGTTTCTTCTGGAACATCCTGCTTGCGCAAGTGATAGGAATCTGCCTGTTCCTGGTTGGGCTGGTCATTGCGGCTTTGGGTTGGGTGCGAAAGCAGGATCAGCACAACCTCTACTTCGGGTTGGCTCTGATGCTGTGGTCGTTGATGGGTGCACGTTTGTATGTGCAGCACCTGCCCCTAACCGTTGCGACCAGCGAGATCCTGTTCACTGCACTGTACGCGCCCTTTGCGTTTGCCGTCGTGCAGTTCTTGATGCACTACGTTGGCCAGCCCCGGCCATGGGTGCGGCAAATACTGCTTTGGCAGTGCGTCGCGCTACCAATGCTGCTGGTTTTAGTGCCCAAGCACAGCCTGGCAATCACGGCCACGGCAGTCTACGCAGGGTTGGGTGTCGAATTTCTGCTGAGTTTTGCTTTTTTTGCCTACCAGAGCTGGCGTCTCATGCGACGGGACTTCTGGTTCATGGGCGCCAACCTGGTGCTGCTGCTGGTTTTGACAGCAGCAGAAATTGCGATTCAGAGCGGCTGGCTCGCCTTACCCAAGATTCATTTGCTGCACTTTGCGATGCCGGCCATCTCGTTCGCCATGGGGGTGCGCCTGGTGCGACAGTTTGCGGCGGCACTGTCCGAATCGGAAAGGCTTAACCGCGAGCTTGAGCAACGTGTAGCGGATAAAACGGCTGAAATAGCGCGCAGTTACGCGCAGCTGAGTGATTTGCGGGCGGACCAGGCTGCCGCGAGCGAGCGCCAGCGTATCGCGTCTGACCTGCATGACGACCTGGGCGCCCAGTTGGTCACCATTGCCCAGGCCAGTTTGTATCCCACAGACATCGGCCGGGTTGCGGAGCTTGCCCGCCAAGCGTTGTCGGACATGCGTCTGTCGGTGCGCGGCTTGACCGGTGAGCCTACCCCATTGCCGCATGTGCTGGCTGACTGGCGTTCAGAGACCGTCGAGCGGCTGACCTTGGCCGGGGTGACCGTGCTCTGGAACGCCAATGACCCACCCATGGACTGGATGCTGCCCGCGCGCATGCAAGTGCAAGTAACTCGCATCCTGCGCGAGTCCGTATCCAACGTGATTCGCCACAGTGGCGCACACACGTGCTGGGTAACTATTCACGTGGCCAGCGACCAGCTGAACCTGGGCGTGGAGGACGACGGGCGTGGTTTTGACACCGGCGTTGCTTCTCAGGGCCATGGCCTTGGCAATATGCTGCGCCGCGCACGGGTGCTTAGCGCAAACCTGCAGCTTGTCCCCCGAGGTGGGGGTGGAGTGTGTATCCGTCTGAGCGTGCCGTTGGCACTTCAGGTCGGCGACCAAGCGATGGGTCAAGGAGGAAATTTCTGATGCAAAGCGTATGGGTTCTGGAGGACTTGCCTGAGTCCCATGCCTGGCTGGGCAAAGCGTTGGACGCGGTGTTTCCCAAGATTGCTGTACAACGTTTTTTTCGACTGGCAGACGCCCTTCAAGCGGCTCGCACGTTGGCACCACCCGACCTGGCGCTGATCGACCTGAGCCTGCCCGACGGCAGTGGCATTGGCCTGATCAAACTGTTGAACGAATTGGCACCGCACACCGTTTGCGTGGTGGCCAGCATTTACGACGACGACTTGCATCTGATGCCCGCGCTGAGGGCCGGCGCGCAAGGTTTTTTGCTGAAGGACCAAAGTTGGGAGCAGATTGCCGAGCTGTTGCGCGGCATAGCCGAAGGCCGTCCCCCGCTCTCCCCGGCCATTGCGCGGCGCTTGTTGGCCCACTTCAGGCCGCAGATGCACACGGTCATGTCCGAACCGCTGACACAACGGGAGACCGAGGTGCTGGGCATTATTGCCAAGGGCATGACCCTGGCCGAGGCCGCCCGATTGCTGGGAATCAGCACCCACACCGTGTCGGGCTATACCAAAGAAATTTACCGAAAACTCAACGTGTCGTCCCGTGCAGAAGCCGCGCTGACGGCGCGCAACATTGGTCTGGTCTGAGGTGATGCGTCAAAGGATTGCCAATAAAACGGGCTTCACGCGCATCCAGGTCCGACTTGGGCGAGAAGTCGCGGTATGCTCGCTACCGCATGCAAACCCCATGGCGATCCCTTGGAGTTTGCGGTAATGTTCGACTGCGCTTGGCTATCCGCCAAATGACCAGTTCTTGTTGAAACCTGATGCAGGACACAAACCTGCAAGGAGTGAATGCCTATGCCACCGTACGAGCCGTTGCGTCTGCATGTGCCAGAGCCCACTGGGCGACCGGGCCATGACACCGATTTTTCCTACCTCCCCCTGTCTGAAGCCGGTGCCGTGCGGCGTCCGCCGGTTGATGTGCAGGCTGCCCAAACCAGCGACCTGGCGTTCACGCTGATCCGCGTGCTCGACAAAGACGGCAACGCCGTTGGCCCGTGGGCGCCCGACGTGGATGTGGCCCTGCTGAAAAAGGGTTTGCGTGCCATGCTGAGGACGCGCTCTTTCGATGTGCGCATGCAACTGGCCCAGCGGCAAAAGAAAATGTCGTTTTACATGCAGTGTCTGGGTGAGGAGGCGATTGCCTGCGCCCACGCCATGGCCCTGGTGGATGGCGACATGTGTTTCCCCACCTACCGCCAGCAGGGCCTGCTGCTTTCCCGTGACGATTGCAACATGGTAGACATGATCTGCCAGCTGTTCTCCAACCAGAACGACCCGCTCAAGGGCCGACAGTTGCCGGTGATGTATTCGAGCAAAAAGCAGGGCTTTTTCTCCATCTCGGGCAACCTGGCCACCCAGGTGATCCAAGCCGTGGGCTGGGCCATGGCCTCGGCTATCAAGGGCGACAC
>CAJAVE010000302.1 GCA_903945325.1 uncultured beta proteobacterium | reverse complement strand
TGCTGACCACAGAGTCGGATGAGTCCAAAAAGCGCGAAGGCCAGGCAGCAGGCGCGCGCGCCTGGGTGGTCAAGCCATTCAAGCCCGAACAAATGCTTGGGGCCGTGCAAAAACTTTGCCTGCCCTAACGTTTAAAAACTGATCAACAACAGCCGTTACGGGAGCACTCCATGTCGAATGAAACCACCATGCGCCAGGTTGACCTGAGCATTACAGGCGAGCTAAGCATCTACCGGGCCGACGAACTCAAGCGCGCTCTCATCGAGCCCTTGGCACAGGGCGTGCAGCTGGTCGTCAACCTGGCTGCGGTCACCGAGTTTGATACCTGCGGACTGCAGCTGCTGATGCTGGCCAAGCGCACCGCGCAAGCGGTGGGCAGCGAGCTGCAACTGGTGGGCCACAGCCCGGCGGTTTTGGAAGTGTTTGAGCTTCTCAACGTAGCAGCTTTTTTTGGCGACCACCTGGTCATTGCACCCGGTCGCCAATAAACGTCAGCAACCCGAAGCAACCTAGAGCGAAGAAGCCCATCATGAACCTCGACCAAGCCCTGCAGATTTTTATTGCCGAATCCCGTGAGTTGCTGGAAGACATGGAAAGCTCCCTCCTGGCGCTGGAGCAAACGCAGGACAAGACCGAGCTGATCAACTCCATCTTCCGCGCAGCCCACACCATCAAAGGCTCCAGCGGCCTGTTCAGCCTGGACCACGTCGTGGCCTTCACCCACGTGGTGGAAAACGTGCTCGACAAAGTGCGCGCCGGCACCCTGACCATTGGCGACGACCTGGTCGCCACCTTGCTGCTGTGCTGTGACCACATCAAATCCCTCATCGACGGCGTGGCCGCCGGCCAGACCGAAGTGGACGAAGCCACTAACGAAGCTGGCGCGCCGCTGCTGGCTCAACTGCATGCCGTGCTGGGCACACCCGGCGGCGGTGCAGCACTGGTGGCCAAAGAAGATGTGGATGCCACCCAACGCATTGGCGCGCAAGACGGTGGCTCGGACCACTGGCACATTTCCATGCAGTTTGGGCCAGAAGTATTGCGCATGGGCATGGACCCACTGTCCTTCATCCGCTACCTGGCCACGCTGGGGCGCATTGTGGACATTCTGACCATTCCCGACAAACTGCCGGTGGCACTCGATATGGAGCCAGAGCTGTGCTACCTGGCCTACGAGCTGTCGCTGGACACCAAATCCGACAAGGCCGCGATTGAGCGCGCCTTTGAATTTGTGCAAGGCGATGTGCGCCTGCGCATCCTGCCACCCAACAGCCGCATTGAAGACTACATCCGCCTGATTCAGGATTCGCCCGATATCGCAGAGCGCATTGGCGAGCTGATGGTGCGCTGCGGCGCGCTCACCCAAAATGAACTCGATGCCGCCTTAACCACCCAGGCCGCCAGCGTTCCGTCACGCCCTATCGGTTCCATTCTGGTCGAACAGAAAGCAGTACCCGCAGCGGTGGTGGACGCCGCATTGACCAAGCAAAAGCAGGTCAAAGAAGTGCAGGCCCAGGAAAGCCGCTCGGTGCGGGTCGATGCCGACAAGCTCGACCAGCTCATCAATCTGGTGGGCGAGCTCATCATTGCCGGTGCCAGTGTCAACATGATTGCCCACCGTGCCAAGGTGACCGAGCTGCAGGAGGCCACCTCCAAACTCTCCATGCTGGTAGAAGACGTGCGCGACAGCGCCTTGCAGCTGCGCATGGTCAAGATTGGTGCAACGTTTAGCCGGTTCCAGCGCGTGGTGCACGATGTGTCGCGCGATCTGGGCAAAGACGTGGCCCTGGTTGTAGACGGTGAAGACACCGAGCTGGACAAGACCGTGGTCGAAAAAATTGGCGACCCGCTGATGCACCTGGTGCGCAACTCCATGGACCACGGCATCGAGAGCGCCGAGCTGCGCATTGCACGCGGCAAACCGGCCCAAGGCACGCTCAAGCTCAACGCCTTCCACGACTCCGGTGCCATTGTCATCACCGTGCAAGACGACGGTGGCGGCCTCAAGCGCGAGCGCATTCTGGCCAAGGCCATTGAACGCGGTCTGGTGGAAGCTGGTCACCATTTAAGCGACTCCGAGGTGTATGCGCTGATTTTTGAGCCCGGTTTTTCTACCGCCGAGAAGGTCACCAACCTGTCGGGCCGGGGTGTGGGTCTGGATGTGGTCAAACGCAACATCACCGCCCTGCGCGGCACGGTGGGTCTGGACAGCGAAGAGGGTGTTGGCACCACGGTTACCGTGCGCCTGCCGCTGACACTGGCCATCATTGACGGCTTTTTGGTGGAAGTGGGCAAGCGCGTGTTTGCCATTCCGCTGGACATGATCGAGGAGTGCGTGGCCTATACCGCCGAGCCAGACCACGACTACACCAACCTGCGCGGCCAGGTGCTGCCCTTCATCCGGCTGCGCGAGCTGTTTGGCATCCAGGCACCACCACCCGCCAAGGGCGAAAACATTGTGGTGTTGAAGTACGCCGGGCAAAAGGCCGGGCTGGTGGTGGACACGCTCTTGGGCGAGTTTCAGACCGTTATCAAACCACTGGGGCAGATGTTTAGCCAGGTGCAGTGCATCAGCGGCTCCACCATTTTGGGCAGTGGCGATGTGGCGCTGATATTGGATGTGCCGCAGTTGGTCAAGCGCTCGGTAAACAGCCAATCCAAGGGTGCAAGCAATGCGGGTCGCGCCCTTGAAGGTCAGTCAGCGTAAAGAAATCCCGGTCACCTTTTTTGCATTTTCACCAGGAGTAATGCCATGTTAAACAACCTCAAACTCGGAGTCAGGCTGGGAATCGGCTTTGCCATTACCCTGGTCTTGCTGATCGTTATTGCGGCCACCAGCTATTCGCGGTTGGGAACCCTCAATGAAAACATTGAGTTGATGGTCAATGACCGCTTCCCCAAGACCGTGCAAGCGAATGACGTGATTGATGCCATCAATGGCATTGCACGGCAGTTGCGCAACGCCTATATCTACAGTGGAGCAGAGCAGCAAAAGTCGATCGATGCCATTGCTCCACAGCGCAAAGTTATTAGCGACAACCTGGAAAACCTCGACAAGACCATAAAAAGCGAAAAAGGCCGCGCGATTCTGAAAGACATCGGTATTGCACGGGCTGCTTATGTGGTGTCGCAGGACAAGTTTCTGGAACTGTTGAAAGCCGATAAGAAGGCCGATATTGTGGCGTTGATGCAAGGCGAACTGCGCAAGACCCAGACCGACTATCTGGCCAGTGTCAATGCCCTGATCAAGTTCCAGACTGACGCCATGGAAAAATCCGGCAAGGACGCCGATGAATTGGTGGGTTCGACCGAGAAATTGATCATGGCGCTGGGCATTGCAGCGTCCATTCTGTCCATCCTGGCTGGCTGGTTCATCACCCGCAGCGTGACCAAGCAACTCGGTGGAGAGCCTGACTACGCCCGCGACATGGTGGTGCGCCTGTCCGAAGGTGACCTGACGATGAAGGTCGAGACCCACCCCAAAGACGACTCCAGCCTGCTGTACTCCATGAAGCAAATGGTGGGCAAGCTCTCTGAAGTGGTAGCCGACGTAAATGGTGGTGCCCAGGCTTTGGCCAGCGCCTCCGAAGAGGTCAGCGCCACTGCCCAGGCCCTGAGCCAGGCCGCCAGCGAACAAGCCGCCGGTGTAGAAGAAACCTCTGCCTCCATCGAGCAGATGACATCGAGCATTGCCCAGAACACCGAAAACGCCAAGGTCACCGAAGGCATGGCCAGCAAGGCCGCACAAGATGCAGCCGATGGTGGTGAATCCGTCAACGCCACCGTAGCCGCCATGAAGCAGATCGCCAAGAAGATCAGCATCATTGACGACATCGCAGCCCAAACCAACCTGCTGGCCCTGAACGCAGCCATTGAAGCAGCCCGCGCCGGTGAACATGGAAAAGGCTTTGCTGTGGTGGCCGCTGAAGTGCGCAAACTGGCCGAGCGCAGCCAGGTTGCAGCCCAGGAAATTGGCGAAGTGGCCACCAGCAGCGTCGAGCTGGCCGAGAAGGCCGGCAAGCTGCTCGAACAAATGGTGCCAGCGATCCGCAAGACCGCCGACCTGGTGCAAGAGATCTCGGCCGCTTCCAGCGAGCAATCATCCGGTGTGGGCCAGATCAACTCGGCCGTGGGTCAGCTGAACCAGACCACCCAGCAAAACGCTTCCAGCTCCGAAGAGCTGGCCGCCACCAGCGAAGAGATGAGCAGCCAGGCCGAACAGTTGCAGCAAACCATGACCTTCTTCAAGGTTGCAGGTTCCGGCCACGCCGCTGCACCGCGCAAGAGCGCCGGTGCAAAGCCCGCAACGGCCAAGCGCCCCGCACTCAAGACCGGTGGCGCCAAGGCAGCACCTGCTGGTGAAGAAATTGACGAATCGGTATTCACCAAGTTCTGAGGAGAAACCTCATGAACACATTGGTTAAAACTGAAACCCTGCCGAAAGTCACTGCTGGCACGGCGGTGGCTGCTCAAGCAGCGCCGGTGGAGCAAAAACAGTACCTGACCTTCATGCTGGGTGGCGAGATGTTCTCCATCGGCATTCTGTGCATCCGCGAAATCATCTGGTACTCCAACCTGACCGAAGTGCCCATGATGCCGGCCTGCATACGCGGCGTCATCAACCTGCGCGGGGCGGTGGTACCGGTGATGGACCTGTCCAACCGCTTTGGCAAGCCGCCCACACCGGTGACCAAGAGCACCTGCATCATCATCGTCGAGGTGGAGACGCAGAACGAAGGTGAACGCCAGAGCATGGGCGTGGTGGTGGACTCGGTCCAGGCGGTGCTGGAGATTGCTGCCAGCGACATTGCGCCGCCACCGAGCTTTGGCGCCAAGATCCGCGCCGACTTTATTGAAGGCATCGGCAAGGTCAACGGTAAGTTTGTGATCCTGCTGAACGTGAACAACGTGCTGTCCATGCAGGAGATCGGGGAAATGGGGCAGGTGGCAGCCATGGCCCCCGATGTGGCGGTGGTGGGTTGATCACAAGTTGCTATTGTTTTAATAGCTGCTTGCGCATATTCCACGGGGGCTAGTGGCCAATTTTGCATAAATTTGAGGTGTCAAGTGGTTTTCAGTTTGTTTTTTGTTCAAGGGGTCTGAAATGTTTGTCAACATGAAATTAGCAGTTCGATTGGGTTTGGGTTTTGCCCTCACCTTGCTGTTGTTAATCGTTATTGCCGCCACGAGCTATTCGCGACTGGAAGCGCTCGATAAGGAGGTGGGTGACCTCGTGAACGACAAGTACCCCAAGATCATTGATGCGATTGATGTGATCCGCGCCATGAACCAGGTGGCACAGATCAACCGCAATTTGCTGTTGATCACGGACCCGGTCGAAACCCAGAAGCAGATTGCGCGGCAGACCGAGCAACGCAAGATCATCACGGACAACATCAATTCGCTGGAATCGAAGATCACGTCCGATGAAGGCAAGAGAAAGCTCAAGGTCATGAGCGACACCCGTGCTGCGTTTGTCGCGGTGCTGGAGAAGTTCTTGGGTGCTGTGCAGCGCAATGAGCGCGATGTGGCCATGAAGCTGCTGTACGGCGATATGCGCCCTGTCACAGAAGCCTATACCAACGCCATTCGCGACCTCATTACCTTTCAGGACGAGCTCATGAAAAAGGTCGGCAAGGATACGACTGAACTGGTGAACTCAACCGAACGATTGATCCTCATTCTGGGAATCGTTGCCGCAGTGTTGTCGGTTCTTGCCGGCTGGCTCATTACCCGTAGCATCACCAAGCAACTCGGTGGCGAACCCGACTATGCCCGTGACATGGTGGTGCGCCTGTCGGAAGGTGATTTGACCATGAAGGTAGAAACCCACCCCAAAGACGACTCCAGCTTGCTGTATTCGATGAAGATGATGGTGGGCAAGCTCTCCGAAGTGGTTGCCGACGTCAATGGCGGCGCCCAGGCTCTGGCCAGTGCCTCGGAAGAGGTCAGCGCGACGGCCCAAGCCTTGAGCCAGGCCGCCAGCGAACAGGCCGCCGGTGTTGAGGAAACTTCTGCGTCCATCGAGCAGATGACCTCCAGCATTGCCCAGAACACCGAAAACGCCAAGGTCACTGAAGGCATGGCCAGCAAGGCCGCACAAGACGCAGCCGACGGTGGTGAATCCGTGAATGCGACGGTTGCCGCCATGAAGCAGATAGCCAAGAAGATCAGCATCATTGACGACATTGCGGCCCAGACCAATTTGCTGGCCCTGAATGCTGCCATTGAGGCTGCCCGCGCCGGTGAGCATGGCAAAGGCTTTGCCGTGGTGGCTGCCGAAGTACGCAAACTGGCCGAGCGCAGCCAGGTGGCCGCGCAGGAGATTGGCGAAGTGGCCACCAGCAGCGTGGAACTGGCCGAAAAAGCCGGCAAGCTGCTGGAGCAAATGGTGCCCGCCATCCGCAAGACCGCCGACCTGGTGCAGGAAATCTCGGCCGCATCGAGCGAGCAGTCCAGCGGCGTGGGGCAGATCAACTCGGCCGTGGGCCAGTTGAACCAGACCACCCAGCAAAACGCCTCCAGCTCCGAAGAACTGGCCGCCACCAGCGAAGAGATGAGCAGCCAGGCCGAGCAACTGCAGCACACCATGACCTTCTTCAAGGTAGACGGCATGGGTCAAGGCCGTGCAGCTGCACCCCGCAAGAGCGCCGGTGCCAAGGCCGCAACCGCCAAACGGCCTTCACCCAAGACCGGTGGCGCCAAGGCGGCACCTGCTGGTGAAGAAGTAGACGAATCGGTGTTCACGAAATTCTGAGGAGAACCCTCATGAACACCTTAGTTAAAACCGAAGCCCCGCCCAAAGCGCCTGCGGGAACGGCGGTAGCGGTGGCTGCAGCAGCAGCGCCGGTGGAGCAAAAGCAGTACCTGACCTTTATGTTGGGCGGCGAGATGTTCTCCATCGGCATTCTGTGCATACGCGAAATCATCTGGTACTCGAATCTGACCGAAGTACCCATGATGCCGGCCTGCATACGCGGCGTCATCAACCTGCGTGGAGCGGTGGTGCCGGTGATGGATTTGTCCAACCGTTTTGGCAAACCCGCCACACCGGTGACCAAGAGTACCTGCATCATCATCGTCGAAGTAGAAACCCAGAACGAGGGTGAACGACTGAACATGGGCGTGGTGGTGGACTCGGTGCAAGCCGTGCTGGAGATTGCCGCCAGCGACATTGAGCCGCCACCGAGCTTTGGGGCCAAGATCCGCAGTGACTTTATTGAAGGCATTGGCAAGGTCAATGGCAAGTTCGTGATTCTGCTGAACGTCAACAACGTGTTGTCGATGCAGGAGATCGGCGAGATGGGGCAGGCCGCTGCCCATGCCACCGATGTGGCGGTGGTTGGCTAATCAAATAGCTACGGATTTGATAGCTGCTTGCGCATGTTCAGCGGAGGCTAGAGGCACATTTCGCATAGGCCTGAGTTTTTGGGTGGTTTTTGCAGTTCGCTACGGGCGTTTATTGAGGAGTGCGAAATGTTTACAAAAATGAAGTTGGCGGTGCGCCTCGGGCTTGGATTCGGGGCTGTCATCCTGATGCTGATGATCAGTACCTACATTGGCTACAGCGGGCTCAAAATGGGTTCAGAAGATCTGGACCGCATGGTGAATGACCGCTTTCCCAAGACGGTGCTGGCCAACGATATCCTCACCGCCATCAACATCAATGCCCGCGCCATGCGAAATGCGCTGCTGGTGAAGACTCCTGCCGATGTGCAAAAGGAGCTTGATCGCATACCGGAGCAGCGCAAGGTCATTGCCATGCGTTTTGACAAGCTGGAGCAAGGCATCAAGTCAGAAAAAGGCCGTGCTGTGCTCAAGAAAGCGCAGGATGCGCGTGCCATTTTTGTGAAAGACCTGGACATGTTTCTGGACTTTCAGAAGGCTGGCCTCAAAGAGGAGGCGGTGGATCTGATGGTGGGCCGCATTCGCAAGACGCAGGCGGACTATTCTCAGGCTGTGACCGCCATTGTGGAGTTCCAGACCGACCTCATGGAAGACGAAGGCAAAGAAGGCGCACAGGAGGCCAATGACGCCGTGCGGAACCAGCTGGTGCTGGCAGGTGTTGCCGTCTTGCTGGCCATTGCCATTGCCTGGTGGATCATTCACAGCATCACCCAGCAGCTCGGCGGCGAGCCCGACTACGCCCGCGACATGGTGGTGCGTTTGTCTGAAGGTGACCTGACCATGAAGGTCGTGACCCACCCCAAAGACGATTCCAGCCTGCTGTATTCCATGAAGATGATGGTGGGCAAGCTCTCCGAAGTGGTAGCCGACGTCAATGGCGGAGCGCAAGCCCTGGCCAGTGCTTCCGAAGAGGTGAGCGCCACCGCCCAGGCCCTGAGCCAGGCAGCCAGCGAACAAGCCGCCGGTGTGGAAGAAACCAGTGCGTCGATTGAGCAGATGACATCGAGCATTGCCCAAAATACCGAAAACGCCAAAGTAACAGAAGGCATGGCCAGCAAAGCCGCACAAGACGCTGCCGATGGTGGTGAGTCCGTCAACGCCACGGTAGCGGCCATGAAGCAGATCGCCAAGAAGATCAGCATCATTGACGACATCGCCGCCCAAACCAACCTGCTGGCCCTGAACGCTGCCATTGAAGCAGCCCGGGCCGGTGAACACGGCAAGGGCTTTGCCGTGGTGGCAGCCGAAGTGCGCAAACTGGCCGAACGCAGCCAGGTGGCAGCGCAAGAGATTGGCGAAGTCGCCACCAGCAGCGTGGAGCTGGCTGAGAAAGCCGGCAAGCTGCTCGAGCAGATGGTGCCAGCGATCCGCAAGACCGCCGACCTGGTGCAAGAAATCTCGGCCGCATCCAGCGAGCAGTCCAGTGGCGTGGGTCAGATCAACTCGGCCGTGGGTCAGTTGAACCAGACTACCCAGCAAAACGCATCCAGCTCCGAAGAGCTGGCCGCCACCAGTGAAGAGATGAGCAGCCAGGCCGAACAGTTGCAACAGACCATGCGATTTTTCAAGGTAACTGCCAGCACCGGCTGAAGCAGCGCAATACTAAAAAATTAGGAGACACCATGAAGATCTTCAGCTCGATTGTGAGCAAACTGATGGTTCTGGTCATGGTGCCCTTGGTGGTGCTGATGGTCACCGCCGGCCTTGGTTCTCACGCCGAGTGGCAGAAGTACCGGATGGCCCAACACACCGAACAGTTGATGCCGCTGGCGGTGGCGTTGAGTGCTGTCATCCACAACCTGCAGGTCGAGCGCGGTAGCAGTACCGGATTCAGTACCTCGGGCGGCAAGAAGTTCGGTGATGTGGTGCCCAAGCGCCGCGAGATTACCGACAGCAGCTTGCAGGTTCTCAAACAGGTGGCGGTGGTGGCGCCCGACCTGGCATCGGCCGCGCTGAAACAGCTGGCTGAGTTGCCCGCAATGCGCGCAGACATCAGCGCGCTGAAAAAGACCGGCCCGCAGACGGCTGCCTTTTACACCCAGACCATCAGTGCGCTGCTGAAGTCACTTGGCACACTCAGCGTGCAGGATGTTGATCCTTCCGTGGCACGCAAGATGACTGCCTTTCTGGCTCTGATCAAGGGCAAGGAGTGGGCTGGGCAGGAGCGGGCATTTTTGACCGGCGTTTTGGTGGCAGACACCATCAATATTGGGCAATACCAGGGTTGGATGGAGCGTGTTTTCAAGCAGGATACCCAATTTGAAGCTTTCATGACCTACGCAACGGAGGCTGAAAAGAGCAGTTTCCAGGCCATTGCCAATCAGGCCTCGTCCAAAGCGGTGCAGGGCATTCGTCAGGTAGTGATCGATAAAAACCTGGGCGGCCAATTTGGCTTGGCCAGCGAGCTGTGGTTTGGCGAATCGACCGGGCGCATTGATGCCATTTACGAGATTGAGAAGAAGCTGTCGACTGACATTGTTAGCGTGGCAAAAAACACCACGGCCGTGGCGCACCAGAAATTTGTGGCTTACCTGGTCACCACCTTGCTGTGCGTGGTGCTGACGGTGGCCTTGTCGTTTTGGATCATCCGCAACCTGCTGCGCCAACTCGGCGGCGAGCCCGCCTACGCGACGGCGATTGCCAAGCAGGTGGCAACTGGCAACCTGGGTTTGAAAATTAACCTCAAAGACAACGACCACTCCAGCCTGCTGTACTCCATGAAGGTGATGGTGGGCAAACTCTCTGAAGTGGTGGCCGATGTGAATGGCGGTGCCCAGGCTTTGGCCAACGCGTCGGAGCAGGTCAGCGTTACCGCGCAAGCCCTGTCGCAGGCAGCCAGTGAACAGGCGGCCGGTGTAGAAGAGACCTCTGCATCCATTGAGCAGATGAACTCCAGCATTGCCCACAACTCTGAAAACGCCAAAGTGACCGAAGGCATGGCCAGCAAGGCTGCGCAGGACGCAGCCGACGGTGGCGAGTCCGTCAACGCGACGGTCGCGGCCATGAAACAGATCGCCAAGAAGATCAGCATCATTGACGACATTGCCGCACAAACCAACCTGCTGGCCCTGAATGCGGCCATTGAAGCGGCCCGTGCCGGTGAGCATGGCAAGGGCTTTGCTGTGGTGGCTGCTGAAGTACGCAAGCTGGCTGAACGCAGCCAGGTGGCCGCACAAGAAATTGGCGAAGTGGCGATCAGCAGTGTGGAGTTGGCGGAAAAGGCCGGCAAGCTGCTGACGCAAATGGTGCCTGACATACGCAAGACGGCAGACTTGGTGCAGGAGATATCGGCCGCGTCCAGCGAGCAATCCGCAGGTTTGGGGCAGATCAACTCTGCAGTCAGTCAGCTGAGTCAGACCACCCAGCAAAACGCCGCCAGTTCCGAAGAGTTGGCCGCCACCAGCGAAGAGATGAGCAGCCAGGCCGAGCAACTGCAACAGACCATGACCTTCTTCAAGGTATAGGGCTCAACCTGAGCTTTTCCACTTTCTAGTGATCTACGTCAACGGTTGCGTGAATATGCGCCGCTCTGACGGGTGTAGGATGTCCGCATCAATCTTGATCTGGATCAGGCTTTCACAATAATTGGAGACATTTATGGCGCGCACTCAATTCCGTTTTATCCAAGCAATGTTGGGCGTAGGCGTTGCCTTTGCGGCCTTGACCGTCCAAGCCCAGGCGGTGGACGTAGCCGCTGCCGAGCAACTTCTGGAGACGAGCAAGTGTGGCAAATGCCACTCGGTGGACAAGCAAAAAGACGGCCCTGCCTACAAAAAGACCGCCGCCAAGTACAAAGGCAAAGCCGATGGCGAAGCCAAGCTGGTGACACACCTGACGACATCACCCATGGTGGAAATTGATGGCGTGAAGGAAGAGCACACCAAGGTCAAGTCCAAGGACGAGGCCGCTATCAAGAATCTGGCCCGCTACATTCTGTCGCGTTGAGCCGTGCTTCGAGTGAACACAACGCAATGAAATCGCTGTTCTCAAAACTGCTTCGTCACTGGAAGCTGACAATTGCGCTGGCGCTGGCCCTGGGCATATTTTCAGTGTCCGTTGGCGTCTCGGGCGCTTACGTTCTGGCCCACACCAGTACCGAGAAGTTTTGCGTCGGCTGCCATGAAATGTCGTACAACTTTGCCGAGTACAAGGGCACCATTCATGACACCAACCGCACCGGTGTACGTGCCATCTGTACCGATTGCCACGTTCACCACGAGCCAGCCGAGTTGATACTGGACAAAATCAAGGCCACCAAAGACCTGTACTACACCTACATCTCGCCCTCCATTGATACCAAGGAAAAGTTTGAGGCCAAACGGGCCGTGATGGCGCAGAAGGTCTGGCGTGAGATGAAAGCAAACGACTCGCATCATTGCCGCAGCTGTCACCGCGAGGACAAAATGAATCTGGAGCTACAAACGGCCAAAGCCAAATCGCGCCATGCCAAAGCCAAGGTGGAGGGCAAAACCTGCATTGAATGCCACTTTGCCATTGCCCACAAGGAGCCTGAAGGCCCTGGACCGGCAGAGTTGTTTGCTGAGGCGGCTGCAAAAGCCCAATGATGTTTTTTGACTATTAACCCAAGGAGAGAACATGAAACTGAGATTGATTACTTCATTGGCCTGCGCTGTGGTGGCCTTGCCCGCACTTGCTGCCGATGTGACATACCGCAAAGAAGTTGCGCCGATGCTGCAGAAGTACTGCGCCGAATGCCACTCTGAAAAGGCGGGAGCCCCTTCCATGGCGGATTTCAACCTGGACCAGGAAAAGTTCAAGAAAGAAAAGGTCGGCCCCCGCTCCGATACCTATGAGCACCTTTTGCAACTGGTCAACGGCAAGTCCACTGGCGCCTTCATGCGCCGGCTCGATGACGGCACCAGCCCCTATGCCGGTGGCAAGCAGGGCAATATGTACAAGTACCTGTGTGAGCAGGAGAGCAAAGACGGCAAGGCGGACAAGGATGCCCCGGTCACCAACCCCGAGTGCGCTGCCAACCTGGCAGTGCTCAAGGCCTGGGTGGGTGAGGGCGGCTGGAACCTGAACCGCATGGCGGCCCGTGGCGACGTGCCAGCACTGACCAAAGAGCAAATGGACAAGGTCAAAGTCAAGTACTGAAAATGAAACGCCTGCTGCGTGCCGCCCTGATGTCCGTGCTGACGGTGTTCATGCTGTCAGCATGGGCAAATGATCCGGCTTCGGTGGCGCGCGGGGGGCGTCTGTACGACAACTGGGTTGCCGAAACCCGGGCACGGGCACCGAACCTCACCAACCCTGCGTTCAAAACCAGGCCGGCCGGCGTGGCCGTGTCAGACACCTGGCGTTGCGTGGAGTGCCATGGATGGGACTACAAAGGCAAGCACGGCCTAAAGGGTATTCAAGGCAGTCAGAAATCCGATCCGGCAAGCGTTGCCGCCTTGCTGAAGGATGCGAACCATGGCTACGAAGAGTGGCTTGATGAGCATGACCGCATTGACCTTGCCAACTTTGTTTCTGCCGGTCAGTCGGACATGAACCGCCTGGTGAGCCAGGCACAGCGCATCAAACCGGGCCAGACGTCGGCGCACAAGGTTTTTGCGACCATGTGTGCGGTCTGTCACGGGCTGGAGGGGGATCGCCTGCGCGAGATCGCGCCCCTCGGCGACTCGGCCCGCAAGCGGCCAGCGGAAGTCCTGCATGTGTCCTTCAATGGGCACCCAGGGGGCAATATGCCGGCCCTGCGCACGCTGGGTGAAGAGCCGGCCATCCACATGCTGGCCTACCTGCAGACACTGCGCAGCCTCGACATGGCGGCATCGGTGGCAAACGGGGGGCGGTTGTACGACGATTGGCAGGTTCATACCGGCGGGCAGCGCCAGGCCCTGGCGCACCCGGCCTATCCGGCCAAAGCCTACTATGCCAACTCCGCCAATGAAACCTGGCGCTGCAAGGAGTGCCATGGCTGGGACTACAAAGGCAATCAGGGGCAGTACGCCAAAGGTAACCACGCCACAGGCATCACGGGCATTCAAGCCATGGCAGGCGCCGACCCGGGCAAGACCATGGCGGTCCTGCGTGGCACATCCCATCATTTCGGTGCGGTTCTGAAACATCGGGACCTGCAGGATCTGGCCAACTTTGTGAGTTATGGGCAGATCGACATGGACACGGTGATCGACCTGAAAACCGGGTTATCCCGCGGAGATGCCGCCAAAGGCCAGACCCACTATCGCTCCATGTGCGCCAATTGCCATGGCGTTGACGGCTACTATGTTGCCAAACGCCACCTGGGCAAGGTATCGCGTGGCGACCCCTGGCACAGTCTGCACAACATGCTCAACGGCCACCCCGACGACACCATGCCAGCGTTGCGTGAGCTGGACCCCAATGTAGCGAAGGACATCCTCGCGCACGTCCAGACTTTGCAAGAACGCCGCTAGACAGATTCTCTCTTCGGTACAGAGGACGGCGCTCAGGTGTTTTACCCCGCACGCTCAGGTAATGGCCTGATTCTTTTTGGTGCCGTGCA
>CAJAVE010000301.1 GCA_903945325.1 uncultured beta proteobacterium | reverse complement strand
TGGTCGCGGCAGTTGCGCTCGTGCCAGCGTTTGATGACCCACATGAAGCCGGCCACGACCAAACCAAACACGGTGATGGCACCAAAGGCTGACAGTCCCATGCCCGTGGAAAGACTGTAGAAAGCCCCCAAACCCAGAATACAGGCCTGCTCGTTGAAGTTTTGCACGGCAATCGAGCGGCCCGCACCCATCAGGTTGTGCCCGCGGTGTTGCAAAAGGGCGTTCATGGGAACGACCAGAAAGCCACCCAAGCCCCCCAGCAGCACCAGGAAGGGTGCCGCCACCCAGACATTGGTGATGAAGTTGAGCAAAATCACCAGCACGCCCATGGCAATGCCCAGTGGCAGCACCAGGGTGGCCTGATCCAGCCGCATCCGCATCGACGCGGCGACTGCGCCCACTGCCGTGCCTATGGCGACCACGCCGACCAGGGCCGATGCCTGAGTGACGCTGTAGCCCAACGCAGCGGCGGCCCACGCGAGCACGATGTAACGCAGGTTGCCGCTCACGCCCCAGAACAGCGTGGTGGTAGCTAGCGAAATCTGTCCCAGGCGGTCGCGCCAGAGCCGCAAATTGCAAATCCAGAAATCCGGCAACAGGGTGATCAAGCGCTTGGGCAAAGGCCGCATGGGCACATCGGTCAGGGGAATGCGGGTGTTGAACCACGCCGCCAGCATATAAATAAAGATCAACACGCCGATAGCGGCTTCGGGTGCGGTATCGATGCTGGTGGTGATGAACGGCATGTCAAAGGACAACAGGTAGGTGGACGCCGTAGGACCGACCAGTTGGCCACCCAGCAGGACACCCAGAATAATGGAAGCAATCGTCAGCCCCTCAATCCAGCCGTTGGCCTTGACCAACTGCGAGGCGGGCAGCAACTCGGTCAGGATGCCGTATTTGGCGGGCGAATAGGCCGCTGCGCCCAACCCCACAATGGCATAGGCCATCAGGGGGTGGGTGCCAAACAGCATCAACAGGCAGCCCACGATCTTGATGCCGTTGCTGTAGAGCATGACCCGCCCTTTGGGCAGTGCATCGGCAAAGGCCCCCACAAAGGGTGCCAGGATCACGTAGAAAAGGGCAAACATGGGCACCAGGGCAGCCTGTTGCCACTCCTGGGCTCCGCTGGTACGCAGTAACTGCACGGCCCCGACAAACAGGGCGTTGTCTGCCAGCGAGCTGAAGAACTGCGCCGACATGATGGTGTAAAAACCGCGTTTCATTCGTGAGGGGTGTGCGCCACGGCTGGGCCGTTGCGTTCGATATTGTGGGTGTCTCCAAAACGTGTTGCGGTTATAGCATGCCCGACGGTGTCAAAATCCCGGCAGGCTTTTGTTTCGAGTATTCGTTATGCCCCGTCCCATCCTTGCCACCATCCATACACAGGCCCTGCGCAACAACCTGGCGCGCGCGCGCCATGCGGCGCATGACGCGCGGGTGTGGGCCGTCGTCAAGGCCAATGCCTACGGCCACGGCATTGAGCGCGTGTTTGAGGGCCTGCGCGGGGCGGACGGCTTTGCACTGCTGGACCTGAACGAGGCGCAGCGCGTGCGTGACCTGGGCTGGCGCGGCCCCATCCTGCTGCTCGAAGGCGCGTTCGAGCTGCGCGACCTCGAGCTGTGCTCGCGGCTGGATCTGTGGCACACCGTGCACTGCGATGCCCAGATCGACATGCTGGCCGCCCACAAGACCAATGTGCCACAGCGTGTTTTTCTGAAGATGAACTCCGGCATGAACCGCCTGGGCTTCGCGCCTGAGCGGTATCGCTCGGCCTGGACACGCCTCAATGCACTGCCTCAAGTCGACGAGATTTCACTGATGACCCATTTCAGCGATGCGGACGGACCCAAAGGAGTGACCGAACAAATGGCGGTTTTTGCCGCCACCACGCATGACCTTCCGGGTGAACGCAGCCTGAGCAACAGCGCCGCCACCCTGCGTCACACGGCTGACCCGGCGCAGATGACTGAACCGAACGGTACGCAGATCGTGTCAGACTGGGTGCGCCCTGGTATTGCCCTGTATGGCAGCGCACCCGATTTCCCCGAACACAGCGCAACCGAATGGGGTCTACAGCCCGGCATGACACTTGCTGCAAAATTGATAGCTGCTCACGCAATATCCGCGGGGTCTAGCGTCGGATATGGCTCAAATTTTGTGGCACAAGCTGATATGCGCATTGGCGTAGTGGCGTGTGGATATGCCGATGGCTACCCCCGCATATGCCCCACGGGCACCCCGGTGCTGGTGGACGGTGTTCGTACCCGCACCGTGGGGCGGGTGAGCATGGACATGATCACGGTGGACCTTACGCCCGTTCCCCAAGCGGGGTCGGCCAGTGTGGCGACCCTTTGGGGAAAAGCTGCCAATGGTGCCGTGCTGTCAATTGATGAAGTAGCTGCCTGTGCCCAGACCGTGGGCTACGAGCTGATGTGTGGTTTGGCAAGCCGGGTTCCGGTGGAGGTTGCAGCATGAAGTACGTTCCCATTCCCGTGGCCATGCTGGCTGTGGGACAACCGTTGCCGGTCGATGTATGGAGCGCTTCGGGCCAGTTGCTGCTGCGCAAGGGACAGCCCGTCGTTTCCGAAGACCACCGCAACAAACTGCACGCGCACAACGCGTCGTCTACCCCAGCGGATGCAATGGCCTGGCAACGCAGTTATGAGCGTGCGGTGCACACGCTGCTGAGTCAGGGAGTGGACGTGCAAGAGGTGAGCAGGCTGCCCATGCCCAGTGAAATTCGTCAGAGTGACTACATCGTTAGTCAACAGCTCGATGGCGGATGGCTCGACTTGCAGGAGGTATTGCGCGGGATTCTGTACCAGGGCGGGTTGGCCATCAATCCGATGGAGCGGCTGGCCGGCATTGAGAAAAAGGCCATGGATCTGCTTCAGGACGATCCCGATGACAGCCTGTTTTGTCTCTTTCAGGCTTTGGCCGACACCACCCTCGGGTACTGCGCAACCCACGCGCTACTATGCGCCGTGGTGGGTCAGCTGACGGCGCGCAAGTTGGTCATGGCCCAATCCCACCGGGAGGCATTGATCCATGCATCGCTGCTCATGAATATTGGCATGGCGCGCGACCAGGATAGTCTGGCGCGCCAGAACTCGGCACCCACCGACTGGCAGCGCCAGTTGATTCAGGAGCATCCCGGCAAAAGCGTCGATATTCTGCAGGGCTTTGGTTTTGACGACCCCGAAGTGCTGGACCTCGTACGCTGGCACCATGACCCCGCCACCGATCAGGGATTGGAGAGCATGGTGCTGGCGCGCCGTGTGCTTGCCATGGCAGACAGCTTCATTGCCAAGATGGCGGGGCGCAAGACGCGGGTATCCATGTCTCCCGTGAAAGCGGTCAAGTCCATGGTGATGGGGGCCGAAGGTATCGGCTTGGGTGTGGGATCTGCCATGGCGCAGGCAGCGGGTTTTTATCCGCCCGGAACCTATGTGAAGCTGGCCAACGGTGAAACCGCTTTGTCGGTGCAGCGGGGCGAGCGCGCCAACACGCCATGGGTGATCAGCATTCTGGACAAAGATGGCGTGGCTCTGGGTAATAACCCCTGCAGGGAGACCACCACCCCGGCCTGCGCCATAGCGGCAGCCGTCACAGCAGAAAACGTGCGTGTGACGCTCAGTATTGACAAGGTACGCAAGGCGCGTGCGAGAATCAAAGCCCTGTGATTGCATCCAGTATGATGGGTGTATGGCCAAAGAAAAAACTGTCTACACCTGTACCGAATGCGGTGGCACCAGCCCCAAGTGGCTGGGCAAATGCCCCAGCTGCGCGGCATGGAACACGCTAATTGAGTCGGTAGCCGACGCAGCTGCGCCGGGAAAGAATCGCTACACATCCCAATTTCAGTCGCTCGCCAAAACCGCTGAAGTGTCGGTACTGGCCGATATTGACGCCACCGCCGTGCAGCGCATGCCCACGGGCCAGGACGAGCTGGATCGGGTGCTGGGCGGTGGCATGGTCGAGGGCGCTGTAGTTCTCATCGGCGGCGACCCTGGCATTGGCAAATCCACGCTTCTGTTGCAGGCGCTGGACTCACTGCAGCGCGGTGGGGAGTCCACTCTTTACGTCACGGGTGAAGAAAGTGGCGCCCAGGTGGCGCTGCGTTCACGCCGTTTGGGATTGGTTGCCAGTCAGGTCAAAGTGCTGGCTGAAATCCAGCTGGACAAAATACTCGCCACCATAGACGCACTGCAGCCCGACGTGGCGGTCATTGACTCCATTCAGACCGTGTATTCCGACCAGCTTACCTCGGCGCCCGGCTCGGTGGCCCAAGTGCGGGAATGCGCCGCCCATCTGACGCGGTGTGCCAAGTCCAGCGGCACCGCCATCGTATTGGTCGGCCATGTGACCAAGGAAGGTGCGCTGGCCGGGCCGCGCGTGCTGGAACACATGGTAGACACTGTGCTCTACTTTGAAGGCGAAACGCACAGCAGCTTTCGCCTGGTGCGCGCGATCAAAAACCGTTTTGGTGCGGTCAACGAGATCGGTGTATTCGCCATGACCGAAAAAGGGCTCAAAGGCGTCAGCAACCCCAGTGCCATTTTTCTGAGCCAGCATGCCGAACCGGTACCTGGCAGTTGCGTCATGGTCACATTGGAGGGAACCCGCCCGCTGCTGGTGGAGATTCAGGCGTTGGTTGACAGTGGCGGGCCCAGCCCCCGGCGCCTCAGTGTGGGCTTGGACCGTGACCGCCTGGCCATGCTGCTGGCGGTACTGCATCGCCATGCCGGTGTGGCCTGCATGGACCAGGATGTGTTTGTCAACGCCGTGGGTGGTGTGCGCATCAGCGAGCCCGCTGCCGACTTGGCGGTGCTGCTGGCCATCACCTCCAGCCTGCGCGGCAAGCCTTTGCCCAAGGGCTTCTTTGCCTTTGGTGAAGTGGGGCTGGCTGGCGAAGTTCGCCCTGCCCCGCGCGGCCAGGAGCGCTTGAAAGAGGCCGCCAAGCTGGGCTTTACCGTGGCAGTGGTGCCCAAGGCCAATGTGCCCAAGAAGTCCCATGCCAAAGAGTTTGAGGGGTTGACGATTCACGCTGTGGAACGGGTGGAGCAAGCGATGGAAATCGTGCGCGGATTGGGTTAGACAATGCGTCTCATGAATATGCCATGGAATGCGCTCAAGACGGTCTGCGCGGTGATCGTGCTCATAGGCCTTGGTTTTTTTGCCTATCGCGCCTACGGTCTGGCAGGGCTCGCTCTTGCAGCCGGTGGCGTCGTGATGTGGGCGCTGTTGCACATGACCCGTATGTTGAAGGTCTTGCAGCGCGCGGCAGCCCGGCCTGTTGGCACGGTTGCCAACGCGGTGATGCTGCACTCCCGGCTGTCGCGTGGCATGACACTATTGCAAGTTCTGGCCCACACACGGGCTTTGGGCCAGCGTTTGGGTGAACCGGATGCGGCAAACGAGCAATACCAGTGGACGGACGATGCCAATGCCACCGTGTGCTGCACGTTTGCCCAGGGCAAGCTTGCCCATTGGGAGTTGATCCGCGCTTGACGGACCCGCGCCTGGGCGATCGAGTGTTGGGTTCGCCAGGGTCGTAAAATCAGCGTTTCCAAGACAACGACCCCAAGGAAACATGCCATGAGCCCTTTGCCTCCCTCAATGTCCGACCGCGACGGAAAAATCTGGATGGATGGCCAGATGGTGGACTGGCGCGACGCCAAGATTCACGTCCTGACCCACACGCTGCACTATGGCTGCGGCGCTTTTGAAGGCGTGCGGGCTTATAACGGTGAAGGCGGCACAGCAATCTTCCGCCTGGAAGAGCACACCGACCGACTCTTCAACAGTGCCAAAATTTTGCGCATGCAGATTCCCTTCACCAAGGATCAGGTCAACGAAGCGCAAAAAGCGGTGATTCGCGATAACAAGCTGGAGTCGGGCTACCTGCGTCCCCTGACCTGGATCGGCGACAAGAAGCTGGGTGTCTCGCCCAAAGGCAATACCATCCACCTGATGGTTGCTGCGTGGCCTTGGGGTGCGTATCTGGGTGAAGAAGGCATGAAGCGCGGTATCCGCGTCAAGATTTCCAGCTACACCCGCCACCACGTCAACATCACCATGACGCAGGCCAAAGCAGTGAGTAACTACACCAACTCCATTCTGGCCAACATGGAAGCCACCGACGATGGCTATGACGAAGCCATGTTGCTGGATGCCAGCGGTTTCGTGTCTGAAGGTGCCGGAGAAAACCTTTTTGTGGTGAAGGATGGTGTGGTCTACACGCCGGACCTGTCCGCTGGTGCGTTGAATGGCATCACCCGCAACACGGTGCTGCATATTTGCAAGGACCTCGGAATCGAAGTGGTGCAAAAGCGCATCACCCGCGATGAGGTCTATATCAGCGACGAGGCGTTCTTCAGCGGCACTGCAGCCGAGATCACCCCTATCCGCGAACTAGACCGCATCGAACTCGGCAAGGCGGGTTATGTCGGTAGCCGGGGTCCTGTCACCGAAAAAATCCAAAGCGCGTTCTTTGACATCGTCAACGGACGCAATCCCAAATACGCCCACTGGCTTACGAAAGTCAACTGAAATGAAAATCGAACTCCTGGCCAAAGACCTGAACCACCAGGGTGGAATCATGTGCCCGAGCCCGCTGGCCAAAATGGAAACCTGGAATACGCATCCCAACGTTTTTCTGGACGTAGGCAAGTCCGGTGAGGCCAAGTGCCCCTACTGCGGCACTGTGTACAAACTCAAGGATGGCGAACATTTTCACGGGCATTGAGCGGCCCCGGTCTTGACTTCTTCTCTGGTCATTGCGCCCCAGTGGATTGGGGACGCGGTCATGACCGAGCCGTTGCTGCGGCGTTTGCAGTCGCACGGTGAAGTGCTCACGGTGGGAGCGCTTCCGTCGGTGGCACCGGTGTACCGGGCCATGCCACAGGTAGCCGAAGTCATAGCGTTGCCATTTGCCCACGGTGGCTTGCAGTGGAGAAACCGCCTCAGCCTTGCGCGCCAGTTGCGTGGCCGGTTTGATGCCGCCTACGTTTGCCCCAATTCCCTCAAGAGCGCCTTGTTGCCGTGGTGGGCAGGTATTGCCAGGCGCGTGGGCTATCACGGCGAGTCCCGCTACGGTGTCCTCACTCAGCGACTGCCAAACCCAAGTGCCGGAGAGCGACCTCCCATGGTCGCGTTTTACTCTGCACTCAGTGGTGACGCCGATGTGGCGGGCGACCGTCCCCGCCTGCAGCTATCTGGGCCAGCCATGGATGCTGCGTTGACGGCGCTGCGTCTGCATCCTCAGAGTTACTTTGTGTTTGCCCCGGGGGCAGAATTTGGACCGGCCAAACGTTGGCCCGCCAATCACTTTTCCGTACTGGCAGAGCAGTTGGCTTTGCCTGTAGTCTTGTTGGGCTCGGTCAAGGAAGCAGCGCTATGTGCTGGCATCGCCCATACGGTGAATGCGGTTCGTCCGGGTCATTGCCTGGATTGGTCGGGACGCACATCACTGGATCAGGCGTTGGCAGTGATTGCTGCCTCCAAAGCCATGGTCAGCAACGACTCGGGGCTGATGCATGTGGCTGCTGCGTTGGATGTACCGCAGGTCGCTATTTTTGGCTCATCGAGCCCGCTTCACACGCCACCACTGAATACTCTGGCACATGTGGTCTGGCTCAAAAATGATGCCTGCTACCAGCCACCGCTGGACTGCGCACCCTGCTTCAGGCGCGAGTGCCCGCTGGGCCATACGCGCTGCCTGGTCGATATTCAACCGCACGACGTGCTTCCACTCCTGTAATTTCCGAAAAAAAAGCCACCGTGAGGTGGCTTTGTAAAAGTCCCCCAAGGGGGGACGTCGTTGGATCGTTTGGAAGCCAAGATTTATGCACCTTGGTCTTCTATCCTTTTGAACTGTGACAGCAGCTGGATGAACTGTACGACCGACGGGAATGGGGGGGTATCCCCCATTTGTGTGAAAAACGAACAAGTCTTTTCAAAAGCGTGAAGAAACACACGTTTACCGTCATCCAGGCCAGGTTTTTTAAGCCGGATGGGTTGACAAAGGGAGTCGGATTTCAAAGCAGGCTCCTCCGTCTTCCCGATTGCTGCATTGCACCGACCCGCCATGGCGCAAGGCGATGGATTTGACCAATGCCAAACCCAAACCCATGCCGCCATCGCGCTCGGATGCACCGGGAATGCGATAAAAAGGTTCAAAAATACGTTCTTGATAGGAATCGGGCACGCCTGGGCCGTTGTCGCACACACAGATGCGGGCTTCAACCCCCTGCACAGATAGCGTCAATGTGGCGCTGCCGTTGGCGTGGCGGCGGGCGTTCTCCAGCAGGTTGCGCACAGCACGGCGCAGCAATTTACTCACGCCTGGTACAAGCATCTCGCCACCGGATACCTGCACATCCAAAGTAGCTTCTGTACGCGCGCACTCCTCTGCGGCCAGGCCGATCAGATCGACCGGTTCGACGGTGCCCAGGTCAGCCTCTTTGGCGTCCAGGCGACTAGCCAGCAAAATTTCATCAATCAACTGGTCCAGCTCGCCAATGTTGCGGGTAATTTCGTCTTTGGCATGGGCTGCGGCACCATCGTTCGTGCCAGCCATGAATTCCAGTCCCATGCGAATGCGCGTCAGCGGCGAACGCAACTCGTGCGATGCATTGGCCAACAGCGATTTTTGTGAGGCCAACAGCGCGTCGCGCGTCTTCACCAAGGTCTCAATCTGCTGTGCGGCGTGGTTAAAGCGGGTTGCCAAAAACCCCACTTCGTCGTCGCCCGCGACAGGGACGCGCACGCTCAGGTCGCCGTCCCCCCACTGCTGCACACTGTGTTGCAAGGTTTCGAGCCGGCGCGTAAGGCGGCGCACGATGGGGTAAGTTGCCAACGCCACGGCAATGCCGACCAGCCCCAGCGTCCAGAAGAAACCGAATGGCGCTCGCCAGCTGGATTGCGGCGGACGCGGCAAATGAATGTGAATGGTCTGGCCATCCTGCATACGCACATCAAACTCAGGGCCTGCACCAAAACGTCCCCTTACCGGGTGATCGGGTCCGTCCCCAGCGCTGAATTCGCCATCAGACGATGGGGGCAGGCGCCGCAAGCCTGGTTCGCCCGGCTGCATACCCGAGCCCGGCTCACCGGGAGGGCGTCTCATCCTGGCATGGCCATGGCCAATGACTTCGCCCGCCTGATTGCGGGCCACCACCTCGCGCAAGGGCGCATCTGCGGCCATACGCCAGGCCCAGCCCACCAGAAAGGTCAGCACCGCAACGGCAAGTACAACAGCCAACCAAATGCGCAGGTAGAGGCGGTTCATGGGTTGGTTTCGGAGACGGTGCGGAGCTCAATCCTGCTGACGGGCAAACACATAGCCCACACCGCGCACCGTCAGAATGCGCTTGGGGGCTTTGGCATCGGCCTCAATGGCGGCACGGATGCGGCCCATATGCACGTCTATGGAGCGGTCAAAGGCGTCGAGTTCACGACCCCGCACGGTTTCCATGATCTGGTCCCGTGTCAGTACCCTTCCGGCACGTTCAGCCAGGGTCACCAAAAGGTCAAACTGGTAGGAGGTCAGGTCGCAGGACACGCCGGCCACGCTGACGCTACGGGCATCGCGGTCAATTTCCAAAGAGCCAAACCGCAGTGTCAAATTTTCGGTGGTTGGGCTTTCGCCACGGCGGCGCAGTACGGCACGAATGCGCGCCAGCAGTTCACGCGGCTCAAACGGCTTGGGCAGGTAGTCATCGGCACCAATTTCCAGACCAATGATGCGATCCATGGCATCGCCCTTGGCGGTGAGCATCAAAACGGGTGTCTGGGCCAAGCCCGACGGAAGCGCGCGAATGCGGCGACACACTTCCAGGCCATCCATGTCGGGCAGCATCAAATCCAGAATCACCAAATCGGTGGACGTTCCTTTTGCCGGGTTGGCGAGCGACTCCAACCCGCTATGCCCATCGCCAGCGCAGCTGACGGTGTAGCCGGATTGTTGCAAATACTGCGCCACCATAGCCGCCAGGCGGGCATCGTCCTCAATCATCAAAAGGTGCTGGTTCATGGTGGCAGTCTAGCGCTGCCTGCCCGCAGGCATGTGCGCGTGGCTTGTAGCGGCTGTAAAGTTCCGTAAACATAGCCCTAGCGCTGCGCCGTTTCACGGGTAGTGGCGAATGAATGGAGCGCTGATTTGCTATCAATTATGTAGCTATTTGCGCACATTTCACGTGGCATTGAGGCCTATTTCATGCGCGAAGCAATCCCTACAAGGACCAGCACGGGAACGCCCAGCATAGCGGTTACCGTGAAGAAGCTGGTATAGCCGAAGTGGTCCACATACAGGCCCGAATAGCCCGCCAGAAACTTGGGCAGGAGCAGCATCATGGAACTGAACAGAGCGTATTGGGTTGCCGAGTAATTCACATTGGTCAGTGACGACATGTAGGCAATGAAGGCCGAGGTCGCGAGACCGCCCGCAAGGTTATCGGCAGAAATAACGAACACCAGCGCGCCCAGGTCGTGCCCGCGGCTGCTCAGCCAGCCGTAGAGCAGATTGCTCGCCGCGCTCAGCAAGGCGCCCAACATCAGCACCCGCATCACGCCCAGACGCAACGCCAGGGCACCACCCACAAAGGCGCCCAGCAGGGTCATGATGACACCATAGACCTTGCTGACAGCAGCCACTTCCTCCTTGGTAAAGCCCAGGTCGACGAAGAACGGGTAAGCCATGATGCCCAGCACCACGTCACTGATGCGGTAGACCGCGATCAACGCCAGGATCACCAACGCTCTGCGCCCGTAGCGCTTCAGAAAGTCGGCAAAGGGATCCAGCATCGCGCCCCTGAACCACTCCAGCGCATTGCGGCTGGCCGGTATGGCGCGCTGGGCGGGTTCTTTTGACAAAAGCACCGTCAGCAGCCCCGGCAACATACTGGCCGCCATGACCAGATAGGCGGTCTGCCAGGCGCCGTGTTGGTACAGCGCCGCGTCGGGCACCTCGGCGCGGGCCGCCAGCACCAGCGCACCAGCGCCCGACCAGATCATCGCAAGGCGGTAGCCGGCCAGGTAGGTCGCCGACAAGGCCGCCTGGTGCTCGCTGTCGCCCGACTCAATGCGGAAGGCATCGAGTGCAATATCCTGCGTGGCCGAGCCGAAGGCAACCGCAATCGCACACCACACCGCAGGCGCCAGCGACAGCTTGGGGTCGTTAAAGGCCATGCCCACAAGACCGGCAGCTATGGCCAATTGTGATACCACCAGCCAGCTGCGCCGCCGACCCAGAGCGCGGGTGAGCAGCGGGATGGGCATGCGGTCCACCAACGGTGACCAGGTCCACTTGAAGGTGTAGGCCATGCCCACCCAACTCAGGTAACCAATAGTGGTGCGGTCAATGCCGGCCTCGCGCAGCCAGAAGAAAAAAGTGCCAAATACCAAGGCCAACGGCAGCCCAGCGGAAAAACCCAGTGACAGCATGCGCAGCGAGGCAGGCTCCAAGTACACCTTCATGGTGTCAAGCCAGGTGGGCTTGTCAGCCGATGGAGGGGTGTCGGGCGTTGGTGTGGTCATCGAGGAATAATACCGTCATGACAGTTACCTACTTCACAATCAGGTCCGGGTGCGCGGCGTCGTGGCCACTCACTTTTTTACTGGCAGTTTGCCTGCTTGGTGCAAGCTTGCCATCCGTGGCGCGGGAGGGCGTGGAGGTGGGCAAGAACTCCTCGTTTGCCAAGCTGGTCCCGGCTGAACAGGTGGAGCGGTCAGCCGCGCAGCAATACCTGCAGGTTCTCTCCCAGGCCGACAGCAAACGTGCCCTGGTGCCCAAAGACAACCCTCAGGTGGTGCGCCTGCGCGCCATTGCCAGGAAAATCACTCCGTTTGCCATGGAGTGGAACCCGCGCGCGAGCACCTGGCAGTGGGAAGTTAACCTGATTGACTCCAACCAGATCAACGCGTACTGCATGCCGGGTGGCAAGATTGCTTTCTACACCGGTATCCTGCAGCAACTCAAGCTGACCGACGACGAAGTAGCGATGGTTATGGGCCACGAAATTGCCCACGCGCTGCGCGAGCACGCCCGCGAACGTATGGGAAAAAGCGCCGTCACCCACGGTGCCGCCCGCATTGGCGGCGCGCTGGCGGCCAGTTTCTTTGGCATAGACCCGCGTATCACCGATGGCCTTGCCAGTGGTGGTGCCAATTTGTTGACCCTGGAGTTTGGCCGCGAAGACGAATCCGAAGCCGATCTGGTCGGCATGGAACTGGCTGCCAGGGCTGGTTACGATCCACGCGCAGGCGTGACCTTGTGGCAAAAGATGGGGGCAGCCAGCAAGGGCGCGCCGCCGCAGTGGCTATCCACACACCCCTCGGGCAAAAGTCGGATTGCCGACATTGAGGCCAACCTGCCCAAGGTGATGCCCTTGTTCGAGCGCTCACGTGTGCGCTAGCGCTACAAATAGAATCGTGATCCCCAACATGAAATCAAAACACGAAGCGCTACCCGAACATGCCAAGCGGCGACTGCTGGTTTTTAACGACTCCGAACTAGACGCCGCCGATGTGGTCGGCTTGTTCAAGAGCATTGGCTACACCGCCGTCACGGTGGTCACCAATCCACGCAACCTGATGGCAACTCTGACAGCCGCCGGTACCTACGCCGCGCTGGTGATTGACGTGCGCATGCCGCATCTGGACGGGTTGAAAAGCATTTACTTTATCCGCAAAAAATTCTCTGCCGCCGAGCTACCTATCCTTGCCATCAGCGACGCTAACGCCCCCGAGCTGTGCAACGCGGCACTGCTGGCGGGTGCCAATGACCACCTTACCCGGCCGATTGACCCGGTTGATGTGGGGCTGCGCATCAGAAACCTATTGACCATTCGCACCATTTACAAGTCGGGCCAGGATACGCAGTGCAACCTGGCGCGCGAAGTGGCCGAGCGAACGTCCAAGCTCAATATGCTGATTCAAAACGGCCTGCTGATGTCCAAGATCAAGAATCCTGACACGCTGGTTCGCCACACTCTGTTTGAGGGGCGACGCATCCTGCACTGCGATGCTGCCACCATGTACCGGGTGACACCCCAGAACTCGCTTAGCTTTTGCATGCGCACCCGTGCCGATAGTCTTCCCGACAGCGAAATCGCGCTCTATGACCCCGCAACCGGGCGACCCAATGACCGCTATGCATCCACCTGGTGTGCCCTGAACCAGCAGGCGGTCCGCATTGACGATGTGTACACGGAGACGCGGTTTGATTTGAGTGGCACGCGCAGATTCGACTCCCACACTGGCTACCGAACGGTTTCCATGTTGACGGTGCCGCTGATGCCGCGCGAAGGCTATGTGCTGGGTGTCTTGCAGTTCATCAACAAGCTGGACACTGACACCGATGCGGTGATCCCTTTCTCCGATGAAATGGTGACGTGGGTCGAAGCCCTGGCATCACAAGCCGCCGTTGCGCTGGACAACCTGGCATTGCATGCGGCGCATGCGTTCACAAATTGAGCCCGTGTGAAGCGCCCACTCTGTAGGGGAATTTTCAGGGGCCGAATGAAACCCGCGCTACAGGGCCATGAAGATTCAGCCCCCGGTTCGCCCGCATTGTTCAGCACAGCCGCAAGTCCTGCTTCAGCCGCACCATCCCGAACAAACGGCCTATGAAGTGACAGCAGGTTTTCTCGATGGGGGTGACGTGCGAAGTGGCGCCTTTGACTTGTTCGGGCATTGCCATGGTGAACGCCTCCCGATTGGGACTGTTGTGCTGCGCCCCGATGGTGGGCGCAACACAAGGTCTTGCCGTTGCGCCCACAATCGAGGCATCACACACCCTGATCGCACCATGCCCAATACCCGCCGCCCCATCGCCACACCCGGCTGGCTTCGCCCTCTCATTCGCGGGTCTACGCGCTTTTCACTCAACGCACCACCGTGGGTGCCAGTGGTTGTGCGCAATGCTCCGCTCAAACTCTCTTCGCTGGTGCTGCGCCAGTACTACCGCCTAGTGCGCTGAAAGCACCCATTTCAGCAGAAGCTTGTGTGGACTTAGGCGGTACAGGCACAATGAGCGCATGAATTTTTTCGCTGATTTCGTTGGCGGCATCCTGCGGGGCGCCGTCAAGCTAGCCCTGCTGGCACTCACGGCCATTTTTGTGCTGGGTGTGCTTTGCATCGGACTTCTGGCTGTTCTGGTGGCCGTCATCCGCTTCCTGCTGACCGGCCGCAAGCCCGCCGTTGTAACCACGTTTTCCCGTTTCAACCATGCAGCACAACAGTTTCGCCCGGGTGGATGGTCAAAACAGGGTGCCGCTGCTGCAACAGATGCGGATATCGTGGATGTCCAAGCCCACGAGGTCCGCTCCCCGGCGGGTGGTGCACTGCCCCCGAAATCGGTCGACTGAACGGATAGCCGCAAACAGCGGCCTCTGAAGACTTCAGTCGTAAGTTGCCACTGGCGGGGGCAATTCGTCGTCCAGATACAGCTCATACTCGTCCCATGCACCCTCGCCAAAGTGGTCGTCGCACTGCTCGGCAATCTCGTCGAAGGTGGTGAACTCTGTCACAAACATGATGGTGTTGAACACCTGGCGGTAAGCGCGCCCGGACGCATCTTCCAGCTCTGCCGCTTCATCAAAGACATGCTTGCAGCAATGCACCCAGACGTAATGGCCTTCCAGTTCATCCTCTGCTTCCAGCAGGTCCAACGCTAAGGCTTCGTCATCGGCGCTGGGCCAGTTCTTGTGAAGACGGTAAGTCTGGCCATGGTTCGGATGCGCGGGGTCCAGCTCCAGGTCAAGGGTCTGCCAGTCGGCCGTGATCTGGTTGGCAACATCCATCAACTCCTGCTGGGTGATATCGCCCTCCCAGTGCACATCGGTAATGTGGCGCGAGGTGCCAATCGCGCCCTCCCACAGGCTGGCTTTGTGTTTCATGGTTTCTGGGTGCATGGCAAATCTCCGTGTTTGTGGGTGGCACTTTAGCGCAAAGGGGTCTCCATGCCTGCGCACGAGGGTTGGCCCCACTCTGGTAGCCTTGGCATTTTGCGCAGTGAAGGAATCGTATGGGTTTGAGCATCTGGTGGCTGTTTGTCGTGATGACGTTTGTGGTGTCTGCCACCCCCGGACCCAACATGCTGTTCATCATGACCATCAGCGCGCGCCACGGCATGCGCGCCGCCGTAGTCGCCATGCTGGGCTGCATGACGGCCTTGCTGGCCATGATGAGCATTTCGGCCGCCGGTTTGGGTGCCTTGCTACAGACCTTCCCCGCCGTGTTTGACGCCCTGCGTCTGGCTGGTGCCGCTTACCTGGCGTATCTGGGCGTCAAATGCTGGCGTTCGCCGGTGCATGACTTAGCGGATAAAGGCGCGGCCAACGCATCCGGCGCCGGGTCATCGGTGACGGTCCAGAACAGCACCATTTACCGGCAAGCCTTTCTGGTGGCGGCCAGCAACCCCAAGGCGATACTGTTTGCGGCGGCCTTCTTTCCGCAGTTCATCAACCCGGACATGGCCAAACTGCCCCAGTTCGCAGTTTTGCTCACCACTTTTACCGTCATCGAGGTGGCCTGGTATTTTGTGTACGCCGTCAGCGGCAAGCGGCTATCCAGCTACCTGCAACGCGCTTCGGTCATGCGCGCCTTCAACCGGTTGACCGGGGGCATCTTCATTGGCTTTGCAGCCTTGATGGCTACGGCGCGAGATTGAGGGACGCCTGGCGCTCCAGCAACTGTTCAAAGTCTGCCAGTGGCACGGGGCGGCTGAACAGATAGCCCTGGTAGGTTGCGCAGCCGTGCAGGCGCAGAAAATTAAGCTGCTCCTGGGTTTCAACGCCTTCGGCAATCACATTCATGCCCAGCGTATTGCCCATGGTGATGATGGTTTGCACGATGGCGGCGTCATTGGGGTCATTGCTGATGTCGCGCACAAACGACTGGTCGATCTTGAGCTGGTCCAGCGGTAAGCGTTTGAGGTAGGCCAATGACGAATAGCCGGTGCCAAAGTCATCCATCGAAAAGGTCAGCCCCAGGGTTTTCAGCTTGTGCATTTTCTCAATGGTATCGGCGACGTTGTCGATCACCATGCTCTCGGTCATTTCCAGTTTCAGGTAACGCGGATCAATGCCACTTTGTTCGATGATGCCACGGGTCATGGCCACAAAGTCGGTTTGGCGGAACTGACGTGCGCTTACATTGACAGCCAGCTGCAGCTCGCGGGTGGATTCCTTCTTCTCCCACTCTTTGATCTGTGCACAGGCGGTTTCCAGCACCCAGGTGCCAATGGGCAGAATCAACCCCGACTCCTCTGCCAGGGGGATGAACTGCACGGGCGACACCAGACCGCGCACCGGATGCACCCAGCGAATCAGTGCCTCTGCACTGACCACGCGGCCCACACTGTCAACCTGCGCCTGGTAATACAGCTGCAACTCATTGCCCGGCAGCGCCTGGCGCAACTCCAGTTCCAGCTTGATGCGGTGCTCCAGCGCGGCCTGCATGGCGGGGTCAAAAAAGCGCACGGTATTGCGGCCATCAGCCTTGGCCCGATACATGGCGGTATCCGCGCGCTTGAGAACTTCTTCAGCGCTGTCTTCCTGGGCATGAAAAATGGCGATGCCCACGCTCGCCTGGCTGTTGTAGCCAATGGAGCCCAGCTGGTAGGGCTCGCGCAAAGACTGCAAAATTTTCTCGGCAACCATTTCTGCGCGCGTGGCTGCCTCGTGCAGTTCGTGGCCCAGGTCCTCCAGAATGACGATAAAGTCATCGCCGCCTTGATGGGCCAGACTGTCCTGGTCCCGCACACAACCCATTAAACGGCGCGCTACGTCCAGCAAAAGCTGATCGCCCACTTCATGACCTTCGGTTTCATTGAGCAGCTTGAAGTGGTCCAGGTCAATTTGCAGCACCGCTCCGCAAGTCTTGCGTCGGGCGCTGGACGCCACGGCCCGGTGCAGGCGATCCAGCAACAGACGACGGTTCGGCAACTGGGTTAACGGATCAAAAAATGCCAGGTTGTGTACCTTGGCCTGCGCTTCTTTCAGCAGCGATATATCGGTGAAGGTGGAGACCCGGTGGCTAATCTTGCCCGCAGCGTCGTGGACCGAGGAAATGGTCATCCACTGCGGGAAGTCTTCGCCGCTCTTGCGCCGGTTGGTGATCTCCCCTTTCCAGCGGCCTTTTTGTGCGAGATCTTTCCGCATGGCGGCAAAGACACTGCGATCCTGCTGTGGCGATGTCAGCATCGACGGCTTCTGTCCCAGCGCTTCGGCCTCGGTGTAACCCGTCAACTCGGTAAAGGCACGGTTGACGCGGACGATGACATCGTTCAGATCGGTCACCATCATGCCGTCCTGCGTGTTCTCGAACACCTCTGCAGCCTGTTGCAGTTGCGCTTCGGCCAGCTTGCGCTGCGTGATGTCACGTATAAAGACAAAATGCCGACCTTGCTCAGGCCAGAAATTTGCACTGACTTCAACGGGCCATACCGCACCATTTTTGCGGCGATGCTGGGACTCAAACACATCACTTCCGTTGGCAACGATACGTTGCGTGCGTGCGGCGACAACCGAGGGTGAGTCAATACAGTCAATTTTCGAAATCGCCATGCCCAGCAATTCTTCGCGCGTGTAGCCTGACATGCGGGCATAGGCTTCATTGACCTCAATAACCTGTCCATGGTTGTCGACAATCCAGAACCCGTCGACCGCCGTTGACAGCATGGCACGGTACGTTTCGTCGCGTGCCTTCAGGTCCGATTGCGTCTGGAACTGGGCTGTGATGTCGCGGCTGATGCCCAGCACCCCAACCGCTTCGCCGTGCGCATTTCCAAACGGTGTCTTCACGGTATTGAGCAGAACCTGCCGTCCATCGGGATAGGTCACCCACTCCTCGTTCTGCCGGGTTTCCCCACTTTCCATCATGCGGCGGTCCTGCTCGCGGAAAAAGCTGGCCGTCTTGTGGTCAAAGAAGTCAAAGTCCGTCTTGCCGACCTGGGCTTGCTCATCACGACCCGCAAAGGCTTCAAACGCCTTGTTGCAACCCATGTAGCGACCCGTCGCATCCTTGAAAAAAATCAGGTCGGGAATGGTGTCAATCACTCGCCGCAACAAGGCCCGCTCGCGAGCCAGTTCCCGCTCTGCGGCAATCCGTGCGGACACATCGTGTGTCATCACCGCGAACTGGCCGGGGCGCGTGCGGTATGCCTTGACCTCGTAGGTTTTATTCAGTGCCACGCTGAAACTCTCGAACGCGGCCGACTCGCCCGTCAGCGCAACGTGCCCGTAGCGCTCCATCCAGATGCTCTCGGTGTCAGGCAGTACCTCCAGCACCCGCTTGCCGAGCACCTCGGCTGCACGCAATCCCGTCATCTCTTCAAAGGCGCGGTTCACTGCCACAAAACGGTAGTCAACCATCTTCCCCGCATCGTCACAAATGATCTCATGCAAGGCAAAGCCGGTGAGCATTTCGTTGAACAGGGTTCGCAGCTCCTCCTCGCTTCGGGCCAGTTTCTCGTGCTGCACCTCCATAGCGTCCAGCATGCGGTTGAAACGAACGGCAATGCCCTTGAATTCGCGAATGTGCCCCACATCGGCCAGCTGAACCCGTGCGCTCAGGTTTCCGGCCTGCACGGTTCGTGCGACGTCGGCCCCCTTCTGAATGGGTCGCACCACATAACGACGTCCCAACCAGAAAAGCGTCGCTGCAAACATCAGCGCACCGCAGAAGAGAGCAACACCCTGGATCCGCGCCCGCGCCAGCTCGGCGTCCATGGCCAGGGTGGGTATACCTACCGAGATGACCCAATGTGTTCCCTCCACCGGCCTGACGGCGTAAAGTCTTTCGATGCTGTCGGTTTGTGAGGTGACTTCGAAAAAACCCTCACGCTGCTTGAGCGCCTGGGTAGCCTGGGGAAAGCCGGTTCGGTTCACTCCCACCCACTTTTCAGCATCACGGGAGCGGGCCAGCACAACACCATCGTCGTCAAACAGCGTGCTCACCGTGTCCTTGGGCAACCGGTTCAGCACGCTTTCGTTGAGCGGGCTGAGCCGGACAAGATCCAGCCACGCGGCAATATTGCCTCTTGCGGTTCCGGTGTCGTCCAGCACAGCCTGGTTGACAGGCAGCACCCAGCGCCCGGTCATGAAACCCTTTTGCGCCCGCCCGACCGAGAATCGCGGTGCGCCCACACGGTCTCCCCCAGCCAGTGAAGTCTTTAGAACGGGTCGCGCAGCACTGGCGTCCAGTGAGCTGCAAACCAGAAGCCCATCCAGCGTAGTGGTGGTCAGGGCAGTGAATCCGGGATGGGATTTTTGAAAATCCCTGAACACCGGATCACACCGCGACGTGTCGAGCGCGCGAACGCTGGCACGCCCGGCAAGGGTGGACAGAAATTGCTGGGTATCCCCCAAACTGCGCTCCAGTGAATGGGCTGAAATCTGCGCCAGATTCATGGCTGCAGACTCGGCACGCGCGCGAATTCTGTCCGCTTCTGCCTGAAAGCCATATGCCAGAAAAGCAAATAGCGGGAGCAAAAGAAGCAGCGACATAGTCGCCAGGATCGTGCCAAACGGCCATGACCACGCCTTGACCTGATCTTTGCCTGCGGTTGACACCACCTCCACCACGTTACTCCTCGAAAACTTGAACCCAATGGGGCCAGGCGCACGCGACAGCGGGCGCCTGCCCTTTTTACGTGTTCTATCCCCAGGATCGGTTGACGATTGTCAATGTATTGCCGTTGATCGGGCAGACTGGCGATCTCCCCAAGCGAGATGGGGTCGCGCGAACCGAAAAGTGCATGCCGTTTGCTTCACGCGTAGGATAGGAGCCATGGAATTTTTACTCGACCCCAACCTCTGGATTGCCTTCGCCATGCTCACCGCACTGGAAATCGTGCTGGGCATCGATAACATCATTTTCATTTCCATTCTGGTGGGGAGGCTTCCTGCTGATGTACGGGACAAGGCGCGCAGGCTGGGCTTGGGCTTTGCCATGGTTTCACGCCTGCTGCTGCTGTTTTCGCTGAGCTGGGTCATGGGGCTCACGGCTGATTTGTTCACAGTGATGCAAATGGGCTTTAGCGGGCGCGATCTGGTGCTGCTGTTGGGCGGCCTGTTTCTTTTGTACAAGGCGTCGCACGAAATTTTTGTTGAGGTCGAAGCCCGCGAACTGGACGCGCCACCGGCAGCCGACGCCGTCGCGCTCAAGACAGCAGGGACCAAACTGTTCTGGGGCACCATAGGGCAGATTGCGGTCGTTGACATCGTGTTTTCACTGGACTCGGTCATCACCGCCGTGGGCATGGTGGACCAGATCGGGGTCATGGTGGCGGCCGTGGTTGTGTCTGTTGGCGTGATGCTGGTAGCCGCCAAGCCGATTGGCGAGTTTGTCGACAGCCACCCTTCAGTCAAAGTGCTGGCGCTGGCCTTTTTGGTGATGGTGGGCATGGCGCTGACTGCCGAAGCCTTTGACCAGCACGTCCCCAAGGGCTATATCTATGCGGCCATGGCGTTCTCGCTGGGTGTGGAGGCCTTGAACATCCGGGCGCGCGCCAAGCGGCTGGCTCTGGCAGCCGCCAAAGGCTGACAGCGAGGCGACCGAACCTCAGGCCGGCGCGTTGTCGCCCGGCTGCTGCGTGTACACCGCCGGCCGCTTTTTCAGGAACGCCGCAATGCCCTCCTGCCCATCAGGCAGCAGCGCTGCGGTGGCCATACGCTCCACGGCAAAGGTATAGGCCTGTTTTTGGGGCAAGTCAACCTGGCGGTAAAAGCCCTGCTTGCCCAGGTCTTTGGACAGGGCGCTGCCACGGGTGGCGCGCTGGATCAAATCCAGCGTGACGGCTTCGAGCTGGTCGATGGGTACGGCCTTGTTGATCAGCCCCCAATCGGCCGCAGTGGCGGCGTCAATGGCGTCACCCGTCAAGGCCATTTCCAGCGCCCGTTTGCGCCCCACGTTGCGGGCAATGGCAACCAGGGGCGTGTGGCAAAACAGCCCGGCCTTGCCGCCCGGAATGGCAAATGACGCGCTTTCCGCCGCCACCGCCAGATCGCAACTGGCCACCAATTGGCAGCCTCCTGCGGTCGCCAGCGCGTGCACGCGCGCCACCACTGGCTGGGGTATGGACTGGATGGTGTCCATCATTTCCGTGCACACGGCAAACAGTTCGCGCGCCTGCTCAAGACTGGCGCCAGCCATGTCGGCAAAGTTGTGGCCCGCGCTGAACACCGGACCATTGGCCGCCAGGATGACGCCGCGCGCTTCGGTCTTGGCGATGGTGCGCAAGGCAAGAGTGAGCTCCTGCATCACATTCAGGGCCAAAGCGTTGCGCTTGTCGGCGCGGTTGAGCGTGACGGTGGTGATGGGTCCGTCGGACGTTACAAGCAGGTGTTGGTAGGGCATGCTGCCATTGTGGCAGGCCCATCACACCGGGACAACCTCGGCCGCCCACACCTCAAAGCGCTGCAGGATGTTGGGGCCAAAGGTGCTGATCAAGGCCACATCGCAGGCGTCGCGCCCCCGAGCCATTAGCACGCGGCCGATGCGCGGCGTGTTGTTGCGCGCGTCAAACGTGTACCAGCGGTCGCCCAGGTAGGCCTCAAACCAGCCGGCAAAGTCCATCGGCGCAGGCACCTGGGGAATGCGGATGTCACCCAGGTAACCGGTGCAGTAGCGCGCCGGAATGTTCATACAGCGGCAAAAGGCAATGGCCAGGTGGGCGTAGTCGCGGCACACACCCTGGCCTTCGCGGTAGGCCTCCCACGCGGTGCGGGTGCGCCGTGCGTGCTGGTAGCCAAACGTGATGTGCTGGTGCACAAAGTCGCAAATGGCCTGTACCCGCGCCCAGCCGGTGGGGCCGCCGCCAAAGTGCGACCAGGCAATATCGGCCAGCTGGTCGGTCTCCACGTAGCGGCTGCCCAGCAGGTAGACCAAGGTCGACTCGGGCAGGTACTCCACCGGCACTTGCATGGCGTCATGCGCCACCACATCGGGCAGGCCGCTGTCGTTGATCAGTGCATCCGTGCGCAGCACGAACTTGCCCTGCGGCGCAACCAGGCGGCTGCACCAGTTGCCGAACAAGTCACGATAAGCGGTCACAGGAACCGATGGTTGGGTGATGAGGTGGTCCGGGTAGACCAAGTCGCCCGAACGCGAGTAGTGGATGTTCAGGGCCAGAATCATCGGCGTGGGGGCCGGGCACTCGTATTCCATCTCGAACCCGACCCGGATCTGCAAACCTGTGGGTGAGCGCTGCATGGGAAACGGTGGTCGGGTGCCAAAAGGGTTTTGCGACTGGTTTTGCATGCTGCGGGGGGAGGCCGCCTGCGCCGGCAAGGGGTCCGGCCAGCCAGAAGGATAAGCCTCAGGGTTAACCCCAGTTTAGGGCGCATCGCACCACTCGGGTTGCCTATTTCGTCATGCCCGTCATTGCCTTTCTTACGCAGGTGCACACCCGCCCAGTTCGGCGAGCATGCGGCGCCTGCTCTCCTGCTGCAACCGGTGCCAGTTCGTCCTGCTGCCCGGCAGGGGCGGATTGCACAGCACGGCCGGGCGCTGTGGCATCTTGGAGAGTGCCTCCTGCACACCCTTTCTTGCAGCTGCCTGCATGCCAGCATCCTGAAGCGCCCGGGCCACCAGCGCGCGGTCGATCTCCTGGAACAGCATCTTGCGCGAACCCGCGATGTTGCTGCGAATCGCATCGTCATAGGCCGTCCATTGCGCAGCCAACGCAGGGGTCGGGGGCGAAAGCAATTGCGCCCAGATCAGGGCTTCCAATGTTTTCTGTTGCGGATGGATCCAGCTTGCAGTCACTTTGGCCGGCACCACTTGCAGTGCCTGGCGGGCCTCTTCCTGGGCATCGGCGGCACGCGCATGGTCGATCAGGAACCATGCCAGATCAAGGTGAGCCAGTGCCTGCTGCACGCGCGCCTGCAAGCCTTTGCGGGAGCGGTCTGCCGCATCGGGCTTCGGCAGGCTGCCAATGCGTAAGCGCAGCACCGCCTCTGCCCCAGCCGCGTCACCGGCTTCATCCAGGGCCTGAGCCAGCGAAAGCCGTGTGTAGGACAGGCGCGGGTCCAGACCCGATGTGCCGTCCGAGCGCAGTGCCACCGCGTCACGCAGCAGTTCCACACGTTCGCACGCTGGCAGGTCGGCGTAGGACAACTGCTCCTTGGCGCTGGCTACGTGTGCGCGTTCCGCCCCCTGGGGTCGTGTCAACTCCAGAACGATGTGGTTCAGTGCCTGGCGTTGCTCCTGGTCTGAATCTGTCGAGGTTGCCAGGCCCTCCAGCACGTTGATGCGGCGCAGGTCGCGCTCGGGCAAGTCCTGGGCAATGTGCCATGCAGCACGGAAGTGGCCCAAGGCTGCCGTGCGGTCTTCAAAGCCATTGGCCTGCTGGCCAGCCCCCGTGTACGCCGCCAGAAGTTCATCCTTGGGCAGCGTGGCAGCGTTTGCCAGCCGTGCATTCCAGTCTGTGGGTGGGGGCACCGGCGGCGCAGCTGGTTCAGGGTCCACATCGTCCGGTGTCATCGCAAGCATGGGTGCGGCAAAAGGCAGGAAAGCGCCCAATTGCGGCACGGCCACGAAGGCCGCTGCCACCGGTCCCAGCAGGCAAGCGGCATAAATCACAGCACCGGCAAGGGCCTCGGCACGGCGGGGTCTGCGGCCCATCAATTCGGGCAGCAGCGAGGTGGCAACGGCCGTGCGTATGGCAAACGACCACGCCTTGAACGGCGCAGCCTGCAGGCTGGTAAAGATGCGCTGCAGGGCCTGCGCCTCGTCCAGCACCGTGCTGTCATCACGCGGCACCGCCAGGTCCAGCCGCATCACTCGCCATTGGTGCGAAAGCCCGATGGCCACCACCACCGCAACCACTTTCAGCACCATGTCGTCCAGTGCAATGCCAGCAGCCAGTAGCAAGCCACAACACAGGGCCGCAAAACCAAAGCGCAGGCGCGGGTGGCGGGCAAACGCAAACGTCTCCAGCACACGCCCGCCGTCCAGGGGCGAGATGGGCAGCAGGTTGAGGTAATTGATGGCCAGGGATGCGATCAGGAATTCGTTGAGCCATCCCGGCGCTTGCCACCAGCCTGCCGAGCTGGCCCAGAATCCGGCCCCCGCCAGAACGATTCCCGGTACCGGGCCGGCCAGATACACCAGAAGCTTTTCCATGGGCGTGGCATCGGCCTTTTCGCCGGTGGCCAGCCCGCCCAGGCCGGGAAGGAAGAACACCGACACGTTGCGGTAACCGGTCAGCCGCATGGCCAGGTAATGACCGCCCTCATGCAGGGCCACCACGGCCAGCAGAACGGGCACAAAACTCCAGGACAGCCACCAGCCGCCGACGATCAGAAACAGGACGGCTGTCACGGCAAACACGATCAGCTTGCTCCTGCCGCTGCTGGTGGCCGCGCGGCGAAGTGCCAGCTGTTCGCCAAACGCTTTCAGGTCTGCTTCGAGGCTTTGCGCGACGGACGGCGCCACCGCCGGCAGCGGCTGTCCGCGTGCGGCCCAGGCTGCCCGCCACTGCCCGCCCAGTGCAATCACAGCAAAACGCAGCGCCGCGCGCCAGGTCAACCGATCGTGCTTGCTGTCGACGGCACGCACCAGTTGGCCCTGCTGGCGCATGTGGGGAATCACCCGCTCAAATGCCTGGTCCAGACGGCGCTTGACCTCCATGCCATCAGTGCACAGCGCCGCCGGGGCAACTGCGTGCACGCGCTGCAAATGCCGCTGCCATGCATCCTTCCACTGCGGCAAATAGTCGTCAAAGACCTTCCACTTCGGCACATCCATGGGCGAGAGGTGGCGGCAACGGTTCAGCGTGGTCCAGTTGCGCCCGTTATTCAGGCAGCTGATCAGCTGGATCATGCAGGGCTGGCGGGGGTCAGGCACCGGTGCAGGCGACACCATGGCGTGGGTGTGGCCATCGGCGTGCTGGTACATGTCGAAGTGGCTGGGCTCGTCCGTGGGGGTGACCACGGCCTTGCGGACCGAACCGCTGTAGCGGTAGACAAAGCCCAGTTCGGCCAGCTCTGCAGCAGGCAGGTCCAGAATGGAGCGAGCGGCGGCGGGTATGTCCTCGCGGGGCAGCGTATGGCAGCTGGAGCGCTGCCAGCGCAGGCGTGCCAGTCGCTGCGTGATGATGGTCAGCATCACCGCGACGAGGGCGCCCACCGCCAGCACAACGATCAGTAACCCTTGTTGCAACATCTCCATGCCGCTTACCCCCGGTTGTCAGCGGAGGAAGCCTGGTAACCCACCGGGTACAAGGCATAACTGCCCTGGGCGGGCAAGTAACTGATGTAGCCGCCATTTCCAAGAATGGATTCGGGGAAGCGCACCAGCGTGGCAATAAAGGCATCAAAACTGCGGTAGCGGAAGGTCTCGGCGCTGACGTCGTCATTGGACAGCAGCACCGTGCCCGCAAAGGGGCCTTCCACCGGCAGAATCCAATGGCTGGCGTCGCCGGGAATGACTCCGAACGGTATGGCGGTGCGAACCCAATCCGGCAGGGCGGCACCGTTGACCGCCCGGTAGACGGCCAGTAACTGCGTTGCGGCCGGAACCTGTTCAAGCTGTGCACAGCTTGTGGCGTCCATCGCCCGGGTGGGAGCAACATGCTGCACGGCTATGGACACGATATCGGCCGGGGCTCCTTCGTGCTCCCTGTCCCACTCTGGAGCCTGGGCCAAAACCTGGGGCCAGGCGCGCTGCAGCAAGGCTTGCAGCATCGCAACGGCGGGCGTCGCCGCCAGGGCCACCTCGATCTCCCGGGCCTGCTGACGTTTGGCGCGTTCCGTTGGCCCCCAGTCAAAGTCCATCATGTCCGCATGCCGTTCCAGCTGGTCCAGCACACAGTCTTCCACCGCGTGCCAGCCGAGAGACAGCTCCATGTCAGCCTCGCTCCCGTCACTGGCAAACGCCACGCTGGCAAAACCGTTCAGGGCGGCCAGCAGACCTTTCTGGGTGGAGGGGGCTTGCATCTGCGTTTGCAGGCCACTCTTGAAAGCGCCGGTGGGTTTGGGGTGGGCTTCCAGCACCGATTGCATCAGGGTGCACCAGGCGTCGAGCCCCTGCGCGCGACACAGCTCCAGCAGGGTGCGGGCGGTAGCCGGGTACTTTTTGAAGGCAGCGGAAAAACTGCTGAAACTGGCCCGCTCGTCGAGACGGAAGTAATCCAGTGCCAGCTGGTGCGCCTGCGCGCCGGGGCCGGATTGGGCGGGTGTTTTGGACAAACCCTCTTTCACCTGCAGCATCAGCTCACTGGCGGCTACCGTGTCGCGTTGTGCCAGCAGTTCCTTCAATGGCTTCATGTCTTTGCCTCCTGCCAAAGTCTAGCCGGTCTGCTTGCTCCTCCCCGTCAGGGCTTGTGTCACCCAGGCTCCGCCGCTGACCAGCACGATGCCCAGCAACACCGGCACAGCACCGATCAAAAAACTGGCCTCAATCGGCTCCGACAATAGCCAGGCGCCCAACAGAATGCCAAACAGCGGCGTCAGGAACGAGAACACCCCCAGGCGCGAGGCCAGATAGTGGCGCAGCAACCAGAACCACACCAGAAAACTGGCAAACGACACCACCACCGAGTGAAACGCCAGGCTGGCCCAGACCTGCGGCGTGGGATTGAAGCGGGCCTGGCCCGTTATGAATGCGGCCGCGACCAGCATGACAAAGGCAGCCACCAACTGGTACAACAACGTTTGCGTGGCCGGTGCGCTGGCCAGCCGCGTGGTGCGCACGACTACGGTAGTGGCGCCCCAGGCCACGCCCCCCATCAGGCCCAGTGCGTCTCCCCACAGGACGTTGCCGGGTGCGGGGCTGGCACCCTGACTGCGACCAAAAAAAGCCAGGCTCAAACCAGCAAAGGCCAATGCAATGCCGGACCACTGCACCACGCCCAGTCGCTCGGCGGGCAGCTTCCAGTGCAAGCCCAGGGCGGCAAAAATGGGCGCGGTGTACAAAAACACCACCATGTGCGAGGCACTGGTGTGGCGCAAACCCTCGGCCACCAGCAAAAACTCCAGCCCGAAGAGCAGGCCGACCACGATACCTGGGCGCCAGGTGCCATCGCTCAGGCGCATGCGCTCACCGCGCGCCGCCATCATCATCAGCACGAGAACGGCGGCCACGCCCGAACGCAGACCGATCTGGAACACCGGCGAAATCTCGGAAGCCATGGCTTTGAGCGCGACCTGCTGCAAGCCCCAAACAAAGCAGAGCACCAGCATCAGGGCAATGGCTTGTCCGTCCAGCGCCTTGCGAGATGTCATGCTGTGTCCTTAAGGGTTTGAGTACAGGGGCTGAATTGTCGCCCAGGGTTTTCGCGCTGAACGTTCATCTCGTCAATGCTATATATTTGATAGCTGGCTGCGCAATTTCCACGGGGGCTACAGTGCGATTCGCCTCAAAAATGCTCCGGAATGCACGCAACGCAGGCAGCTACCGCCCCGTTTTGGGTACTTTCTAGCCCACAGGCACCTGCGCCAACCCCTCGCGCTCAATCGCCTCACCCAGAAAGTCCAGAAAGCGCCGCACCGCGGGCACCAGCCCCCGGCGCGACGGAAACACCGCATGGAAGACGCCGGGCGCGGGCGCCCAACCCGGCAGCACGTTGACCAGGCAGCCGTCGCGCAGCTCGTCGCTGCACAGGTAGTCGGGTAACGCGCCGATGCCCGTGCCCGCCAGTACGGCGAACTGCAGGGTCAGCAAATCGTCGGCCACGTAGCGTGGCTGGTGCGCAAAGGCATGGGTGGCGCCGCCGGGACCCACCAGTTGCCAAGTGGCGGTGTCGCCCACGGTGGACATATTGACGGTGTCGAGCCTGTTCAGGTCGGCCAGGGACGTCGGGCGGCCCTGGCGCGCCAGTTGCGCCGGGCTGGCCACCAGCAGGGTGCGGCTGGTGCCAAAGCTCTTGACCACCAGGCTGCCGCTGTCGTCCAGCGTGGGGCGCACGCGCAGGGCGACGTCAAAGCCCTCCTCCACCAAGTCCACCACGCGGTTGCTGACGCGCATGTCAATGCGCACCTTCGGGTAGCGTGCCAGAAACTGCGGCAATATGGGCCCTAGCGTGGTTTGCGCCAGCGTCACCGGGCATGCCACGCGGATGGTGCCGCGGGGCTCGGTTTGCGCCTGGGCCACGGCATCGGCCGCGGCCTGGGCATCTTCGCGCATGGCGACGCAGTGGCGGTGGTACTGCTCGCCCACCGCCGTCATGGACAGTTTGCGCGTGGTGCGCTGCAGCAGGCGCACGCCCAGGCGTGCCTCCAATTCGGCGACGCGGCGCGACAGGCGCGATTTAGGTAGGCCCAGCGCCCGCCCGGCGGCGGCAAAACCACCCCGGTCCACCACCTCGGCAAAGTAAACCAGGTCGTTCAAATCCTGCATCAAAGTCTTTCATTGTCCTGCCAGTAGGACAATCTAACGCATATTTGCCAACTTATCAAAGAATGGTTTCATCCGCATACTTTATCCATGGCTGCAATCCGCAGCTTCACTGATAGGACACCACCATGAAACTGCTTCACATCGATTCCAGCATCCTCGCCGCCAACTCCGTTTCCCGCCAGTTGACAGCACAGATAGTCGCCCAATGGCAAGCCAGCCACCCCGGCACCACGGTGGACTATCTGGACTTGGCTACCGCAGCGCCCAGCCACCTGTCGGCCGACTCGCTGGGTTTTCGCATGCCACCCGGCGCGACCGAACTGAGCGACGTGCAAAAGAGCGAGAACGCCATTTCCGAAGCCCTGGTGAGCCAGTTCCTGGCGGCTGACGTGATCGTGGTCGGCGCACCGCTGTACAACTTCTCCATCCCCAGCCAGCTGAAGGCCTGGATTGACCGCGTGGCGCAAGTGGGCCGCACCTTCAAATACACCGACAAAGGTCCGGTGGGTCTGGCCAGTGGCAAGACCGTGATCGTGGCCTCCACCCGCGGCGGCGTGTATTCCACCAGCGAGGGTGGCCGCGCCATGGAGCACCAGGAGAGCTACCTGCAGACCGTGTTCGGCTTCTTTGGCAGCACGGACGTGCGCTTTGTACGTGCCGAAGGCGTGGCCATGGGCGACGCTGCCAAAGCACAGGCATTGGCCAGCGCCGAAGTGGCGATTCGTGCAGTAGCATTGCCCGCAGCGAACGACGCCAGCGCGGTGAAAGCGGCCTGAGCGCAGGCCTGAGCACAACCAACGGAATGACACCATGAACCAAGCCCCCGTCTTCTTCATCTCCCACGGCGCACCCACTTTTGCGCTGGAGCCCGGACTGCTAGGACCGCAGCTGCAAAAGCGTGGCGCCCGGTTGGCTGATGTCAAAGCGGTGCTGGTGGTGTCGCCGCACTGGCAAACCCGGGATGTAAAAGTCACGACGACCCAGACTCCCGAGACCGTGCACGACTTTGGCGGGTTCCCTGCCGAGCTGTACACGCTGCAATACCCTGCACCGGGCCAGCCTGCGCTGGCCAACGCTGCCGCCCAATTGCTGACGGACGCAGGCTTTGCCACAGGCCTGGACGCACAACGCGGCCTGGACCATGGCGCCTGGGTGCCCCTGTACCACCTGCTGCCAAAAGCCGACGTGCCGGTGTTCCAGGTGTCCATGCCGGCAAGCCTCACCACCGCGCAGGCGGTGGACATGGGCCGCGCATTGGCACCATTGCGCGCGCAGGGTGTGGTGATCGTCGCCTCGGGCAGCATGACGCACAACCTGTATGAGATTCAGCAGCCCGATGCACAACCCGAAGCCTATGCACAGGAATTTGCGGCCTGGGTGCGCACGGCGGTGCAGGCGCACGCGGTCAAGCCGCTGATCAACTACCGCTCAGAAGCCCCTCATGCCGCGCGGGCGCACCCGACGCAAGAACACTTTCTGCCGCTGCTGGTGGCGCTGGGCGCGCAACAGGACGGCGACACGGTGCAGGTACTCGATGGCGGCATGACCCACGGCGTGCTGTCCATGGAATCCTATGTGTGGGGCATGCCGCGATAGCGACTCCCTTGGCGCGGCTTTGAACCTATACTGAAATGCGATGAAAGTGCCCCATTTTTCGGTAAGGAGTCGATTGCCATGGCGTTGAAAGATTTGATCGTCCACCTGGACCAGAGCCAGCGAACCGCAGCGCGGCTGGCTCTGGCTGTGTCACTGGCGCGCGAACATGGTGCGAAGCTGGTTGGCATCTTTGCGCAGCGCGCGCATGCAACCAAAGTGGGCGTGGTCAGCACCTGGCCCAGCGAAGAATTCACACAGGCCTGCGACGCCAGCAAAGCCGTTTTTGAAGCTGCCACTAGCAGTCTTCCTGGCGCGCAGTGGCGCTACATCAACCGCGGTGGTGAGGCCGAAGTAACGCGCCATTTTGTTGACCTGTCCCGCCACGCCGATTTGGTGATCGTCGGCCAACATGAACACGGCGACCACTTTGTACCCGAGGAACTGGTCGCGGAAGTCGTCACAGGATGTGGCCGCCCCGTGCTGATATTGCCCTACATCGGCCACTTTGTTGAGGTCGGAAAAACACCATTGATTGCCTGGAACAATGCGCCCGAAGCGGCGCGTGCACTCAATGATGCATTGCCACTGATGGTAGGCTGCAAGCAAGCCTACGTGCTATCCGCCAGTGCCCGGCTGGAAGATGGCGAGGCTTCGTGTGCGGAGGTGGAGCAGCATCTGGCCACGCACGGCATACCGGCCAAAACCGAAGTGGTGCTGGTGCAGGACTTCGGCATCATGGATGTGCTGCTCAACCGCACCAGTGACCGCAGCGCCGACTTGCTGGTCATGGGTGCGCAAGGCTCGATAGGCTTCCCGTTTGAGAGCCGCGGTGCAGGCACACGCCACATTCTGAAGCACATGACCGTCCCTGTGTTGATGGCAAGCTGAACCTGCGGCTCTGGTTAACGGCGCAAACACGGTGTCTCTCCATCGCATTCTCTATGCCGAGGACGAGCCGCTGATCCAGGCGGTCGCCAAGCTGGCCCTGGAGAAAGTCGGCAGGTTCGTGGTGCTGTTTTCAGCTCCGGTACCGAGGCACTGGAGAAGGTGGCCCAACGCCGCTAACGCCTCTCGCGACTGGCCCATTCTTCCTTGAACGACAAAACATCGAGCTAGCAAATCGGCTCAGTGTCTCCTAATGGCGCGACCAACGGGAATCGAATACGGAACTCCGTGCCAGCACCGGGCTGGCTGAAACATTCAATCCGGCCACCGAGCGACTGCGTCACCAGGTTGTACGCAATGTAGAGCCCCAGACCACTTCCGCCACGGTTGCGCCGGGTGGTAAAAAAAGGTTCAAACACTTTCGACTGGCTGGCCGCATCCATGCCAACACCGTTGTCAAGAAAGCGCAACTCCACGTCCGTAGGAAGGCGTGTCACCCTGACTGCAATCTCCCCTGTGCGGCTGCCATCTGCAAAGGCATGACTGTGCGCATTGGTGCACAGATTGGTAAGCACCTGGGTCAGGGCGCCCGGTATTCCGTGCAACCGCAGGTCTGCGGGACAGTCGATAGAAAACACAATGGCGGTCCGCTTGAAAAGCGGCTGCAAGCTGTGAACCACATCGTCTATGACCTCACCCAGACAGTAGTCCCGTGCCGCATCGGACGATTGATCGACCGCCGTGCGTTTGAAGCTTTGCACCAGCGTTGCCGCACGCCGCAGGTTGGCCATGGCCAGGCCACTTGATTCATTCAGGAGGGCAAGATTTTCATGCACCAGCTCTTCCGGGATTTCGTCTTGTTGCAGCATCCGGCCAAAGTGCCGCGCCAAATCCGAGACCTGTGACACGGCACCTACCGCGATGCCGATAGGCGTATTCACCTCGTGCGCAAACCCGGCCACCATTCGGCCCAGTGACGCCATTTTTTCGGCTTCAATAGTCCATTGCCGCTCCTCTTGCAGTAGCGCATTGGATGCCTCCAGCTCCGACGTTCGGTCTTTCACCCGTTGCTCCAGAGAGGCATTTAAGGCCGTCAGTCGCCCCTGCGCCAGCAGCAACTGCCCGTTGCGTTCCACCAGGCCTGCATACATGCGGTGCAGTGCACCCAGCAAAACACCGGTTCGCGGGTCATCGGATGGCAGATCAGACACCAGAGCATCGTGCGCGCCCATTCCGTTGCGTATGGCAAGCACCTGGCGGCCCATGGAACGGTCCTCGCCCAGAATGTGAAAAATCAGCCAGTTGGCCAGGTAATCCACCAGTTGGTGCGTACTGATCTGACCCGCCATATTGCGCGTGTGCAACCAGTCCTGCACCTGAGCAATGAACTTCTGGTGAGTGGCACGGTGACTGGTGACGTGGGCCAGGTCCAACCCGACGGCATCCATCAATGACTCTTCGCACTGAAAGTGATAGACCGTGTAAGCGGCCAGTTCGCTCAGTAAATCGTCGATGCGCCCGGGGTCGTCCAGATCGAGCTGATCGGCCAATGCGTTGAGCAGGTCGACCAATTGCCGATGCTGTGCATCGATATCGGTCAATCCCGTCTCAAATAGATGGCTCCACTCAAATGCTTTCATGCGGTGCGGTCAGGCCGGAAATGCAGCCTGAATCGCAGGATTATGCGCTTGCAAACCGGCCGTCTTAACAGCGGCTAGGCCTTGCGCAATGGTGCAAACGCCTGGGCCAGTGCAAACACCGAATTCGGCGTGCCAGGCCGTGCAACCGGTGGCCGTGGTTTCTGGAACACGCCCTTTTGCACAGTTTTGCGCTCCTGCACCTGGAAGCCCTTGGCCTTTTGCTCATCGGCCAGGCTCTGCAGGCTAACCGTCTTCAGGTAGTTGGCCACAGTGGTTTGCAGCGCCTCCCACAGGTCTTGCGTCATGGACTGTGCGCTGGGCGAGGTTTCGCGTTGCGGCTCCTTGGTGCGCTCGCCCGTTTCATCGTCAATGGCGCCAATGATGTCGGCCACCGAGATGGCGCTGGCAGCGTGCGCCAGGGCGTAGCCGCCGCCCGGCCCGCGCGTGCTTTCAACCAGGCCATGCTGGCGCAGCTTGGCAAACATCTGTTCCAGGTAGGACATGGAGATACGGTGACGCTGCGCCAGATCTTGCAACGGCACCGGCGTGCCAGACTGGCGCAAGGCCAGGTCAATCATGGCGGTTATGGCAAAACGACCGCGTGTACTCAATCGCATGAAATCACTCCTTCCAGCACAAAGGTGGCTGGTTGAGAGTGAATGTAGTCGCGATAATGCTTCGTGTAAATTCGTATTAATAACATTTTCTATTCGCTTTATTCGAAGTATTACTCCACCATGAACTTCAAACACTTGCACTATTTCTGGGTTACCGCCAAAGCTGGGGGCATCATGCGTGCGGGCGAGCAGCTGCACACTACGCCGCAAACCCTGTCTGGCCAGATCAAGCTCTTGGAGGACTGGTTGGGCCGCAAGCTGTTCCGTAAGAATGGCCGCAACCTGGAATTAACGGAAGACGGCCACCTGGCGCTGGGCTATGCCGACCAGATCTTCGCCCTGGGCACCGAGTTGGAAACCGCCGTGCGCCAGGCCCATGGCGGTCAGCGTCTGCTGGACTTCAAAGTGGGCGTTGCAGACTCGGTGACCAAGTCGATTGCCTACCGCCTGCTGGAACCAGCTCTGACGGTGAAAGAGCCCGTGCGACTGGTGTGCAGCGAGGGCAAGTTCCCTGACCTGCTGTCCCAATTGGCGCTGAACCGGCTGGACCTGGTGATTGCGGATGAGCCCATGTCCAAACGCATCAGCGTCAAGGCTTTCAACCACCCGCTGGGACGTACCGCCATGAGCTTTTTTTGCGCGCCAGATCTCAAACGACGGCTCAAAGGTCCATTCCCACCCTGTCTGAACGACTTTCCGCTGCTGATACCGGGCGCCCAGGCATCCGTACGCCAGCAACTGGAGGGCTGGTTGACCCGCCACCAGATTCACCCACGCATCATTGGCGAGTTTGATGACGGCGCGCTAATGAACGCCTTTGGCCGTGAAGGCCGCGGCGCTTTCATGGCCCCCACTGTGATGGAGCAGGACACGGTGGCGCAGTTCGGTGTGGAGGTGATTGGCCGCACCGACGAACTGGTCGACGAGTTTTACGCCGTGTCGGTGGAGCGACGCATTACCCACCCCTGCGTGGTGGCCATTACCGATGCGGCGCGGGGACAACTTTTTGGCTGACTCGCCCTAAAACAACCAACGCAGTCCCAACTCCACAGAAGAGTCGGACTGTGCGGGCGAAACCGCCACAACATTGGGACTTGCCAATGCGTCCGAGCTGTTGTCGGACCAGATCAGCGACACCGATGACCGGGGGTGAAACAGGTAGTTCAAAGCCACTGTCTTTTGCCGCTGGTTCTGCCCCATAACGGTGTTGCTCAGGCCGGTCGATACGTCCAGACTCCAGGCGTCCGCCAGACTCCAGTTCAGCCCAATCGTCTGGCTGCGGTCAGACAAATCGCCCAACATACCGGCGGCAGCCACCCGTCGCCCCTTGCGGCTCAACAGGGCACGCGCCAAGTCAATCGGGTCCTGGCTGTAGTCGTAAGTTTCCAAAGCCACATACACATCCACCGCACCGCTCACGCCCTGGCGAACGTCCAGGCGCGTGCGCCGCTGCTGGGGAATGCGTCCACTCAAATTCTGGGTGCCCTTTTGCAAGCTGTAGTCAGACACGTCGCGCCCCACTTCCAGTCGTGTCGTGCGGCGGCCCTGCCAGAGTTTGTGCAAATTCCAGGCAAAAGAGAGACCCCGTTCGTTGACGTTGAGCAGATCGTCATTCGTCGTCGACAGGTTTGCAGCAAACGACCATATCGGCGATACGCGCCAGCCCAGACTGGCCCCCACCTGCGTTGACACCTCCACACTATTGACCAGGCTCTGGTTGGCGTTGAAGCCCAGAGACAACGGCAGTGCGGCAGGTTCAAAATTGGCTTCCAAACGATGCGAACCATAGCCGCCACTGCCATTGCCCCGGGTGTAGGACAGGTCGCCTGCCAAACCACCCGAGCCTTGGGCTTGCGCAGAGCCGGCGGCAAAGGCCAGCAACAGAGCGGCGACTGCCACCGGGGGTGTCAATTGATGGAGTTTGCAAGTCATGGTGATGATCCTTGTCAGTACAAAATTGGGTCAGTCTGCGTTGCGCTTCTGGGCTCTGCGTAGCAGCTTTTTGCGCGCCACCTCGCGTTGCTCGTCGGTCACGCTGTCGAGTTTTTCACGCACTGCTTTGGGCACCTCAGGATTGGCATCGAGCACCTGGCGTACGCGCTGGCCCAGCTTTTCTTTGCGCTCGACGATGCGTTCTTCCAGCCGTAGCGCGCGCTGGCCCAGAAACTCGGGCCGCTCTGCCAGCAAGCGGGGCGTAGCCTGGCCGTCTCTGGCAGCAAAGCCATGCTGCCCCGCCTCCAGATGCAGCTCACCGTGCGCGCTGCGCACGATGGTCGCTCCTTCCAGCACGGAGTCGTAGGTGCCCGGGTGGTCGAGCCCATTGCCGGCTTCCACAACCGTGACCTCATGGTCGGTACCCCGAATACCCACGGTTGCCGTGGGAGTGCCCACACGGTAGCCAGAGGGGTTGAGCTTGCCGATCCACCCGGTGATGGAGCGCAGCGCGCCACGCACCAGAGACATGTCAATCACCGACTTGCTGTCTTGCGTGGCCTGGTATTGCAGCATTTTGAACGTGCTGTTGGGCCGCAGGGCCAGCAGTCCGCCGTCTTCGGTGACGGCATGCAACTCGCCCGCTGCGTGGGTTTGCACCGTCTGGCCAACCAGCAGTTTGTGCCCCACCACCGGCGTGACGGTCACTCCGTCCGCACTGACAACGGTTACCTGGCCACTTACCGCATCCACGGTGCCAAATACCTGCGCAAAAGCGCCCAGAGGTACCAGCAGCAAGCCCAGCCAACAAACAAGACGATTCACCTTGTACTCCCCAGTTATTGAACAGCCATTTTATGGACGCAAGCACGATGGCGTGCCCTTGACACGCTACACAAATTTCGCCTTCATAGATATTTCAGTAATTTAGAACCAACAATTCAGTAGTTCCTGTTTTAACGATTGGATTCCAGAATCCACTCCATCGCATTGTTGCGTTGCAATATTCTGGAGTTCAAGATGTCCTTTCGCTTCCGCACCCGTCGCGCATTCAATACGCTGGCCCTGACCGCCGTTCTGGCAGGTGCCTCCTTAAGCGCGTTCGCCCAACCCAGGCCAGTTGAACTGCTCAACGTTTCCTACGACCCCACCCGCGAGCTGTACGTCGAGTTCAACGCCGCCTTCATCAAACACTGGAAGGCCAAGACCGGGCAGGACGTGACCATCAAGCAATCCCACGGCGGCTCGGGCAAACAGGCGCGCGGCATCATCGACGGGCTGGAAGCCGATGTGGCCACGCTGGCTCTGGCCGGTGACACCGACGCCCTGCACGCCAATGGCGGCTGGATTCCCAAGGACTGGCAAAGGCGCCTGCCGCACAACTCGTCGCCCTACACCTCCACCATCGTGCTGGTGGTGCGCCAGGGCAACCCCAAGGGCATCAAGGACTGGGATGACCTGATCAAGCCGGGAGTGAGCGTTATCACACCCAACCCCAAGACCTCGGGCGGCGCACGCTGGAACTACCTGGCGGCCTGGGAATTTGCCAAGCGCAAGTTCGGCAGCGATGCGCAGGCCAAGGATTTCATTGGCAAGCTATATGCCAACGTGCCGGTGCTGGACACCGGTGCGCGCGGCTCCTCCATCACCTTTGCCCAGCGCGGCCAGGGTGACGTGTTCATCTCGTGGGAGAACGAGGCATTTTTGCTGGAGAAGGAATTTGGCAGCAAGGTCGATGTGGTCTACCCGTCGCTGAGCATCCTGGCTGAACCTGCGGTCACTGTCGTGGACAAGAACGTGGACAAGAAGGGCACCCGTGCTGTTGCGACGGCCTATCTTGAATACTTGTACACCGACGAGGGCCAGGACATTGCGGGCAAGAACTTTTACCGTCCGATTTCCGAGAAGTTCCAGGCCAAGTATGTCAAGCAGTTGCCCAAGATCAAGCTGTTCACCATTGACGAGGCCTTTGGTGGCTGGGCCAAAGCAGCCAAGGACCACTTTGCCGATGGCGGCAGTTTTGACCAGATCTATTTGAAGAAATAAGCGATCACGCTGTCACACGAAGACCGATCAGGGAGAAAAATAATGTCCGTTCTGCTCATCGCCGGCAGCCCTTCCACCGCCGTTCCTGCACGCGATCCCGGCTTGCTTCAGTGTCGGCGGTCTTCCCAGTCTTGCCAATCTACTTCGTGTGCTTTGAGGTAGCTACTGACAGCAGTGCCCAGCGTCGGGAAGAAGAAGTTCTCGCCAAGCCGGGCAAACAGCCCGAATCGTTTGAGCTTGTCCTTAACTGGCCCCTTCATTTCTGCAAAGCACAGTTCAATGCCGGAAATTTGCAAGGCATCGTCCAACTCGGCCAACATATCGGCTGAAGTGATGTCCACGCTGGTAACAGGTTCTGCTGCAACGACCACCCAGCGCACGGGTGTCGGTGAGGCGGCCACTGCATCCAGGACTTGTCTATGGAACCACTCGGCATTGGCGAAAAACAAGGGCGCATCCCAGCGAAAGAGTACCAAACCGGGGATCTGGCGCGCCTCTGGATGACGCTGGATATCGTGGTAACCCTTGAGACCATCGGTTCGGCCCAATACCGCAGAATGCGGGCGCCAGGCATCCCACAAAAATTCGATGACCGCAATGGCAATGGCCAGACCAATGCCGGGAATGGCACCCAATATGGCCACCCCGGCTGTGCAGGTGATAGCCAGCCAGAACTCCCATCGCTGGATGCGGTAGATCCGACGCAGGTCGGAGATCTCGATCATGCCAATGGCCGCAGCAATAACAACGGCGGCCAGAGCGCTGATAGGCAAGTTTTTGAGCAGGTTCGGCGCTAGCAGCAACAGCAAAGCAACCGCCAGCGCGCCGACAACACCGGCCAACTGGGTTCTGGCACCTGCGGCCTCGGCAACAGGGGTGCGCGACGCACTGGCGCTGATGGGGAAACCCTGAAAAAGTCCGGCAGCCAGATTGGCAACGCCGAGCCCCACCATCTCCTGGTTCGGATCGACTTGGGTTCGCGTCTTGGCCGCATAGACGCGTGACAGCACGCTGGTGTCAGCGAACGACACCAATGCAACGGCAGTCCCGCCAACCAGGACGGGAACAATATCCGCATGGGTAATCCATGGGATGGCAACTACCGGCAGACCCTGCGGCAAGCGTCCCAGGACGGACACGCCAGTTCGTGCGGCAAGGTCCAGTGCGCCAACAGCGATGGCGGCACCAACAACAGCCACCAGGATGCCTGGTATGCGCTTGCTGCCCTTTAGCAAAAATATTGTCGCCAGGGTCGCTGCACCGACGGTGAAGGTAGTCCAGTTGACTTTGCCTTCAAGCACCGATGTGACGATGGCGCCAACACTCTGCAACGGTCCGTCGCTATTGATCGAAAAACCGAACAGCTTGGGCAGTTGACTGATTAGCACCGTCAGTGCGATGCCATTCATGTAGCCGTAGCGGATTGGCTTGGAAAGCAGTTCAGTA
>CAJAVE010000300.1 GCA_903945325.1 uncultured beta proteobacterium | reverse complement strand
TCAGCGGCGTGCTGGGTATTCGCTGGTTTGACTGCACCGTGACCGGCATGGAAGCCCACGCCGGCCCCACGCCCATGGCGCTGCGCAAGGACGCCATGCTGGCTGCCACCCGCATCATGCAAGACGTAGTGGCTGCGGCGCACCGCCACCCGCCGCATGGCCGCGGCACCGTGGGCATGGTGCAGGTCTTCCCCAACAGCCGTAACGTGATTCCGGGGCGCGTGAAGTTCAGCATCGACGTGCGCAACAGCACCGACGCGCTGGTGGACCAGATGGCGGACGAGGTAAAGGCCTTTGCCGCCAAGGTGGCGAAGGAGCACGGCGTAGACGTGAAAATCGAAATGGTGTCGAGCTACCCCGCGCAAGCGTTTCACACCGACTGCGTTGACGCTGTGGGCCGCGCCGCTGCGAAGTTGGGCTACTCCAATATGCCCACAGTCTCTGGGGCTGGCCACGACGCAGTCTACATGGCCAAGCTGGCGCCCAGCGGCATGATCTTCATCCCCTGCAAGGACGGTATCAGCCACAACGAGATTGAATCGGCCAAGCCCGAGCACATCACGGCAGGATGCAATGTGTTGTTGCATGCGATGCTGGAGCGCGCTGGGGTGGTTTGACGTGCCTGGCGGGGTTGATGCCCTGCTGCGCGCGACTGCAAGCAATAGTGAATTCACACAACGATACGAGGAGAGAGATATGAAACACAGTTCCCTGTTTATGACACTTGCAATCGTGGGCTTTTGCTCCGCTGCGCTTGCCCAGCAGAAAGACGAACAGCTGTTTGCCGCAGCGCAAGCGGCGCAGCCTGCCGTCATCGAAACCCTGCAAAAGCTGGTACTGATGGATTCTGGTTCGGCCAACTTGGCTGGCATATCCAAAGTTGCAGACTTTACGGAGTCCCGACTCCAGGCCATGGGTGCCCGCACCGAACGCATCAAGGCGGCTGATAGCGAGCGGGTCATGGTCAAAGGCGTCTTCACTGGCACCGGGAAACTCACTGCGCTGCTGATTGCCCACATGGACACGGTGTATGCCGATGGCATTCTTTCGACAGAACCCTATCGGCTGGATGGGAACCGCCTCTACGGCCCGGGCATTGCGGACGACAAAGGCGGCATTGCCGTTGTGCTGCATTCGCTGGCCCTGCTCAACCAGGTGGGTTGGCGTGATTACGCCACCATCACCGTGCTGTTCAATGCTGACGAAGAAATAGGGTCCGCAAGTTCTGGCGAAACCTTGGCTGCTTTGGGGGCCGAGCACGATGTTGTGCTGTCGTACGAGCCTTCTCCAGCAAAAGCGATGGCAAAAGTTGAAGCGGTGCTGCTGGGAGCCGCAGGCACAGCGACTGCAACACTCGAAGTGAAGGGTCGCGCGTCTCACGCCGGTGCCGCGCCCGAACAGGGACGCAATGCGCTGATCGAGCTTTCGCACCAGATGCTGGCCACACAGGACATTGCCAAAGACATCCCTGGCGCACAACTGAACTGGACCTATTCTCAGGGTGGACTGGTGCGCAACCAGATACCCGAGCGCGCCTATGCCTTTGCCGATGTGCGTCTGTTGCAGCCGGGTGCAGCAGAAAAGTTGCGTGCTGCGCTGGAGACCAAGGTCAAGGAAAGCAAGCGTGTGCCCGACACCGAGGTCACGGTCAAGCTTGACATGGGCCGCCCACCTTATCTGGCTGGTGAGCGGGGCATGGCGCTGGCCAAACGCGCACAGAGCATTTATGCAGAACTCGACGGACGCAAACTGCAGTTCATTCCTTCCACGGGTGGGGGCACGGACGCCGGTTTTGCGGGCAGGTCCGGCAAGCCCGCCGTGCTGGAGAGCCTCGGTCTGGCAGGTTGGGGTTATCACGCCAAGAACGAATACATTGAAATCGACTCCATCGTTCCCCGCCTCTACCTGACCTCGCGCATGCTACAAGACCTGGCCAAGACACCGGCCAAATAAGAAAGCAGCATGTACGACAACTACCATGCATTGATTTTTGACATGGACGGCACCTTGGTCGACAGCGGCCAGTTGCACCAACATACGTGGTGCCTGACCCTGGAGAAATATGGCATTCCGGTGGACCGCGCGTTGATGCGGTCCCTGGCGGGCGTGCCGATCAAGGCAACGCTTGAAATTCTGCTGGAGACATTTCAAGTCAGGCCTCGTGCCACTCTGGATGAGATGAATGCATTCAAAGAAAACTGCACGCGCGAGCATATGCAGGGCTTTGTCAAGGCCACCGCGTTGATTGAAGTGGTCAAAAAATACCAGGGCATCAAGCCCATGGCCATCGGCACGGGCTCCAAAACCGCCGAAGCGCGAATGGTGCTCAAGTTGTGCGGGCTGGACCACTGGATTCCTGTAGTGGTGGGTTCCGATCAGGTGCAGAACCCCAAGCCTGCGCCCGACACTTTCTTGCGCTGCGCCGAACTGCTGGGTGTCCAGCCTGGCCACTGCGTGGTGTTTGAGGATTCACCCTTGGGGTTGCAGGCAGCGCAACGTGCGGGAATGGCAGGTATCGATGTGCTTCTGGTGCACCAGATCAAAAACGACTACTTTTGCTGACGGCAGCCGGTGGCATTCAGCCTGCAACCGCAATCCGCGTGGGCCTTACGACACTGGGCGTCATTTCGTATGGGTGTTTTGTCTGTCCAAGGCCCGTACCGTTTTCAGAAAAGCCACTAGTTGATCGCGCCACACGGAATAGCCAACATCGTTGGGATGCAACCCATCCGTAAAGTAGTGCGCTATTTGCATTCCGGTGGCATCGGTAAACGCCGGGTACAGGTCAAGATAGCGGGTAAAGCTGGAAAACTCTGGACTGGACACGAGCTTTCTAAGCCGCTGATTGACGACACCCACCACATCCTTGTTCTTGGCAGTGTCATTCGTAGGAAGTAGCGATTGCAGCACTATGCGCGATTTGGGTTTGTGCGCGTGCAGCGTGCTGAGCGCGACACGCACCCCTTCAAAGATGCTGTCAGCCACAGGGTCCTCAGCAGCCCAGCTGTTGTTGATGCCAAGCATCACAACCATGTATTCCGGGTTCAATTGGGGCGCATCCAGTTGCCCCATGCCTCCAGCAGACTTTGGCAGAATTCGGTACAGAATATGCTCGATGCGGTCGCCCGATATGCCGATGTTGAACGCGTAGTTCTCGCTCCCCGGCTTCGCAAACGACTCATCCCATACCTTGCGACCGTACTTCTGCCCACTCACCCAGGGGTTGTCGTCGAACAACCAGAAGTCGGTGATGGAGTCGCCCACAAATAGCAGTTTGATCGCGCCCAGATCTTTGCTTTCGCGCAAATGGGTATTGATGGCTGCTTCGCGCTTTTGCCAATGTTCGACACGTGCCGCCGGTTGGGTGGATGCAAACGCTTGGGCACTTCGGGCTTCTGTCCACCACACCAACGCGCCGAGGATGCCGACGACGAGCGCGATGAATCGCTGGGCAATGGGCTGGTAATTTGATCTCAAGGCTGAGCTCCTTCTGTGCGGGCAGACGCACTGTCGCAGTCGAGTGCCTGATTGTGAAAACCAATTGTGAGGGAATTGTGCTGAATTGCCGATCATTTCTCTATTGTTAATTTTTCGCAAGCTCGCCCATTGCCATTCAGAGAGTGCACGGCGTGTTGCTGTCTTCTGGGCGCAGACCGGGTCTCAAAATGCGTAGCCAACGGACAAACTGCCTGACACGCTTTGCGGACTCGTGACGATGGGGCTAGGCTGACTATTCCACCCTCTTTGGCGTGATCTGTCCCTTGAAAATCGCCCTCATCCGAGAACAGAGCAGAGGCCAGCGATGCAAAGCTGAGGACAAAAACCAAAAGAGGAATTCTTTATAAAGATGAAAGCATTGTGAAATTCCGAAGAAGTTTGAAGCGGTTAAAAGTGGTGTGTCAACACGGGTGTCGGTTCTCAGAGGTCGATCATCCCAGAGCCCTTTGAAGAAACCAGAAGGTGCCAAAAGCCATCGACAAATACGAGGCCACGCGGGTGGTTCCGGCGATGCCAGCAGGACCGCTCACCCTTCGAACACCCCGCATCACCAGCGCAGCAGTCAACGCAACTGCGATCTGCCCCAGCTCAATGCCCACGTTAAAACCAGCCAGGCTCATGGCTTTGCCCATGCCGTCCACACCCAGGTCGCTCAACGCGCCGGCCAAACCGAGACCATGAATCAAGGCGCAAGCAAATACCAGTGACAGTCGGATCGCAATCGCATTCGTCAAGCTGCGATGTACCGACCAGCGGTCAAACAGCGCCATCCCCACGATGGTGGCGGCAATGGCGGGCTCGACCACGCTGGCGGGAACCGACAAGCCATACCAGACACAGGCCACCAGCGTCACTGCATGACCTGCCGTAAAGCAGGTAAGCGCCAGCACCACTTGACGCAAGTTCCAGGCGGCAGCCAGCACTACCAGCAAAAACAATAGGTGATCCGCACCCGAGAGCACATGAAAGGCACCGAGCCGAACCTGCTCGGCAAAGCTGGACCAGGCAGAGGGCAATACAGACCCCTGCGGATGCTCGGGTGTCAGCGTGATGAGCTGTGATTCAGTGCCCCGCGTGACGGCAATTTGCTCGGTTTGCTCATCCGCGCGTGTGCCAAACAGCCGCAATGCAATCTTGTGGTCGGTGGCCTGCGCTGGAATCGCAAAGCGTCCCAAAACCACCAAGTGGGTGGATGGTGCAAAGGGGGTGCTGTCAGGCGGTGCCGTGTTGAGCATGATGCCTTCCAGTGCACTGCGCCCCTGGTCGCTGGTCAGTGAAACACCCTGCTGGATCTGCGACTCGATGCTTGCGCCGTGGGCACGCAGCTCGTCTACGGAAAGCAGGCCATCGTGGTCGTCATCGAATCCGGACATGGCAGACACCGGGAGTGACAGAACCATGTAGGCGCCATCTCCTACGATGTTCAGCGTGCCGCGTTGCGACACCACCAGATGGGCATGGGCGATGGACACCGAAGCCCATGCCAGCACAAAAGCCAGCAGCCATTGGCGCAACCGCTTCATAGCTTTCCTTTTACGCAGCGCTGCAGGTGGGGAAAGGTATCGGTGGCGTAGTAGTGATAAATACCCTTGGGAAATTCTGGCGTCACACCGGTGCGTCCATTGCATTCGTCCAGATCACCCAAACCGGCCACGTATTCATAGTCTTGCGTGAAGGTGCCCATCGCATAGGTTGTGGTGGTGGCCGGTCGATTGGCACCAGGCGTCGTCTTGGTGCGGTAGCTGGACGTGACCACCTTGATCGCAGAGCTTGCGTCGGTTGCCACTGTGTAGCCATAGCGCGCGTAGATCGGGAAACCATCAGCCGCCCAGCCAATCAGGGTCATGGCCTTGTTTCCGTTGCCCAGCTTGGTGACAAGGCCTTCTGGAATACCGTGGTAGTGATACATCCCGTTGGGCTGCACATGCGCGTTGCTGGTGTCTGTTCCCCACTTGAAGAAGGTCTGGCCCAATGCCTCCAGACTCCATGAACCCAAAGACTGCCCGCCTTGTTGACAGGCTCCAGCGTCACTGCAAGTACCCGCTGTGCCCGGGTCAAAGGCGATGCCATTCAAAGCAACTCCTGGCTTGTCCATGGCGCCGACACGCGGCGTGACGACCGATGTCGCGGTAGGTGTCACGGTCACGGAGGCCGAGATGGTTTGTGCAGAAATGGTGTTGGGGTTATCGTTGTTGGGGAATGTGCCCACGGCGTGATCTGGCAGGCCGTTGGCCGTGAGCGAACGCAGTGTGCTGCTGCATGACCAGGTCGCCGTGGCGGTGGCATTGACCGACGCAGAGCTATTGAACGCACTGTTGGAATAGCTGCAGAGCACGCCAGCCGTGCTGTTGGCAGTGGTGCTTGTGTCAGTCGTAGTCGTGGCCGTAGTCGTTGCTGCTGTCGTGGAATCACCGCCGCCGCCACAGGCCGTTAGCGTCATGAGAGTTGCAGTGGCAACGGCCGAGCAGAAGGTTTGTTTGGATAACATGTTTAGTCCTCTGGTTTTTTACTGCTTGGGAGCACCCGGATGGCTGGTGGGGGCATCCTTTGGCTTGCAGGCCAGCGGTTTCCCCTCGGGTGCCCAGCATGTTCCTCTCACGGTTCCTTGCGGCGACGAGAAGCTGCAGTCCTTTCCACTGCTTGCCGACTTGCATGCGTCCAGGGCTTCTGCGGGCGGTTTGGGTGGACCACCTTTTCCATCGGCAGTCTGGGCAGAAAGCCCACAGCAGGCTGTGAGCGCTGCGGCGCAAATCGTCAGGGCGAATGCGCGGCTAAGTGGCAAGGTAGAGCTATTGTTAGCTTTCATGAAATCACTCCGGTTGTTTCGGCAAGCACTTGCGTCGCCGTGGATGAATTGTGAAAAATCAATGTGGAGAAAATGTGGGCAGAACCTCACAATCTCCTCACAATTGCGGAGCCCAATAGGTGGCTATGCGAATTCGACTTGTCCATACTCAGGCACTCCTGCTGCTCTCAGTCGTTTTGATGGCGGTGCTGGCCATGGGTGCGCTCAGTGCCTGGAACTTGCGCAACGGGTTCTCAGACTATCTGGCCACGCGAGATGTGGAGCGACTTGAGCAATTCACGTTACTGGTTTCGGAAAACGCTGAGCGGGCGGGAGGCATAGACGCGCTCGAATCCAGTGGAGTGGACCTGCCGGAACTGTTCCATCAATTTGGGAGGATGCAAGGATCGCCGGCAATGATGGCGTTGCGGGACGCAATGCCCCGTCCAGACGAAGGCGGGATGTTCAGCCTAGGGCCGCGACCCAGACCCATCGATAGCATTGATGCCTTCAAGGACCGGGTCGCCCTCTATGGACTCGATGGTCACGCAAGGCTTGGCAGGGCCTTGCCGCAAGATGCGCACGCCACCGTTGAACGACCTGTGCGCATCGGCAGTGAAGTGGTCGCTATGGTGCGCATGACGAAACTCAAACCTGTACCTAGCGAAGTTGAGGTTCGTTTCCTTAATACGCAGTACCAGAGCATCGTCGTGATGGCCTGCGTGTTGCTTTTGATTGCACTGATTGGTGCTTTTTGGATTTCCGGGCATTGGGTGCGCCCGTTGATCGAGGTGCAAGCCGCTACCGAAAAAATTGCCCAGGGCCAGTTTGATACCCGCCTGAACACAACCCGTAGCGATGAGATTGGTGACGCCATGCGCAACATCAATCAGATGGCGGCAGGCTTGAAGAAGCTCGAAGGCGCCAGGCGGCAATGGATTGCGGACATGTCCCACGAACTGCGCACGCCCTTGACGGTGCTGCGCGGTGAGATCGATGCGCTCATCGATGGTGTCATTGCACTGACACCCAAGGCCATGCTGTCATTGCGCGAGGAAGTGTTGCAGCTCAATGCGCTGGTGGACGATTTACACCTGCTCGCCATGTCCGATCTCAAGGCACTGCCGTGTTACTTTGAAGACGTGGATGCCGCACGCCTCGTTGAGGGCATTGTTCAGAAATTTGCTTTGAGGGCAGCGCAACTGGGTTTGGCGCTGACCTTGGTCACCCAGCTTGAAGCACCCGTCATGGTGCGCTGGGATGCCAAACGGATCGAGCAACTGCTGGGCAACCTGCTCGACAACAGCTTGGCCTACACCGATGCGCCTGGGCAGCTGGTGGTAAGACTTTGCAGCGGCGAAGACAACAAGCTAGCGATCGAGGTGGAAGACACTGCACCAGGTGTTTCCGGGAGCGACTTGCTGCGCATATTCGAGCCCTTGTACCGAGGTGACGCTTCCCGTGGGCGGTCAACCGGGGGTAGCGGACTGGGGCTTGCCATTTGCGAGCAGATCGTAAAGGCACACCATGGCGCGATACGGGCAGAGCCATCCCCATTGGGAGGTGTGTTGTTTCACCTTGAATTGCCCCGTATTGGAGACGAAGCCGTATGAGTGAGACACCCTCCCGGCGCGTGCTGGTCGTTGAAGACGATCGCAAGATATCCGATCTTTTGATGAACTATTTGCAGGCCGGTGGTTATGAGGCCGAGGCCGCATACGACGGCCGTGATGCATTGCGGAAGATTCAGGAGCGAGCCCCCGACATGGTCATCCTGGACTGGATGTTGCCTGGGTTGGACGGCATTGGCGTATGCAAGGCAGTGCGGGCCTTCAGTGAAGTTCCCATCCTCATGCTGACCGCCCGCATCGACGAGGTGGACCGTCTTTTGGGTCTCGATACCGGTGCGGATGACTATGTCTGCAAACCGTTTGCTCCGCGGGAGGTGATCGCACGCGTTCGCGCCCTGTTGCGCCGCGCCGAAGGAAGGGTGAAGTCTTCAAGCAAACCCTGGGAGGTCGATGACGCGTCGTTCAGAATCAGCTGGCGCGGCCATTGGCTGGAGTTGACCCGCATCGAGTTCATGATGTTTCGAATGCTGTTAAGCCGCCCTGGTCGTGTTTATTCGCGTGACCAGTTGCTTTCCAGTGTGCATGACAGCCAGCGCGACATCAGCGACCGCGCCATTGACACGCATGTCAAAAATCTTCGCAAGAAGGTACAGGCCGTAGAACCCGGCTCCGATTGCATTACCTCGGTTTACGGCGTGGGGTACCGATTTGATATTCCTGATTGACGGGAAAAGCCGAATCAGTTGATGGCTTGCGTCTACCGTAGTTCACCGCTGTCACCAACACCGCGATCAACCAAAGGCTTGAACATATTGATGTTGGTAATCTGGTAGCCCAGCTTGCGGTACAGCGCTTGCGCGCCGGAGTTGTGGCCGAAAACGTGGAGCGCAACACCCGTCAAGCCGAGCTGGCGCGATTCTGCGTCCAGTAAAGCAAAGGCACGGGTGGCGTGGCCTTTGCCCTGGTGCTCTGCGTGGATGTACACGTCGTACACGTAGGCGATGCGCTGGCCGGCGCGCGCCTGCACTGCGAACCACAGCATGCCGATGTCGGCGTGCGTTGCGGCTTCGCGCACGGTAAAGAAGACGTTGTCCGGCGTGGCAAGCCCCTGCGGAAGTTGTTCCGCGTAGCCGGTGCGTGACAGCTCCAATGCCTCGTCGGCGCTCCATTGGCCTGCGTCAATTTTGTCTTGCGCAAACTCCGGGATGGCTTTGGCGAGGTAGATGGCGAACTCCACGTCGGTCATGGGGGTCAGGAGAGTCATGTGAATATTATGTTTCACATCTGCCAATTGTTAGCGAGCCTGGTGGCGAGGACGGCAGGCTCCCCAAAATGGTACATTGGGTTGCGCTTGCCTGGCGTTTGGCGTCCCGAGTGCCTGGCATTGATAGAAACTCTCGCCCTCAAGCTGAGCCCACTTGAACACCGTGCCCAACCCGCTTTCCGTCTTCCCTGACATGACTGAGCACCATGAGGTCGCGGAGGGGCGCACCGTCCAGGGTCACGATATGACCTTTGAGGCGCCGGTCTATGGCGAAGTGGTCTCCGATGGCGGCCGGATCCAGTTCGAAAACAACCTGGGTTGGGGCAAAGCGGTCAACCCGGGTGGTCACATCACCGCCAGGCAGCGAACCTTCAACGCCACTTTGCAGGCGCCAGGCGGAGTGGTCGAGATTGCGTCGGCCGAAAGCTGCCTCATCATCGGGCGCGAAGTGAGGGTGCGAGAGGCCATCAAATGCCAAATTTTTGCGCATACCCTGCATGTGGGCACCGCCACCGGTTGCATGATCGCGGCGCGCAATATCAATGTCCGCCATACCAAACCGCACAAGCTCGAACCCAACATGATCACCATCGTGGTGCCCGAGTTGGCGGACTTGAGCGAGCTGCTAGAACCGCTGCATACCGAGATTGCCTTCACGAAAGGCCGGGTCGATGGGTTGAGCGCCCGCATCGATGCCTTCAAGGCCGACGCCGCCCTGGCACAGTACCTGGCGATCCGGGTCAAGGTTCGGGCCGGGATGGCCAAGCTGACCAGTGACCAGGCGCAGGGCTATTTGCAGATGGAGGAACGGTGGGAAGAAACCGCCAAAGCCCTGGAGCTTGCCGTCGCCGAGCGACGCCCCCTGGCGAAGGCACTGGCCGCCGCTGCGGCCCAGGTGCAAGCTTTGCGCGATGGGCAAGCCGCGCGCCTTGCCGATTGCCGCTGCAAAATAGCCCGCGTGGATGGCGAAACCATCGTGCGCCAATTGTTGGAGGGGCACGATGATCCAGACCTCAGCCTGATTCCCCTGCCCATGATTCCGAAAATCCTGTTCCGCAATGACGCGTCAGTCAAAGTGATTTGTGCGGTTCAGGCGGGAGCAGTGGACTGGAGTGCGGACCCGCCACAGACAGGATTTGGAGCATCAATTTTGAATGAAATCGGCCTCTAGCCCCCGTGTTAATTGCGCTACCAGCTATCAAATAAGTAGCATTATTGTGTTCCGACGATCCACCAAAGCCCTCGACACGCTGGTCTATCGGCTGTCTGAGGTGCTGACCAAGCTCACCACCGCAGTCCGTTACACGCCACAATCAGCGGCCGCGACTACACTTCCATTATGGCGAATCACAGTGTCTCGAAGACTATAGAAGCACGGCTCGAACGGTTCCGGCAAAAGAGCCGCATCCAGGCGGGCTCATTGATTACGACCGTTTTTGGGGATGCCATTTTGCCGCGTGGCGGTCGGGTTTCGCTGGCCAGCATGATTCAGTTATTGCAACCCCTTGGTGTGAATGAGCGGCTCGTGCGCACCGCGGTTTATCGCCTGGTGAAGGAGGAGTGGCTTCAGTCCGAGGCCTTGGGTCGTAAAACGGACTACATGCTGACGCCCCCTGGATCCCGCCGGTTTGATGAGGCATCCAGACAAATTTATGCAGCTGACATACCCGGGTGGGATAGGCGTTGGCGCATTATTCTGGTTGTGGGTGAGCTGGATATCCGCTTGCGTGAGCAGTTGCGCAGAGCCTTGTTTTGGCACGGATTTGGCGAAACTGCCATTGGAAGCTTTGTCCACCCGACAGCCGATCTTGAAAATGTGATGGAAAGCCTGGTGTCAGAAGGGCTGGACGAAGTGCTTGCGAAATTGATGCCCCTGATTGCGGTCAATTCCAGAGCTGCACGGTGTGCAACCGATATCGACATGGTGCAAAAGGCATGGAATCTTGACGGCTTGGCATTGTCTTACGCAGGTTTTTTACAAAAGTACGAACCCATCCGCGATGCGCTGGTGGCTTGTGGCCAGAACGATGTATCGCAGGAGGACGCCTTCCTGGTGCGCACCTTGCTCATTCATGATGTGCGCAGGTTGCTGCTGCGTGATCCACAGTTGCCCGAAGGCCTGCTCCCCTCCACGTGGCCCGGCAGTCGCGCGCGACACCTCTGCCGGGATTTGTACCGCAAACTGCTGCCCCTGTCCGAGCGACACCTGGATGCGAGTGTCCGGCTTTCCAGTGGCAACGCACCCCTTGCGTCCCACGTGCTGGCAAGCCGCTTTGAATATGGCATGAACCTGCATGCAGGCGCCCTCAGCACCACTTGACGAAAGAGCGCATGGCCGACGAACCAAAGAGTAGCCATGGCGTGCAATCCCTTGAAATTGGGGTTGGCGTGTTGAAAGTCCTTGTGGAGTCGGGCTCAGCCATGATGCTCAAGGAAATCGCCGCGGCGGCCGGCATGCCTCCGTCCAAGGCGCATCGTTATTTGGTCAGTCTGGTGCGCTCGGGTTTGGTCGAGCAGGACCCTGAAAACTCCAAGTACGACCTGGGCCCCTTGGCCATCCCCCTGGGCTTGGCAGCAGTGGATAGGCTCGATCGCGTCAAGCTGGGGCTCAACTGTATTTCTGAACTCCGCGACCTGACCAACGAAACCACTGCGCTGTCGGTGTGGGGTGAGTTTGGACCTGTCATGGTTCGATGGGAGCGGCCGCGCCGTCCCATTACGGTCAACGTGGTCACCGGCAACACGGTCAGCATGTTGGCGACGTCCACAGGGCGTTTGTTTGCAGCGTGGATGCCTCCTGAAATCGTTCGCCCGCATCTTGAGCGGGAGTTGCGCCAGGGGCGCTCCACCAAGTTCAAGACCCTGGAGCAAGTGGAGAGCGTGTTGCAAGAGGTCCGTGCCAATGGGTACTCGTTTGTGCAGGACAGTGACTACTCCAATCGGGTGTTGGGACTGGCGGCCCCGGTTTTTAACTTCAAGAACAAGATCACCATGGCCGTTTCGATTGTGGGGGTTGAGGGAATATCTGACCTGGGGCCCCAGAGCCTGGCCATGACAGAACTCATACGGACTGCATCAACCTTGTCCAAGCGTTTGGGTTCCACGCGGTAGTGATTCAGAAAAACACCGATTCGCAATAAAACTGTGTCTATTGATGGGTTGCCCACATCAGTAAATCAATGGTTTTTTTCTAAGTAGAAACCCGAATACGATACCAAATTATTGGAAATCCAAGAGTTTTTGTATCTTTTTATTTGACGTAATGGATTCTGAATGTCAGAATTCATCGCAGACGAATAACACAACCACTTGGCGATTTGGGTGCTGGGTGAACAATGAGGAAACTGCTGTGTCCCACGCTCGAAAGACAATCGAACCAACCCGTGGCCATCGGGTGAACGCCTGATGCTTGCCGAATTTCTACAGTTCCTTTTCTCCGGCGTGACGGTCGGAGCCACCTATGCGCTGGCCGCTTTGGGCTTCACGCTGATCTACAACGCCAGCAATGTCATCAATTTTGCGCAGGGTGAATTCATCATGCTCGGCGGCATGCTGGCGGTGTTTTTCAGCCATGCAGGTTTGCCCATGCCGGTGGCACTGGCGCTGGCGATCCTGGTGCCGGCCATCGTTGGCATCCTGGTGGAAAAGCTCGCCATTGAGCCGGTCAAGGGCGCCGAGTCGGTCACCTTGATCATCATCACCATCGGTGCGTCGCTGGTCATTCGTGGTTTGATTCAGGTCTGGCTGGGCAAGGGCACTTTCAGCCTGCCCGCGTTCTCGGGCGACGTACCGCTGCAAATACTGGGCGCCACGCTGATGCCGCAAAGCCTGTGGGTGCTGGGTGTGACGGCCATTGTGGTGGTGGTGCTTTGGTACTTTTTTAACCGCACGCTGCACGGCAAGGCGATGCTGGCCACGTCCTTCAATCGGGTGGCCGCCGAGTTGGTCGGCATCAACACCAACTGGGTGCTGTTTCTGAGCTTTGCCATGTCGGCGGCATTGGGCGCTCTGGGCGGTATTTTGGTGACACCGATCACGCTCACTTCCTATGACGTGGGCATCATGCTCGGGCTCAAGGGGTTTGTCGGAGCCGTGGTGGGTGGCCTGGGCAACGGTCTGGGTGCGGTGGTCGGTGGCTTGCTGGTGGGTATTCTGGAGGCGATGGGTGCGGGCTACATCTCGTCGTCCTACAAGGATGCCATTCCGTTTGTGCTGATCCTGCTGATTCTGTTCTTCATGCCACGCGGCTTGTTCGGCGGCAAATCTACCGACCGGGTCTGAACATGAAAAAGAACCAGTACCTGGGTCTATACCTCATCATGGCGGTGCTGGTGGTGCTGCCTTTTGTGTTGCCCAACAGCTTTTATGTGGACTTGGCGATTCGCATGGCAATCAACGCCGTGATCGTGCTGGGTCTGAACCTGCTGATTGGTTTTGCCGGTCAGATCAGCCTGGGGCACGCGGGTTTTCTGGGCATTGGCGCGTATGCCACGGCCGTTTTGCCAACCCACTTTGGCTGGCATCCCGTGCTTGCACTGCTGGCAGGCGCGGTGGCTGCCGGGCTGTTGGCCGCCACTGTGGCGCGGCCCATTTTCAAGCTCAAGGGCCATTACCTGGCCATGGCCACCCTGGGTCTGGGCATCATCATCAACATTGTGATTCGCACCGAAGCAGCCTGGACTGGCGGACCGGACGGCATGCCGGTGCCTGCCATGAGCCTGGCCGGGTTTGAGATATCGGGTGACAAGCACTGGTACTGGATTGTGGCCATGCTGCTGTCGGTCAGCGTCTGGGCCTCCCTGAATCTGATTGACTCACCGTTTGGCCGGGCGCTGCGGGCGCTGCATGGGAGTGAGGTGGCATCGAAGGTGGTCGGGGTCGATGTGGTGCGTTACAAGGTTGCCATTTTTGTACTCTCCGCCGTGTTTGCCAGCATCATGGGCAGCGTCACCGCGCACTACGTGGGTTTTGTCACGCCCAACCTGGCGGACTTTTTCCATTCGATTGAACTCGTCACCATGGTGGTGATTGGCGGCATGGCATCGGTCTATGGTTCCGTGGTGGGTGCCGTGCTGCTGACTGCGCTGCCGCAAGCGCTGGCCTCGTTTGAAGGCTGGGAGACGGTGGCCTTTGGCACGATTCTGATGTTGTGCATGATCTTCCTGCCCAAGGGGCTGGTGCCCACCCTGGCTGCCAAGTTTGGCAAAGGGGAATAGACATGGCCTTGCTAGAAGTCAAAGACCTCTCCATCCACTTTGGTGGTGTCAAGGCGGTGCAAAACGTCAGCTTCACCATCGACGCGGGCATTGTGTACGCGGTGATCGGCCCCAACGGCGCGGGTAAAACCACGCTGTTTAACCTGATCACTGGCATTTACACCCCCACCACGGGCAGCATCCTGCTCGATGGCGAGTCGATCACCGGCAAATCGCCCGATGAGTTGGCACGCCGGGGCGTGGCGCGCACATTTCAAAACCTGCAAATCTGCATGAACATGAGCGCCATCGAAAACGTGATGGTCGGCGCCCACCTGCGGCTGGACCGCAACCTGTTCAAAGCCGCTTTGCGCTGGCCCGCCCTCAAACAGCGCGACCGCGATTTACACGCCGAGGCTGCCGAGCTGATGCGTTTTGTGGGTCTGGAAAGTTATGTCGACGCCCGCGCCGACAGCATGCCTTACGGTGCACTCAAGCGCCTGGAAATCGCCCGTGCCCTGGCCATGAAGCCCCGGCTGATTTTTCTGGACGAGCCCGCCGCTGGCCTGAACCCGAAAGAGACCATTGAGGTGGACCAACTGGTGCGCAAGGTCGCGGACTCGGGTGTGACGGTGGTGCTGGTAGAGCACGACATGAAGATGGTGATGAACCTGTCAGACCGCATTTTGGTGCTGGACTACGGCAAGAAGCTGACCGAAGGCACTGGTGCTGAAGTGCGCCGCAACCCCGATGTGATCGCCGCCTATCTGGGCGCACACGCCTGAAACCAAGGGACACCATGGACGCACTCACCCTGATCAGCCAGGACCATAGCAACTTGTGGCGCCTGGCCGCCACTGTGGACCAGGTAGCTGGCGAGATTGAAGCGGGCGCCCCCGTTGAGCAGCCCTTTTTCAACGCGGTGTTTGACTACATCGAGCAGTTTGTGGACCGCTCGCACCACCCCAAAGAAGACGACTTTTTGTTTCGCCTGCTGCGCCTGCGCAGCCTGGAGGCCAATGCCGTTTTGGACAGCCTGCAAATCGAACACCGCGACGGCCCAGCCAAACTCACGACCTTGCGCAACAAGGTCACCCAGGCGAGCACCGGGCAGTTGTCCGGTGGCCAGTTGGCCACGGAACTACGTAATTACACCGCAGGCTTGAAAAGCCACATCCGCACCGAAGAAAAAGACATCTTGCCGCTAGCACGCACCGTGTTGCTGGAAGCCGATTGGGCCGAGATCAACCGGGCGTTTCTGGACAACGCCGATCCGTTGTTTGGCGACAAGGCCAAGGAAGAATTTCGCCAGCTGTTCCACCGCATCGTCAGCCTGGCCCCCGAGTCGGTCGGGCTCGGTGGCAGCAGCGCAGGCACATTGCAACCCCTGCCAGAGCGTTCCAAAGCTGAAGTTCAGTTGCGTGTGGAAGGCATGGAAAGTTGCTATGGCCGCATCAAGGCGCTCAAGGGCATCAGCCTGGAAGTGCGACGCGGCGAAACCGTGGCACTGGTTGGCGCCAATGGCGCCGGCAAAACGACCTTTTTGCGCACGCTGTCGGGAGTACAACCCATGAGCGCGGGCAGCATTCACTTCAAGGGCCAAGACATCAGCAAAATGCGTTCTGACAAACGCATGCGCCTGGGCATTTGCCAAAGCCCCGAAGGCCGCCAGGTGTTTGGCCCGCTGTCGATCGAAGACAACCTGCGGCTAGGCGCCTACACCCAGCCGCGTGACCAGGTGGACGGCGACATGGAAAAAATCTTCACCATGTTTCCGATTCTGAAAGAAAAACGCGCCTTGCCAGCTGGCACCTTGTCGGGCGGGCAACAGCAGATGCTGGCGATCGGCCGTGCGCTGATGGGCCGCCCCACCTTGTTGCTGCTGGATGAGCCGAGCATGGGCCTGGCCCCGCTGCTGGTAGAAGAAGTGTTCAACGTGATCCGCATGCTCAAGAGCAAGGGCATGACGATTTTGCTGGTCGAACAAAACGCCTTTGCCGCATTGGCCATCGCCGACCGGGGCTACGTGCTGGAAACCGGAAACGTCACGATCACCGGCACCGGCCAGGAGCTCATCAGCAATGAACAGGTGCGCGCCGCGTACCTCGGCATGTAAACGCCACGACCCCTTAACCCAAGGAAAAGACATGTCCAAGAAATTTGCATCCCAGGCCGACCTGGAGGTCAAGAAGACGACCTTCGCCCAACTGTCCGAGCACTGCTGGGCCTACACCGCCGAGGGAGACCCCAACACTGGCGTGATCATTGGCGAAGACGCGGTGCTGATTTGTGATGCCTTGGCCACACCAGTGATGGCGCAAAGCCTGATTGCCGAAATTCGCAAGGTCTCGGACAAACCCATCAAATACGTGGTGCTGTCGCACTACCACGCGGTGCGGGTGTTGGGAGCGTCCGGCTACAAGGCTGCGGGTATGCAGGAAATCATTGCCAGCCAGGGCACTTACGAGATGATTGTCGAGCGCGGCGCGCAAGACATGCAGTCTGAGTACGAGCGCTTTCCGCGCCTGTTTGACGCGTTTGATTCGATCCCTGGCCTGACTTGGCCGACCGTGGTGTTCAAGGACGAAATGACGCTGTGGATGGGCAAGCTGGAAGTCAAGATCATGCATGTAGGCGCAGGCCACACCAAGGGCGACACCATTGTCTGGGTGCCGTCCGAGAAAGTGCTGTTCTCCGGTGATCTGATGGAAGCCGATGCGGCGTGTTACACCGGCGACGCCCAGCTCGAAGAGTGGCCCGCCACGCTGGATGCGCTTGCCGCGCTTAAGCCGGAAAAGATTGTCCCTGGGCGTGGCCCCGCGCTCGACACACCGGAGCGTGTCGCGTCTGGCCTGGCCTATACCCGTGACTTTGTGTCGACCTTGCTCAGTTCCGCCAAAGAGGCTGTCGCCCAAGGCATGAACCTGAACCAGGCCATGGCGCATTGCCGCAAGGCCATGGACCCCAAGTTCGGCCATGTGTTCATTTACGAGCACTGCTTGCCGTTTGACGTGACCCGTGCGGTCGATGAGGCCAGCGGCATCAAACACCCGCGCATCTGGACCGCCGAGCGCGACAAGGAAATGTGGCACGGCCTGCAAGCCGCCGAGTAAGCCAGCCGAGTTCCAAAAAAACCAGACACCGGAGACAAGCGCATGCTCAGCACTTATCAATACCCGAAGTACGACTACGTCCGACCGCCGGAACAAAGCGGCGGAACTCCACAACGCTACCCGGTGGTGGTGGTCGGTGCGGGGCCAGTCGGTCTGGCGGCGGCCATTGAGCTGGCCCAATCCGGCGTGCCGGTGGTGGTGCTTGACGACGACGACACGGTGTCGGTGGGCTCGCGCGGCGTGTGCTATGCCAAGCGGGCGCTGGAAGTGCTGGACCGCATCGGCGTGGGACAGACCTGCGTGGACAAAGGTGTGAGCTGGAACGTAGGCCGCACCTTCTTTCGCGAGCAGGAGGTTTACAACTTCAACCTGCTGCCGCAGGACGACCACAAACGCCCCGGCATGATCAACCTGCAGCAGTACTACCTGGAAGAGTTCGAGGTAAAACGTGCCAAAGAATTGCCCAACCTGGACCTTCGGTTTAAAAACAGGGTGGTCTCGGTCAACCCACACGGTGCGGGTGCAACGCTGCAGGTAGAAACGCCCGACGGCATTTACACGCTGGAGACCGACTGGCTGGTGGTGGCCGATGGCGCGCGCAGCAGCATTCGGCGCATGATGAATCTGGACATTGATGGCAAGATTTTCAAAGACCGCTTTCTGATTGCCGACGTGGTCATGAAAGCCGACTTTCCGCACGAGCGCTGGTTCTGGTTTGACCCGCCGTTTCACCCGGGGCAATCGGTTCTGTTGCACCGCCAGTCTGACAGCGTGTACCGCATCGATTTTCAGTTAGGCTGGGACGCCGACCCGGAAGAAGAAAAGAAGCCCGAAAAAGTCATTCCGCGCATCCAGGCGATGCTGGGTGACGCGCGCGAGTTTGAACTGGAATGGGTCAGCGTGTATACCTTTCAGTGCCGCCGCATGAACGCGTTCACGCACGGCCATGTGTTGTTTGCGGGGGACGCCGCACACCAGGTGTCGCCGTTTGGCGCGCGGGGTGCCAACTCAGGGTTACAGGACACCGACAACCTGTGTTGGAAGCTCAAGCTGGTGATCGAAGGCAAGGCCCCCAGCAGCCTGCTGGACAGCTACTCTGAAGAGCGGGTTTTCGCTGCGGACGAGAACCTGATGAACTCCACCCGCTCCACCGACTTCATCACACCCAAGAGCAAGACCTCGTTAATGTTTCGCAACGCCACGCTCAGTCTGGCGCGTGAGCACCGTTTTGCCCGTGCGCTGGTCAACTCCGGGCGCTTGTCGGTGCCCGCCATCCTCACCGGCTCCAGCCTGAACACGCCTGACAGCGACGTGTTTGCCGGTGACATGGTGCCCGGTGCACCGATGGACGATGCGCCAATGCAGATCGATGGCCAGGATGCCTGGCTGCTGGACAACGTGGGCAAGCATTTTGTGGTTTTGTTGTATGTGACCGACCCGGCGCAGGCCAGTAGCGCGCAGTTGAACGCTTTCAAGTCGCTGGCCGATGGCCCGCTCGCACCGGAACTGGTACTGGTACTGGTGTCCGAGAAGGCGGGTGCAGCACCCCCAGGCATTCGCGTGCTGCAAGACCGGGCGGGGCGTTTCGCCGAGCGTTTTGATGCGCAAGCGGGCACAGCCTATCTGATTCGTCCGGACCAGCATGTGGGCGCGCGCTGGCGTGCCCTTGACGCCGAAAAGATCGCGGCGGCACTGGCCCGCGCCACTTGCAATCTTCAGTAAGGAGTTCACGATGTCCCTGAATCTGACACCCAATTTCAATGAACCTGGCAAACGTTACTTTCACGCCTTCACGCCTGGCGATGACTTTTACGAAGCCCTGATCGACACCCACCGTGACCTGACCGACGACCAAAGCGCCATGGTCAACGCCAAGCTGGTGTTGCTGTTGGCCAACCATGTAGGCGACGTCAGCATCCTGCGCGAAGCCCTGCAGATTGTCCGCCAAGACTCTCAGTAAATTCCCATGACCTACCAAAACATCCAATTTGAAGTGCAGCCTGGCGGCATTGCCCGCCTGACGCTGAACCGCCCGGACAAGCTCAACAGTTTCACCGGTGCCATGCACGCCGAGTTGCGCGCCGCACTGGCCACGGTGCAGGCGGACAAGACGATCCGCGTGCTGGTGATCACCGGTGCCGGTCGGGGCTTTTGCGCCGGGCAAGACCTGGCAGACCCCGACATGGCCATGGGCGAACGTGGCCCCGACATTGGTAACGTGGTCGAGCAAAACTACAAGCCGCTGGTGCTGGCATTGCAAAACCTGCGCGTACCGACCGTGGCCATGGTTAACGGCATTGCGGCAGGGGCCGGTGCGAGCTTGGCGCTGGCGTGCGATCTGGTGGTTGCCGCAAAGTCGGCTTCGTTTTTGCAGGCCTTCAGCAAAATTGGTTTGATACCCGACACCGGTGGTACCTGGTTCTTGCCGCAGCGCGTCGGCATGGCCCGGGCCATGGGACTGGCTTTGCTGGCTGACAAATTGCCAGCAGAAAAAGCTGCTGAGTGGGGTCTGATCTGGCAAGCGGTGGATGACACCGAGCTGGCTGCCACCGTGGACAAGCTGGCCACCCAACTGGCCGGCATGCCAACCAAGGCGCTGGTGCGTACCCGTGCCGCCATGCACGCCGCGCCCACCCACACGCTGGAGCAACAGCTCAACATGGAAGGCGGCTTCATGCGCGAACTGGGCTGGAGCCCGGATTACGCCGAAGGTGTGGCTGCCTTCATGGAAAAACGCGCACCCAAGTTCACTGGAAATTGAAACCATGATGCAAGCGCTCTCCACTCAGACGGTGGTCGCCGTGATTGGTGCCGGTGCCATGGGCGCTGGCATTGCCCAGGTGGCAGCCGCAGCCGGCCACATGGTGAAGGTGCACGACACCCGACCTGACGCAGCAGCCCAGGCCATAGTCGGCATTCGTGCCCAGTTTGAAAAAATGGCTGCCAAGGGCAAACTCACGGTAGAAGCCGCCCAAGCCGCTGGCGCACGCCTGCACGCCGCCGAGCATGTGGCGGACCTGGCCGATGCCGGCCTGGTGGTCGAGGCCATTGTGGAAAGCCTCTCGGTCAAGCAAAAGTTGTTCACCGATCTGGAAGCGGTGGTGTCGGCGCGGTGCATTTTGGCCAGCAACACCTCCTCGATTTCGATCACCGCCATCGGTGCGGCACTGAAAAATCCGCAGCGTCTGGCCGGCTTGCACTTCTTTAACCCGGCCCCATTAATGGCGCTGGTAGAAGTGGTCTCGGGCCTGGCGACCGCGCCAGAGGTTGCCCACACCTTGTTTGCCACTGCTGCAGCCTGGGGCAAAACGCCGGTGCATGCCAAGTCCACCCCCGGCTTCATCGTCAACCGGGTCGCCCGGCCCTATTACGCCGAAGCCTTGCGTGTGCTGACTGAGGGCGGTGCTGACTGCGCCACGCTGGATGCCTGCTGCCGTGAGGCGGGTGGCTTTCGCATGGGCCCGTTTGAATTGATGGACATGATTGGCCATGATGTCAATTTCGCGGTCACCAACTCGGTCTGGCGGGCGTTCTTCAACGACCCGCGCTTTTCGCCTTCGCTGATTCAGCAAGACTTGGTCGACGCCGGGTTTCTGGGCAAAAAAACCGGGCGTGGTTTTTACAACTACCAGGAAGGCGCCAACAAAGCGCTGCCCTCCACCGCGCCCACACAGCCCGCCCCCAGCGGCATCGTGATTTATGGGCAAACGACGGCGGCGCAGGCTTTGACCGCGCGCCTGCAAGCCAACAGCACTGACTTCACTCCAGCGGCAGCCATGGGCGACACGCTGGCCACCGCTGGCGGTGTCACCCTGCGCGTCACCGACGGCCGCACGGCAACGCGGTGCGCCTTTGACATGCAGACGCCCAATGTGGTCTTGATCGACCTGGCACTGGACTACCACAAGGCCACCCGACTCGCCGTAGCCGCGGCCAGCCAGTGTGCGCCAACTGCCGCCCATGCCGCCATCGGGCTATTGCAGGCGGCGGGGTTTGCGGTATCGGTGCTGCAAGACGTTCCCGGCCTGATCTTGATGCGCACTGTGGCCATGCTGGCCAATGAAGCGGCGGATGCCGTCAACCAGGGCGTGTGCGACGCGCCCGCAGTCGACACCGCCATGCGCCTGGGCGTCAACTATCCCTGTGGCCCACTGGCGTGGGCAGATGCCATAGGCCTTGAAAAAATCAGTGCTGTGCTGTCGAATTTGGCCCATACCTATGGCGAAGACCGTTACCGCACGTCACCCTTGATCCAACACCACGTTTTTGCAGCAAAGAATTTCCTATGACAGACCCAATCACCGATCCACAGGCGCTTGCGGACGCCGTCACGCAGGCCATGTGGTCCCGCGACCGCGCGACCCAGGGTCTGGGCATTCAGATCCTCAGCGTCAAGCCGGGTTATGCACTGATGGCCATGCCGGTGCGCGGCGACATGGTCAACGGCCACCACATCTGCCATGGGGGCTTCATGTTCACCCTGGCCGACAGCGCCTTTGCCTTTGCCTGCAACAGCTACAACCAGAACACCGTGGCCTCTGCCTGCCACATCGACTTTCTGGCCCCGGCGCGCGAAGGGGATGTGCTGGAAGCCGAAGCGGTGGAGCGCTCGCTGTCCGGGCGCACGGGGGTGTATGACATCACCGTGCGCACCCGCAGCGGCAAAACCGTCGCCCTTTTTCGTGGCAAGAGCTACCGGATCAAAGGCGAGGTCATCGCCGGTCTGCAGCAGGCCGACAGCGCAGTCTGAGCGCGCGCGTTCATCTTTTCGAATACCCGAAGGAAACAAACATGACCGTCAAACAACCCCAACCCGGTGATCTCGAAGCCATTGAGACCGCCAGTCGCGACGAGATTACTGCCCTGCAGTTGCAGCGTCTCAAGTGGTCGCTGCAACACGCCTATGACAACGTGCCACTGCACAAAAAGTCCTTCGACGAAAAGGGCGTTCATCCCAGCGATTTGAAGACGCTGGCCGACCTGGCCAAGTTCCCGTTCATGACCAAGACCGCACTGCGCGATAACTACCCGTTTGGCCTGTTTGCGGTGCCCCGCGAGAAGATTGCGCGCCTGCACGCGTCCTCCGGAACCACCGGCAAATCCATTGTGGTCGGCTACACCACCAAAGATATTGATAACTGGGCCAATCTGGTGGCACGCTCCATCCGCGCAGCCGGTGGGCGCGCTGGCGACATGCTGCACAACGCCTATGGCTATGGCATGTTCACCGGTGGCCTGGGCGCGCACTACGGTGCCGAACGCCTGGGCTGCACCGTAGTGCCGATGTCGGGCGGGCAAACCGAGAAGCAGGTGCAGCAGATTGTGGACTTCCAGCCGCAGATCATCATGGTCACGCCCAGCTACTCGCTGGTGATTGCCGAAGAGTTCGAGCGCCTGGGCATTACGCCGGATCAAATCTCCCTGAAAGTCGGTATTTTTGGTGCCGAACCCTGGGGCGAGGGCATGCGCAAGGAAATCGAGCGCAAACTGGGCATTGATGCCATCGATATCTACGGTCTGACCGAAGTCATGGGACCGGGCGTGGCCTGCGAGTGCATCGAGTCCAAAGACGGCCCGGTGATCTGGGAAGACCATTTCTACCCCGAGATCGTCAACCCCGAAACCGGCGAAGTGGTGGCAGATGGCGAAGATGGTGAGCTGGTGTTTACCTCACTGTCCAAGGAAGCCTTCCCCGTCATTCGCTACCGCACCCGCGATTTGACCCGCTTGTTGCCACCCACCTCGCGCTCCTTCCGGCGCATGGGAAAAATCACCGGACGCTCGGACGACATGCTGATTGTGCGCGGCGTCAATGTGTTCCCCAGCCAGATTGAAGAGCAGATCCTGCGCGACAAGCGGCTCTCGGGCAACTACCAGATCCTGCTCAGCCGCGACGGTCACCTGGACAACGTCGAGGTGCGCTGCGAACTGCAACGCGAGTTTTCAAGCAGCCTGTCGGCCGACGATGTGGCGGTGATCAGCAAAGAGTTGCAGCACCACATCAAGACCATTGTCGGCATCTCGACCCGGGTCACGGTATTGGGTTTTGAAGCGATTCCCCGCACCCTGACTGGCAAGGCGCGCCGACTGATTGACGAGCGGCCCAAGCAGGTTTGAGGCCTGAGAAACCGATATCTATATGCCTTTTCGTGCCCTAGCCCTTATGGGATATGCGCAACCAGCTCCTAGTTTGATAGCAAATGGACGTGCCCCGTCACGCAATGTATGACTGATGCTTTTATCTGCGACGCGGTTCGCACCCCGATTGGCCGCTATGGCGGCGCCCTGGCCGGTGTGCGGGCCGACGACCTGGCCGCCATTCCCATCAAGGCCCTGATGGAGCGCAACCCCCAGGTCAACTGGGCTGGCGTGGATGACATCATCTTTGGCTGTGCCAACCAGGCCGGAGAAGACAACCGCAATGTGGCACGCATGGCCGGTCTGCTGGCGGGCTTGCCAGTGGAAGTACCTGGCACTACCGTCAACCGTTTGTGCGGCTCTTCGCTGGACTGTGTGGGCATGGCAGCGCGCGCCATCAAGTCCGGCGAGACGGAGCTGATGATTGCGGGCGGCGTGGAGAGCATGTCGCGCGCGCCCTTTGTCATGGGCAAGGCAGAAAGCGCCTATTCGCGCAGCGCCGCCATTTTTGACACCACCATCGGCTGGCGCTTTACCAACCCGTTGATGAAAAAGCTCTACGACACGCACTCCATGCCGCAAACCGCGGACAACGTGGCCGCAGACTTCAATATCTCCCGGGCCGACCAGGACGCCTTTGCACTGCGGTCCCAGCAGCGCTGGGCTAATGCCCAGGCCGCCGGTCGCTTTGCCGATGAGTTGATTCCCGTGCTGATCCCGCGCAAGAAAGGTGAGCCCATCGTTGTCGACACCGACGAGCATCCCCGCCCCGAGACCACGCTGGAGATGCTCTCCAAACTCAAAGGCGTGAACGGCCCCGAGTTGTCAGTGACCGCAGGTAACGCCTCGGGCGTAAACGATGGTGCTTGCGCTTTGCTGATTGCCAGCGCCGCCAGCGCGCAAGCCAACGGCCTGACCCCGCGCGCGCGCATTGTGGCCATGGCGGCGGCCGGTGTGGCACCGCGCATCATGGGATTCGGCCCGGCACCCGCCGTGCGCAAGGTCCTGGCCAAAGCGGGTTTGACACTGGACCAGATGGATGTCATTGAGCTCAACGAAGCCTTTGCAGCACAGGGCCTGGCCGTGACACGCGACCTGGGTCTTAAAGATGATGACGCGCGGATCAACCCCAATGGCGGCGCGATTGCGCTGGGGCATCCGCTGGGAATGAGTGGTGCGCGGCTGGTGACCACCGCGATGTACGAACTGGCACGGCGTGGCGGGCGGTATGCGCTTTGCACGATGTGCATTGGTGTTGGGCAAGGCATTGCCCTGGTGATAGAGCGAGTCTGATTACTTTTTTAACCCTGAAGGAGACAAAACCATGAAATTTACGCTGAAAAAACTGGCGCTGGGCGCCGCCCTGGCGGTTGGTGCAATGGCAGCTTTTGCCGCTGATCCCATCAAGATTGGCTCGGTTCTGTCCGTCACCGGCCCAGCCGCATTTCTGGGCGACCCCGAACTGAAAACCCTGCAGATGTATGTGGAAGACATCAACAAAAAGGGCGGCGTGCTGGGCCGCCAACTGGAGTTGGTGCACTACGACGACGGCAGTGACGCCAGCAAGGCCAATGGCTTTGGCAAACGACTGATTGACGACGACAAGGTTGACATCATTGTGGGCGGCACCACCACCGGCGCCACCATGTCGATGGCACCACTGGTCGAAAAGGCCGGTGTGCCCTTTATCTCGCTGGCGGGTGCGGTGGTGATCGTTGAGCCAGTCAAGAAGTGGATTTTCAAAATGCCCCACACCGACCGCATGGCTGCGGAAAAAGTGTTTGAGGACATGAAGAAACGCGGCCTCACCAACGTGGCACTGTTTTCAGAAACCAGTGGCTTTGGTCAGTCTGGCAAAAAAGAAACCGAAGGGGTGGCGGCCAAATACGGCATTACCCTGGTGGCCAACGAGTCCTATGGCCCCAAAGACACGGACATGAGTCCGCAACTCACCAAGATTCGCAACACGCCCGGCGTGCAGGCCGTGTTCATCTTTGGCTTGGGACAAGGCCCGGCGATTGCCACCAAGAGCTATAAGCAACTCGGCATGACATTGCCGCTGTACCACGCCCACGGTGTGGCATCTGAAGAGTTCATCAAATTGGCAGGACCTGCTGCCGAAGGGGTTCGTCTGCCCGCAGCAGCGTTGCTGGTGGCCAGCAAGTTGCCCGCCAGTGACCCGCAAAAAGCGGTAGCCGAGGGCTATGCCAAAGCTTTTGAAGCCCGCTGGAAAACCGACGTGTCTTCCTTTGGCGGCCACGCCTATGACGGTCTGATGCTGGCGGTCGACGCGATCAAACGTGCCGGTGGCACCGACAAAGCCAAGGTGCGTGACGCGCTTGAAGCAACCAAAGGCTTCATCGGCACTGGCGGCAAAGTCAACATGTCAGCCACTGACCACATGGGCCTGGACCTTTCTGCGTTCCTGATGCTGGAAATCAGGAACAACGACTGGACCATCGCCAAGTAATCCCACCAAGCACAGCACCATGTACAGCACCCTGGTCATTGAAAACACCGGCAAGGTCGCCACCATCTGGATGAATCGCCCGGAGGTATTCAACGCCTTCAACGAGCAACTCATCGCGGACCTGACCGATGTCTGCCGGATGCTCGACAAAGACCCAACGGTGCGCGTCGTGGTGTTGGCTGGGCGTGGCAAGCATTTTTCTGCCGGTGCCGACCTGAACTGGATGCGCCGCGCAGCCGAAGGCAGCGAAGCCGATAACCTGGAAGACGCACGACGCTTTGCCCGCATGCTGCAGACGCTGTCTGGGCTGTCCAAACCCACGATCGCGCGCATTCAGGGCGCCGCGCTGGGCGGTGGCACCGGATTGGCTGCGGCGTGTGACATGGCGGTGGCCAGCAGTGATGCGGTGTTTTCCACCTCAGAGGTCAAGTTCGGCATCATCCCGGCCGTGATCAGCCCGTATGTGCTGCGGGCCATCGGACCCCGCCAGGCTCTGCGCTATTTTCAAACTGCCGAGCGCATTTCCGCACAGCGGGCCTTGTCGATCGGTCTGGTCAGCGAAGTCACACCGGTCGACGCCCTGGATGCAGGCGTTGCCGCACTGATCGAACCCCTGCTGGCCGGTGCCCCGTCGGCCCAAAAGGCCGCCAAAGATCTGATCGAGGCCATCAAAGGTCGCCCGATTGACGAAGACACGCTGGAAGACACTGCCCGGCGTATCGCGCGCCAGCGCGCCACAGCAGAGGGTCGCGACGGGGTTGCGGCGTTTCTGGACAAACGCCCACCCGCGTGGCTGGCAAGTTAAGTCTATTTTTTTACCCACTGGAGTCACACTTTATGTACACACAGTCATTCAATGTGCAAGAGACCCCCGGTCAACAGAAGGTCACACCCGTGGCCTCGCTGGAAAACCCCGAGTTTCAAGCCCGTTTTGACCAAAAGATCGATGCCGACGGCAAGATCGAGCCGCAGGACTGGATGCCCGAGGCGTACCGCAAAACGCTGGTGCGCCAGATCAGCCAGCACGCCCATAGCGAAATTGTGGGCATGCTGCCTGAGGGCAACTGGATCAGCCGCGCACCCAGCCTGAAACGCAAGGCGATTCTGATTGCCAAGGTGCAGGACGAGGGCGGTCACGGCCTCTACTTGTACAGCGCCGCTGAAACCCTGGGTACCGGGCGCGACCAGATGCTGGCCGACCTGCACAGCGGCAAGGCCAAGTACAGCTCCATCTTCAACTACCCCACGCTCAACTGGGCCGATGTCGGCACCATTGGCTGGCTGGTGGATGGCGCTGCCATCAGCAACCAGATTCCGCTGTGCCGTTGCTCTTATGGCCCCTACGCCCGCGCCATGATTCGCGTCTGCAAAGAGGAGTCCTTCCACCAGCG
>CAJAVE010000299.1 GCA_903945325.1 uncultured beta proteobacterium | reverse complement strand
TCATACGCCTTGGCTTCGAACAGTTTGAAGGTGTCGGGGTGCACATAACGCTTGACCGTCAGGTGCGAGGTGCTTGGGGCCAGGTATTGGCCGATGGTCAGCATGTCGATGCCGTGGTCCCGCATGTCCTGCATCACCTGCAACACCTCTTCGTCGGTCTCGCCCAGGCCAACCATGATGCCGCTTTTGGTGGGAACGCCGGGGTGCAGAGCCTTGAATTTTTTCAGCAGATTCAGGCTGAACTGGTAGTCGCTGCCAGGGCGAGCTTCTTTGTACAGGCGCGGCGCGGTTTCCAGGTTGTGGTTCATGACGTCCGGTGGCGCGGCGTTCAAAATGTTCAGCGCGCGGTCGTCGCGGCCACGGAAATCGGGAACCAGCACCTCGATCTGCGTGCCGGGCGAGAGTTCGCGGATGCGGGTGATGCAGTCGGCAAAGTGCTGGGCGCCACCGTCGCGCAGGTCATCTCGGTCCACGCTGGTGATCACCACATACTGGAGCTTGAGCATGGCAATGGTCTGTGCCAGTTTCAAGGGCTCGTCGGCATCCAGTGGGTCCGGGCGGCCATGGCCCACGTCGCAGAAGGGGCAGCGCCGCGTGCACTTGTCGCCCATGATCATGAAGGTGGCCGTGCCCTTGCCAAAGCATTCGCCGATATTGGGGCAACTGGCTTCCTCGCACACCGTGACCAACTTGTTACTGCGCAGCACGTCCTTGATTTCGTAAAAGCGTGTTGTCGGTGAACCGGCCTTGACGCGGATCCAGTCGGGCTTCTTCAGTACTTCACCTTGCACCACCTTGACCGGGATGCGCGACAGCTTGGCGGCCGCCTTTTGCTTGGCTAGCGGGTTGTAGTCCGCCTGGGACTGGGCTTCGCGCACGGTGGCGGATGACCCCCACGCTCCGCCGCTGCGCGGGTCGCTGCCCCCCGAGGGGGCTAATTCCCCTTGGGGCGGCCCGGCGGGGAATTGGGTGGTTTCACTGTGGCTCATGGGGCAATGCGCGCTTTAGGGCGCCAGGTAGGTTGCGAGCTTTTGGCTCAGAACGTCGGCGGCTTCAGTCCAGCCGACAGATACACCGATTGTAGAAAGATCCACCGTTTGCAGCCCTGAATATCCACACGGGTTGATGCGCGAGAACGGCTCCAAGTCCATGGCCACGTTCAGCGACATGCCGTGGTAGGTGCAGTTGCGGCTGACCTTGATGCCCAGGGCTGCGATTTTGCCCAGGCCAGTGAAATTGGGTGCGCGCTGCTCCAGCGGCGTGTGCCCCGCCGGATCGTCCAGCCGCACATAAATCCCCGGCGCCCCAGCCACGCGGTGGCCCGTCACGCCAAAGTACAGCAGTGTGCGGATCGCCGCCTCTTCAATCCGGAACACATATTCCTTGACGAAGTAACCCGCCCGTTTGAGGTCGATCAGCGGATACGCCACCACTTGCCCGGGCCCGTGAAAGGTCACCTGGCCGCCCCGGTTAGTCTGCACCACAGGGATGTCGCCGGGCATGAAAATATGCTCCGCCTTGCCGGCCAGGCCCTGAGTGAAAACCGGCGAATGCTCACAAATCCATAGCTGGTCACGCACATCCGACGGGGGCTGAAGGCATCTTTTGCTGGTGAATTCTTGCATGCCGGCGTAGGTGGACTCATAGTCCACGCGGCCGAGATGGTGAATGGTGATGGTCACAAAACGACTTTGACCATGGGGTGCGTTGAAAGCGTCCGGTACAGCTCGTCGAGCTGCTCCCGGCTGGTGGCGGTCACGGTGATCGTGATACCCAAGTATTTGCCACCCTTGCTTTCACGCAACTCGATGGCGCTGGCATCAAACGTCGGGTCGAACTGGTGCGCAATGTGGGTAATGGCGGCCACGAGGCCCTCCACCTTGACGCCCATGACCTTGATGGGGAACTGGGACGGGTAAACAATCAGGGACTCTTGGTGCGTCGGGGGACCAGGTGGTACAGGTGAGCCTTTTTCGGGCGGAGCGGGTGGCAGGGGCAGCATGGTCAAATTATCGCCGTGTGAATGGTAGGGCGCGCATAGCCAATCGGCGCGAACGCACTAATCCCTTTGGAGGAGCAAAATTTTGAGGAGTTTGCGGGTTTCTACGTATAATCAGAGGCTTTGTGGCGGTTGACAAATGCAACACGTCTGTAACCTTGCTGTAATTTGAGATGTCGACAATGGCGCTAGCTTCCGGCAACAAACATGGCTTCGATGCAGATGAGCCCGAAGAAGAAAATTTCAAGCGCCTGACTGCGCAGGAGGCGCAGGAGTTGCGCGAAAGCGATCCGGCTCTGTCGCCTTGGTGGGTGGTCGGATTGCAGTGTGTGGCAGGTTTGGCTGTTGCTTTGGTTGCCTGGGGTGTCTCGGGCAAAGCATCGGTAGGTTGGTCGGCTGGGTATGGAGCGTTGGCGGTGATTATTCCCGCGGCGCTGTTTGCCCGTGGGTTGATGAGTCAGTTCTCGTCGATGAACGCGGCAACGGCAAGTTTCGGCTTCTTTGTATGGGAGGCGGTCAAGTTGGCGGTGAGCATTGCGATGCTCGCCCTGGCGCCGCGACTGGTAGCAGATTTAAGCTGGTTGGCCTTGTTGGTCGGCCTGTTGGTGACTTTGAAGATGTATTGGTTAGCGCTTTTGAAGCGCCCCAAGCCTAAGCAGATTTGAGAGTTTGAAAGAGTTGAATATGTCCGCAGAAGCGCATGCACCGTCAGCCAGTGAATACATTGTTCACCACCTGACACACTGGAGAAACAAGCCGCAGACCGATATTGTTGACTTTACCGTCTTCAATATTGACTCGCTGTTTTTCTCGGTATTGTTGGGTGTTTTGGGTTGCT
>CAJAVE010000298.1 GCA_903945325.1 uncultured beta proteobacterium | reverse complement strand
GGCATCATGGGATTGCCATTGTTTGAGACCGCTGAGCTTCTCCGAGCGAAAGGCTTCAAAATCTAAGGTTTTCATAGGGAAAACGGCGTAACTTTCCGGCGTAACTTTTGCCCCTATCAATTTTCTAAAAGCATCAACATTCGCCTACACTTGCGTTTTTGGCGTAGGTTTTGGCGTAGGTTTTGGCGTAGGTTTTTAATATGGCTTTTGATGCTCGTGCAGCGAAGTTGCTGCAGCCCGGTGAACACCTGCTGGTTGATGAATGCCCTGGCCTTCGGCTGACCGCCGCAAGCGCCGGGCGGTGGGCGTGGGCCTATCGCTACAAATCCCCGGTTGACGGCAAGATGCGCCAAGTTCAGGTTGGGCGCTGGCCAGCCATGTCGCCACTGGCTGCCATGATGGCCTGGGAGTCTTTGAGGTCACGGCGCGATGCCGGAGACGACCAGGCGCTGGCTAAGAAGCAGGCCAAGGCCGCTGTCATCACCAAGAAGAAAGAGGCCACATACACGGTTCGCAAGCTCTGCGACGAGTACCTTGCCGGGCATGTCGACGTGCACCGGGGCGAGTCCAGCCGCAAGGAGATGCGGCGGTTGATGAATAAGCACCTGGATACCATCGCCGATCGGCCAGCCCAATCCATCACCCGCTCAGATGCCTTCGACCTGCTTGAGTCAATGTCCGGCACGCCTGTTAGCGCTCAGACCTTGCGTGGCGAACTTGGGGCGGCATGGGACTATGCCCTTGACGCCGGCCGGCTTCCTGAAACGGTGCCAAACTGGTGGCGTCTGGTCATGCGCGGGCGGCTTCGGTCCAAGGGCAAGTCAAGAGGTGGCGTGAAGATCGGGACAGTCAAGCGCGTGCTTAGCGAGACTGAGATCGGAGCGCTGATGGGCTGGATGCCAAAGCTCACGCCGCTGCTTTCTGACGCTTTGACGCTGTATCTGTGGACTGCCGTGCGTGGCGTTGAAATCGTTGCAATGGAGCATGGCGAGATCGCGCAAGAAGCCGATGGCTGGTGGTGGACCGTGCCCAAACACAAGACCAAGAACGCCCGTCATGAAAATGCAACGGATCTGCGTGTTCCGCTGGTTGGCCGGGCGCTTGAGATTGTGCAGCGTAGGATGGCTGTGAGTGCTGGTTACCTATTCCCGGCGCCGACCAAGCTCGGGCACTCCAAGCAGCAGGTAATCGGCTCAGCCGTAGCCAGGCGCATGAGCTACAACACGGTGCAAGTTGAGCGAAACTACGAGAAGATGCCTGTGGACGCCTGGACGCCCCATGACTTGAGGCGTACGTCGCGCACGGTGCTGGCCTCGCTAGGTTGCCCTGATCCCGTGGCGGAGGCGATTCTGGGCCACATGCAGCCGGGGATCAAGGGCATTTACAACATCCATGGGTACGACAAAGAACGGCGTGAGTGGCTCACTCGGCTGGCTGCAAAGTACGAGTCCCTTTAGACTTCTTCGCACCAGTGTTGGGCGGGGGAAGGGCGTCAGAGACCGGCCGGGATTCTGCCCAGTCCTCAAGCTCCCTCACCAACCAGCCAACACGACGCCCCGACAGCAAGCGCGGCTTGGGGAACACGTTTTCACGAATCAATTTCTGAACGGTAGATTCTGATAGCGATAGAAAAGACGTTGTTCCTTGCAAATCAAGATAGATCGGCTTGATGCTGATGGTGCTGTTGCTGCTCATACTTCCACCTTTTCAAGTTGGTCGGTTCGATCCATCAACTTGGGACTGTGACCGTCAAGAGTCACAAGCTTGAGCCAGGGCGCTAAGTTGATTTTGGGATACAGCCGAGGGAGACTTTCACGGCATTCCGAGTTCAATAGTTGGCCGGCACAAATACGGCCCTTGCAGCAGGTGATGGCAGTCATCCAGGCCACATGTGTCGCGGCCAGCGCTGCGAAAAATTTTGTGAGCTTGTTTGTTTGAATTAACACGATTCAATTCAGTATAAAAAAGACACCAGCCTGTTTGGCTGGTGCTAAATACCGTTGGAGCGCAAGTGGGGAAAATTGGCGTTTTCCGATGGGGATGAAGCTGCAAAAAGGCGAGACGCTTGCTTTTTTACATTCTTAATTGCGCTTTCACACTTGCGACTCACCAGTATTGGCTATCCGCCGTCTTGGCGGTTAGACGACTGGAGATGCAAATGAAAAACACGCCCGTGGTGGCTTCATCAAACGGCCGCGCAATAGACACCGAAAATCTCGCAACTCCAGGCAACTCTCACAACTGCGAAGCGCCAAACGAGGCTGATGTGGAGCAAATCAAGCCCCCCGAGGCACCCAAACTGCCGCTGGCTTTCACGGTCATCACCAGCAGCAACCCGGTCCGGTTGACCAAGATCATTAGCCTGGACGCCAATGGGGCCATGAGAAAAGAGACATCCGCCATGCTCAGCCGTGGCCAGGCGCAGCGTGTGCTCGTGGCTGATCTGAACGACCTCAAATGCCACCTTGACATCCTAACCAGCGCGCAAGCCGTCACCTGGGGCGTCACAAAGGATGACACCATGGCGATCTGCACGCAAGACGATGCCCAGGCGCAGCAAGCGGGTGCCATCGCCCGAACCCGGGAAAACTTCAAGTTCAGACCCGCACCTGGTGTGATGATGCTGGACCACGATGGTTTGCCCGACGGCGAACTGTCACCACTCCAGTTTCGTGACCGCCTGATTGCAGCCGCCCCGACCTTGGCCGATGCCCCCATGCTCTGGCGGCCCAGTGCGTCGGCGGGTTGTGTGGCCCCGGATGGCACAATCTTGTCGGGCCTGACCCGGCATCGCCTGTACATCCCGTGTGCGGATGCCACGCTGATTCCGGAGGCAGGCAAAGCGTTAGAGGCTCTGCTGTGGGCCACGCCAGGCGCGGGCTGGTGCGACATTGGTACCGCTGGCCAACGCCTGCCACGTTGCCTGGTGGACGTCTCAGTATGGCAGCCCGAGCGGCTGGACTTTGCCGGGCCATCGGTCCTGGTGGACGGGGTTACCCGCGCCGGGGTTGACGGCGTGATTTACGGGGACGCAACGGCCCAATTCAATCTGCGCCTGCTGATCAACAGCGCCACGCCCTCCATCAAAAAGCAAGCCCAAACCGGACTGAAAGCAGCACGCGCGGCGGTATCTGAAAAGTGCGAGACCGCCCGGCGGCATTGGATAGCAGACAAAGCACCTGCATTGGCGCAGACTGGTGGCATCAAACTGGCACAAGCTACCAACGTTCTGGAGCGCGCTGCGGTGCATCAGGTGCTCATGGGCGACTTTGAGTTGAAGTGCGCCGATGGCCAGGTGGTGAAAGTGGAGCAGCTTCTGGATAACCCACACCGTTGGCACAACACACGCTTTGCTGATCCGCTGGACCCGGATGCAGACAAGCGGGTGGCCGTGGCCCGCCTGCTCAATGGCACTCGCCCGGACCTGTTCTCGCACCGGCACGGCGGCATGCGCTACGAGTTGCGCCGCCAGTCTGCACGGGTTCAGTTGGGCCGGGGCATGCGGGTGGACGCCACCGATGCCATGCTACAAGTTTTGCGCGACCGCAGCGAGCTGTTTGACTTTGGCACCAATGCCATTGTGTTTGTCGCCGACGGCAAGTCCACGCCGGTCAGCCGCGACTGGCTGGTGGACCATGCAGGCCGGGTGGCTGAGTTCTACAGCGTCAAAACCGAGCGTGATGACGATGGCAACGTCACATCCACACGAGAAATCCCAGAAGACGCGCCCACCTACATTGCCAATGCCATCATTGCAAAACACGGCAGCCGTAACTTTCTCAAGTTGACAGCCGTCACCACGGCACCCACCTTGCGGCCCGACGGCAGCGTGTTTGATAGGCCAGGGCATGATCTGGCAACCGGGCTGATGTACGTTACTACTGAAGCCTATCCGCTGACTGTTCCGTCAACACCCACCGTCGAACAAGCCCTGGACGCACTGGCTAAGCTGTGGCACCCGATCCGCTTGTTCCCCTTTGCCGATGAAGTTGCAGTTGGCGTCACCCTAGCCACCATGTTGGCCGCGTGTTTGCGCCCGGCATTGCCGACTTGCCCTGCCACCGGCTTTGATGCGCCAGCGGCAGGTACTGGCAAAACCTTGTTGGCGAAGTGCATCGGCGCGCTGGCCACCGGCAGTGATGTCGCCGTACTGCCACCCACCAACGAAGAGGAAGAATGCCGCAAGCGCCTGTTTGCCGCCCTGCGTGGTGGCTCCAAGGTGCTGCTGTGGGACAACGTGCGCGAACCGCTTGGCAATTCGGTGATCGACTCGTTTTTAACATCATCCTTGTTTGCTGACCGCGTGTTGGGTGTCTCTGAAAACGTGGAATTGCCCAACCGTTCCCTGTTTCTGGTGACAGGCAATAACCTCGTTTTGACCGGTGATACCCATCGCCGGATTTTGTTGGTGCGGCTCGATGCTCAGATTGAAACGCCTTTCAAACGGGAGTTTGAATTTGACCCGTTCACCGAGGTCTGCAGCAACCGCCAAGCCTTGGTGGTGGCCGCGCTGACCATTGTGCGGGCCTACATTGCCGCTGGGAGGCCCAAGGTTGCCAAGGGGCGAATTGCGTCGTTTGAGTTGTGGGATGACCTTGTGCGCCAGCCTTTGTGCTGGCTGCGGGAGCGCATGTTGGAATCCGGACGGAACTTGATGGACTTGCCCCTGTTTGTGGACCCGGCGGATTCCATTGACCGGGCGGCCTCGGAGAATCCGGAAACGTCCAAACTGGCGGCACTGCTCAATGCATGGCTAGCCACCTTTGGCACCACGCCAACCTCACCGGCACAGGCCATCACCAAAGCAACCGAGCTGTTTGGTGCTCAATCCGTATTGTTTGATGCACTAGATGAAATCGCGGGTCAAAACGGCAAACTCAACGTGCGTATCTTGGGCCGCTGGCTTGAGCGCCACGCCGGCCAGCTTTGCACCGGCCTGCGCCTGGTGCTCGCCAACAAGACCAACGGCTTGAAGCGTTGGACGGTGGTACGCACGGTAGAGCGTGCTGCAACAGAAAAGGCCACGCCAATAGTTGCGAGAGTTGCACCAAGTTGCGAGATTCAGGACGTTGACAACACAGCGGGCGCAAGCCAGCTTGATGACGTGGAGATATTTTGATGACCGCACAGGCTGTTGAAACCGTAGTGGCCCAGCTCGCCGATGCTGGCCTGAACCTCTCCCTGGCACCCGCCGGGGGACTGGCAGTTGCACCGTCCAGCCATTTGACTGACGACCTGCGCGCCCTCATCCGAAGCAGCAAGGCGATGTTGATCGACTGGTTGACGGCGGCAAACGAGGCGGCCAGCCAGGCGCCCAACCCACCTGAGGACCCATCGGACTGGAAAGAACTGGCGGCAGCCTATCACGCTCATCACTTCAATTGCCCGACCTGCATCGCCGCCGGGCGTGGCCCTCGCTACGGCCAGCGCTGTGGCGTCGGCATGGCGTTGTGGCGGGTTTATTCCACGTGACCTAGGTTAGAGCCCCCATGGTGTTCGCACCGAGTTAGGCCAGCCGATCGAGGATAGAAGTATTGTTGGGTTCAATGCCGCAGTGGCCCCTGTGATGGTCTGACTCCGGTGGTGCAGCGCTTCCTGCCGACCACTATTGCCCGCTTCCAAGGAAGCACAATTCATGAATTTAAATGCCATCCTATCCCGTCCGCTCCATTCGCCTCTGATGGACAAAATTGCTGTTTCTTTCGGCTATATGCATTCTTAGGTTGGATGAATTCTTGAGCAATTTCCCCGTTGTGGGCAAAATTTGTATCTGTCACTTCATAAGCTAGATACAATCATATTATCTTATATTGTGAGTTGAAAAATTATGCTAAACCTCATCACGCCGCAGAGTCTCAAAGATTTGGTTGATGCCAGAGCTATACGGCATGCGACCGTGGTCGCCGACAAAGATGTGTACAAGGTCACTGTCATGTGTGGTACAGCAGAGCGCATCGTGTCCGTTCGCGCGCGAGACGGCAAGACCACCGAGCGGCAATTCACGTCCCTGGACTCGGTGGCGCGCTTTATGCGAGAAAAAGTCAACCTCACTCAGTTCAATATCAATGTCGCCAATTTTGAGCCCCAGTCCAAGCGCGTCACGCGCCCAGATACCTCCCTTCGCATGAAGGGCGCGCACGCAGCGCTTTCACACAGTGACTGGCTGGAAAAAAAGGTCACTGCCGCCCGCGCTGGCCTCGCAGACGGAACCAACACACGCATCGCGCCGCAGGAGTGGCAAAGCGTGCGCGCTGCCAAGCAAAAGCAGCGTGACGCTCAATGAAACAGGTCGTTCGCACACAAACCTATCAAGACGATCTCAACGCCATCGAGGCTCGCATCGCCCTGGACAACCCCAGTGCAGGCGTCGATATGTGGTTTCTCATTGATGATCAGGTGGAATCGTTGGGGGATGAGAATTTTCCGCGCAGACTTGGGCGCGTGCACGACACTTCTGAGCTGGTCGCGCATCCCAACTACGTTGTGATCATGGAAGAGAATGCGACCACTGTGACTGTACTGAACGTCGTACACGTCCGCCAGAAATGGCCTTGAAACGTAAGCGCCCAGCCAACCCATCTTGAATTGAACTCTGGCATCTCGCAAGATCGCGTGCACGTAAACCATCGTGCACATCATGCTCAAAGACCCCGACCTTGCCAGATATTCCACCCGGCGTACTCACCGCACCTATACCCGCCAGTTCAAAGCCGAACTGGTAGCGGCCTGCCAACAACCCGCAGCCTCCATCGCGGCCATAGCCAGAGGCCATGGCATGAACGCCAACGTGCTGCACCGCTGGCTCAAGGAGCATGAACGAAACGGGTGCCACCAGCTTGTCACAGCAAACTCATCTGGCTCGGCGGCGTTAACTTCATCAGCTTCTGCCCCGGCCTTCATCGCCTTGAAGCTGCCCACCGGCATGCAGGAGAGCGCAGCCTGCGACATCAAGGTAGAACTGCGCAAAGGTGCCGTCTCCATGATCCTCACCTGGCCCACCAGCGCAGCGGGTGACCTGGCGCAATGGACCCGGGCGATTCTCAAGTGATCCGCATCGACACCATCTGGCTGGCCACCACCCCCATGGACATGCGCGCTGGCACCGACACCGCCCTGGCCAGGGTTGTGTCGGTGTTTGGTGCAGCCCACCCGCACACCGCCTACCTCTTCGCCAACAGACGCGCCAACCGCATCAAAGTGCTGGTGCACGACGGCATTGGCATCTGGCTGGCAGCCAGGCGACTACACCAGGGTAAATTTGTTTGGCCTCAGGCAAGTGCGACAAATGCAACCAACCATGTAGGTCTGAACCGCGCCCAATTGGACGCCCTGGTGCTGGGTCTACCCTGGCAGCGCCTGGGTGAAGCAGGCATCATCAGCATAGTCTGAATCATCGAAATACATAGCAGATAAGTCAATACGGACATGCACCAATGGTGATTTTTATGCATCAGAAATACACTGTGTGCCATGGTGATCGCACCCGAGCAACTCCCCCACATGAGCGCAGACGAACTGCGCCAATTGGTCAGCAGTCTGCTGCAAACAGTTGCGGCTCGTGAAGGCGAGATCACCTTCAAACAAGCCACCATCGACAAGCTCACGCATGAGAACGCCTACCTCAAGCGGCTGAAGTTTGCCGCCCAGAGTGAGCGCTTCAGCGCCGAGCAACGAAGTCTGCTGGAAGAAACCCTCGATGAAGATCTGCAGGCTGTCAGTGACGAGATCGAACAGCTCAAGCCCTCAGATGCTCCCTCACCCCGGGTCAAGGAACAACCCAAGCGTCAGCCATTGCCAGCCAATTTGCCACGCATCGAGATTCACCACGAACCCGACACCACCACCTGCGCTTGCGGCTGCCAATTGAGGCGCATCGGTGAAGATGTCGCCGAGAAGCTGGACTATCAACCCGGCGTCTTCAGTGTCGAGCGCCATGTGCGCGGCAAATGGGTCTGTGCCCAGTGCCAAACGCTGATCCAGGCGCCGGTAGCGGCACACATCATCGACAAAGGCATTCCCACCACCGGTCTGCTGGCCCAGCTGCTGGTGGCCAAGTTTGCCGATCATCTGCCCCTGTATCGGCAAGAGGCCATCTTCGGGCGTGCCGGTGTGGCCCTGCCGCGCTCCACACTGGGGGCCTGGGTGGGTAGCTGCGGTGTGCAGTTGCAACCCTTGGTCGATGCACTCAAAGCCGACATCCTCAGCCACAGCGTCGTTCATGCCGATGAAACGCCGGTGCAGATGCTCAAGCCGGGCACCGGCAAAACCCACCGCGCTTACCTGTGGGCGTATGCCGCCGGTGCCTTTGAGAACACAAAAGCGGTGGTCTATGACTTCTGTGAATCGCGTGCCGGGGAAAACGCCAAACTGTTTCTGGGTGACTGGCGCGGCAGCCTGGTGTGTGACGACTTCAGTGGTTACAAGCAACTGATGACACAAGGGGTCACCGAGGTAGGCTGTCTGGCGCACGCCCGGCGCAAGTTCTTTGACCTGCACGCCAGCAACAAGAGCCAGATTGCACACAGCGCGTTGGAGCAGATCGCCAGGGTTTACGACATCGAGCGCGAAATCAAGGATTTCAACCCGGATGAGCGACGACGTATCCGCCAGGAGAGATCAAAACCGCTGCTGGAGGCCTTGCATCAGTGGATGATTCTGAATCGGCAGAAGATCACCGATGGAACGGCCACGGCCAAGGCACTGGATTACAGCCTCAGACGCTGGGGAGCGCTGACGCGTTTCCTCTCTGATGGACAATTGCCGGTGGACAACAACCATATTGAGAATCAGATCCGTCCGATTGCCATCGGGCGCAATAACTGGCTGTTTGCCGGTTCACTGCGTGCGGGCAAGCGTGGTGCTGCGGTGATGAGTCTGATCCAGAGTGCCAGGCTCAATGGGCATGATCCCTTTGCCTATCTGAAGGATGTCCTGAGCCGCCTGCCTACGCAGCGTGCCAGTCAGATTCATGAGTTGTTGCCACATCACTGGCAGCCGCAAATTCAGTCCATTTGATTTGCAGTCACAGTCGTTGCGCTGGAGTCAAGATGGGTTGGCTGGGCGCTTACCTTGAAACAACCTCCCCATCTCATAGCCCAGGATTTGTTCAACCATACTTGGTCGGCCCCGCAAAATTCACTTTCAATTTAGGCGTGTTCAGTGGTGATTTTCAAGATGGACTCCTAGTTTATTGAGGGAGTCCAGACTGTGGGCTAACGGCGCAATAGTGCAAGCAAAGGATTTCTGAGTCAGGAAAGCGGGCATCGGCGGAATTCGGCAAGGTGTCTTGAACCGTCCGTCAGGGCGAAAAGGCCAAAAATCCGGGCCAAGGACTCTTCAAGACCCGTTGCAGACAACCGGTTTGCCGAAATGCTCGCCGCATTGCTGACATTCGGTACGCCCATTTTGCTTGACGAATAATTCGCCCATCAAGATTTCACAATGCAAAACGAGAATCAAAATCTCCGTCTGAAAATGTGCACGTCTACCTGAAATCAGGCTGTCACGAGATGCTGTTTACGCCTGTGAGCCAAGCCGCCAATAAATCCAAAACCCGCCAGCATCATGGCGCAGGTTTCGGGTTCTGGCACAGGGACCAGCATGAAGGCATGCTGCTGTTCTTTATTCAGCTCTGTACCGTTTGCCTCACGGCATGTTCCCAACGGAGCATTAACTCTTGTGCGCGTTCGGGCGTGATACTTGGGATGAATCTCCGTTCAGATCTCCAAAGTCCTGACAATTCTTCGGTGTTTTTGTAGATACCCACACACAAGCCTGCGAGGTAAGCCGCACCCAAAGCCGTCGTTTCGGTGACAGCGGGGCGCACCACAGGGATGCCTAAAAGGTCTGCCTGGAATTGCATCAAAAGGTCGTTGACACTGGCCCCGCCGTCGACCCTCAGCTCAGCCACCGGAACACCGCCACCAGCAACCGCATCGCGACTCATCGCCTGCAGCAATGCGGCGCTTTGGTAGGCAATACTTTCGAGTGCGGCTCGCGCTATGTGCGCCACCGTGCTCCCCCGGGTGAGGCCGTTAATACTCCCACGCGCATCGGGCTTCCAGTACGGCGCACCCAAACCGGTGAAAGCCGGCACCACAAAAATCCCCCCGGCGTCTGGCACGCTTTGGGCCAATGCCTGGACCTCGCTGCTGTCCCGAATGGCGTGCAAACCGTCGCGCAGCCATTGCACTACTGCCCCGCCCACAAAGACGCTTCCCTCGATGGCAAATTCAGGCTGTGCCGTTGGTTGTGCAGCGCTGGTCGTGATGAGTCCGTTGCGAGAGGTTTGAAACGTAGCACCGGTATGCATGAGCATGAAGCACCCAGTGCCGTAGGTGTTTTTGACCATTCCAGCGCTAAAACAGGCCTGCCCAAACAATGCACTTTGTTGATCGCCCGCAACGCCGCCGATGGGGATGGCGTGCCCAAGCAAGTCAGGCGAGAGTTCTCCAAACAAGGCGCTGGACGGCCTCACACGGGGCATCATGTTTGTGGGAATATCCAACGCTTTAAGAAGGTCGGTATCCCATTCGTTGGTATGCACGTTAAAAAGCATGGAGCGCGATGCGTTGCTGACATCGGTGGCGTGCACTGCACCACCGGTCAGCCGCCATATGAGCCAGCTATCCACGGTGCCGAATGCCAAATCCCCATTGGCTGCGTGTTCCCGTGCCAGTGGCACATGGTCCAGAAGCCACTTTAGCTTGGTACCAGAAAAGTAGGCATCCACCAGTAGACCGGTTTTCGACTGGATTTCCGGGGCCAAACCACGCTCGCGCAATTCGACACAAGTCGGTTCAGCCCGCCGGTCTTGCCAAACGATGGCGTTATGAATCGGCAATCCCGTTTTGCGGTTCCAGACCACGGTAGTTTCGCGCTGGTTGGTGATTCCAACAGCCTGAATCTGGTGCGCGGCAAGACCCGCTTTGGTTAAGGCTTCGCGGGCAGTGGCCAACTGGGTACGCCATATTTCTTGCGGGTCGTGCTCCACCCAACCCGGTTGTGGATATATTTGCGTCAACTCCTGCTGCGCATGGGCAACTGTCCGTCCCTGGTCATCAAAAACGATACTTCGCGAACTGGAAGTGCCCTGATCCAAGGCGAGTAAATAGGTCATTGTTTAAATCCTCAAAACATTCAGAAATAGCCATCGGCAGGAAAAAAAGCGCTCGCTACTAAGCCAGCGCAACATCAAGCCGAATCTGTGCCTCCGCGAGCAGGGCAGGAAAAGGCTCGGGCGGTCGCCCATCGGTAAACAAGCGGTCAATCTGCGACAGCGTCCCCACCTCGACCATAGCGGGCCGGTTGAATTTGCTGCCATCGGCTGCCAGCCAAACTTCACGCGCGTGAGAAATAACGACTTGTGAGACTTTGACCTCCCGGTAGTCGTAGTCACGCAAAGTTCCATCGCTCTCGATGCCGGAAATGCCAATGATGGCAATGTCTACCTTGAACTGGGAAATGAAATCAACCGCGGCCTCGCCGACGATGCCCTGATCGCGACCCCGAACCACGCCACCAACCACGATGACTTCGCATTGAGGGTTGGCGCTCAGGATGATGGCGACATTGAGATTGTTGGTGATCACGCGCAGCCCAGTGTGCTGGAGCAGGGCACGTGCAATGGCTTCGGTGGTAGTGCCAATGTTCAAAATGAGAGAGCAGTCATTGGGCACGGCCAACGCAATCGCTTTGGCGATGCGCCGCTTGCCCTCCACATTCAGGCTTTCGCGTTGCGGGTGCGCAATGTTCTCAGTCGTGGAGCTTGGCACACGAACCCCACCGTGAAAGCGTGTCAGTAGGCCCTCATCAGCCATGCGTTGAATGTCACGCCGCACAGTTTGCAGCGTCACGCCGAGGGCGTCAGCCAAAAACTCTACCGTTACGGACCCATGGGCCTGAACCAAGGCGAGCAATTTAAGTTGTCTGGGGTTGGGATTCATGTGTGTATTTTTAACCCAATTAGAAGTAGCCACACTGTAAAACGAAACAAAAGGAACTTTTATAGGGTAAATACTGATTAATAACGAATTAAAACGAATAACAATACGCCGTATCGAATATTTGGTTCGATTCTTATTTCATTCTCTTTAATAAAGGTGGCGCGATGCAATTGACTCTTGAGAGTGTCAGCCAAAAGGTCGGACAGCAAACGTGGCTGTACGACATGAGCTTGGCCCCCCTAAGTGGGGCTGTCACTGTGTTGCTGGGGGCAACACAATCCGGTAAGACCAGCCTGATGCGCATCATGGCGGGACTGGATTCCCCCACCAGCGGGCAGGTGAAGGTCGATGGTCATAGTGTTGTCGGCGTGCCAGTGCGCGATCGCAATGTCGCCATGGTGTATCAGCAGTTCATCAATTACCCGTCGATGAAGGTGCGCGACAACATCGCCTCGCCTCTTAAGCTGCGCGGTGAAAAGAACATTGACCAGCGGGTGCGCGAGTTGGCTGAAAAACTCCATATCGAAATGTTTCTCGATCGCCTGCCGGCCGAGTTGTCAGGTGGGCAACAGCAGCGCGTCGCACTGGCACGTGCCTTGGCTAAGGGAGCGCCCCTGATGCTGCTCGACGAGCCCTTGGTCAATTTGGACTACAAGTTGCGAGAGGAGTTGCGCGACGAGCTGACTGACCTTTTCGCGGCGGGAGACTCTACTGTCATTTACGCCACCACGGAGCCTGGTGAAGCACTGTTGCTGGGTGGTTATACCGCAGTTCTGGATGCTGGTGAGCTGTTGCAGTACGGCCCGACCTCTGAGGTATTTCACCAACCCAAGTCGCTGCGCGTGGCACGGGCCTTCAGTGATCCACCGATGAACTTGATGTCCGCCACTGTAGATGCCTCTGGCGGCGTTCGACTGGACGGTGGGCCGTTGCTGCGCTTGGATCTGCCTATGACTCAAGCCCGGGCGTTGACGGTTGGCATGCGGGCTGGCTCCTTGCGAGTGAGTGCGGCAGAGGGTGATGTCACCGTGATGGGTAAGGTGGAGCTGGCTGAGATATCCGGCTCAAACACCTTTGTTCATCTGGAGACGCCGGTGGGCGAACTCGTGGCGCAGTTGACTGGGGTCCATCATTTTGAGTGGGGTGCGCAAGTGCCTCTTTATTTCAACCCGGCACAAATTTATGTGTTTGACGCCAGGGGATTGCTGTTGCTGTCTCCGGTGCGCGGCGGAGGACGCTGATATGGCACGCATAGAACTCGATCTGGCTCACGCCTACCGGCGTGATCCCAAGAAGGACAGTGATTACGCACTGCTACCCTTGAAGATGGTTTTTGAAGATGGAGGCGCCTACGCCTTGCTCGGGCCTTCTGGGTGCGGCAAGACCACACTGCTGAACGTCATGTCCGGACTGGTGACGCCCTCGCAGGGGACGGTGACTTTCGATGGCCGGGACGTGACCAGCGCAACGCCTCAGCAGCGCAACATCGCCCAGGTGTTCCAGTTCCCGGTGATTTACGACACGATGACGGTAGCGGAGAACCTGGCTTTTCCCTTGCGAAACCGCAAAATGCCGAAAGAGCAAATCAACAAACGCGTTGGTGAAATTGCAGAAATGCTGGAAATGAGTGGACAGCTTAATCAGCGCGCGTCCGGCTTGTCCGCTGACGCAAAGCAGAAGATATCCCTGGGCCGCGGATTGGTACGCCCCGATGTATCTGCCGTTCTGTTCGATGAGCCGCTGACGGTGATTGACCCGCACCTCAAGTGGCAACTACGCCGCAAGCTCAAGCAAATTCACCATGAGCTGAAGTTAACGCTGATTTACGTCACGCACGACCAGGTGGAGGCATTGACCTTCGCTGATCAAGTGGTCGTCATGACGCGAGGCCGGGCGGTTCAGGTCGGATCGCCTGCGGATCTGTTCGATCACCCAAGTCACACTTTTGTCGGGCACTTCATTGGGTCGCCAGGTATGAATTTTCTACCTGGTGTGGTTGGCGGGAATGGCATTGATCTTGCAGGTCAAACGCTCGCTTTACCGCCAGGTCGAACCTTGCCAGCGGGAGATATCAAGATCGGAATTCGGCCGGAATACGTCTCACTGGCCCCGGTCAACGCCCCAGGTGCTCTGGAAATGAAAGTGGCACACGTACAAGACGTCGGTACTCACATGATGTTGAGTGCCACGTGCGCTGAGCATACCGTCAAGGCACGGCTGTCATCGGATGCAGACCAACTGACGATCGGAAAACCGATCTGGCTGAAGGTGATGGATGAACACACCTGCTTCTATAAAAACGAGGAGATTGTGCAATGAGCACCACTATTAAACCGGTGAACCAGAAAGCCTGGTTTCTGATTCTTCCCGTACTGATTTGCGTTGCATTTTCGGCCATCATCCCGTTGATGGTTGTCGTCAACTACTCGGTACAGGACATCATCTCTCCAGACCGTCGGGTTTTCGTTGGTACGGAATGGTTTGCCGCCATCATGCGCGACGAAGAGTTGCACGGCGCTCTATTGAGGCAGTTGATTTACTCCTTCTCGGTATTGGCCGTCGAACTGCCGCTGGGTATTTTGCTGGCCCTGTCCATGCCCGCCACGGGCTGGAAGTCGTCAGCGGTACTGGTCATAGTGTCCCTTTCCTTGTTGATTCCATGGAATGTTGTAGGCACGATTTGGCAGATTTTTGGCCGCACAGACATCGGCCTCATGGGTGCCGCACTCCAAGGTATGGGCATTGACTACAGCTACACGGGCAACGCCACACACGCTTGGCTCACGGTGCTATTAATGGACGTCTGGCACTGGACGCCCTTAGTCGCTTTGTTGGGATACGCAGGTTTGCGGTCAATCCCTGACGCCTATTACCAGGCGGCCAGCATTGATGGCGCGAGCAAGCTGGATGTATTTCGCTACGTGCAGTTACCAAAAATGCGCGGTGTGTTGATGATTGCCGTGCTGCTGCGCTTCATGGACAGCTTCATGATCTACACCGAACCCTTTGTGTTGACGGGCGGTGGACCTGGTAACTCAACGACCTTCCTCTCGCAGTTTTTGACTCAGAAAGCGGTGGGCCAATTTGACCTCGGACCGGCTGCCGCGTTTTCCTTGATCTATTTCCTGATCATCTTGCTGTTATGTTTTATTTTGTACAACTGGATGCAACGCGTTGGCACCCAGGAAAAGGAGGGTGGTCATGAATAAGCCAAAATTTCAGAAGAGGACGTTGTTCCTTATTGCCTACATCGTGTTCGCCTTGCTGCCCATCTACTGGATGATCAACATGTCGTTCAAGACCAATCATGAGATCGTCGCCGGCTTCTCGTTGTTTCCAACAAATTTCACCTGGGACAACTACAAAACCATTCTGACGGACCCGGCCTGGTACTCCGGCTACATCAACAGCATGATCTATGTGGCAATCAACACGGTGATTTCCCTCACCGTGGCGTTGCCCGCAGCCTACGCGTTCTCTCGCTACAGCTTTCTAGGCGACAAGCACGTGTTCTTCTGGTTGCTGACGAATCGGATGACCCCACCGGCCGTGTTTCTGCTGCCGTTTTTTCAGCTCTACAGTTCGGTGGGCTTGATGGACACCCATTGGGCGGTCGCGTTCGCGCACCTGTTGTTCAACGTGCCCCTGGCGGTCTGGATTCTTGAGGGCTTTATGAGTGGCATCCCGAGGGAAATCGATGAAACAGCCTACATCGATGGCTATTCCTTTCCCCGGTTTTTCATTCAGATTTTTCTACCCTTGATCAAAGCCGGTGTGGGTGTCGCCGCGTTCTTCTGCTTCATGTTCAGCTGGGTGGAGTTGCTGCTGGCTCGGACCCTGACCAGTGTCAATGCGAAACCGATCACGGCCATCATGACACGCACGGTATCGGCCTCTGGCATGGACTGGGCCACACTGGCTGCAGCCGGTGTTCTCACAATCGTGCCTGGCGCGATTGTGATCTGGTTTGTTAGAAATTACATCGCGAAGGGTTTCGCGATGGGTCGTGTTTAACAGGAGCGCTGTATGTATCAATGGATGGCATGGACCACACCCGTGGCCGTTTTCTTTACCTGTATTGGACTGATGCTGGGTGGCATGACGATTTGGGAAATCAAGTCGCCAACCTCCTTGCGCAAAGGCTTTCTTCCATTGGAGACGACGCGGGGAGACCGGCTGTTTATCGGCTTGTTGGCTGCGGCGTATACGAATCTGGCTTTTGTCGGCCTGAGTGGTTGGTTGGCTGAGTTGATGAGCTTGGAAGCTGATCCTTCCACCTGGATTAGCTTTATTGCATCGATGGGTTTGCTCGTTCTCATCATGCGCAAAGGATAAGGAAAAGAAATGCAAGGATCGACTTGCTACCCCTGGAGTCGAAAAAGCCTTTTAAACAGGGGTATTACAAATGAGGAGTTTGATTATGAAATTACGGTATTCCGTCTTAGCAGTGGCCGCAGCATGCGCCTTGTCAGGACATTCCTTTGCGGACGAAGCGGCCGCCAAGAAATGGATCGACAGCGAGTTTCAGCCATCCACGCTTACTAAAGCTCAGCAAGCAGTCGAGATGAAATGGTTCATCGATGCCGCCAAAAAATTAAAGGCAGCGGGGGTCACTGAAATCAGTGCGGTGTCAGAAACGCTTACGGTGCATGAGTACGAATCCAAGACACTGGCCAAAGCCTTTGAGGAAATCACAGGCATTAAAGTCAAACACGACCTCATCCAAGAGGGCGATGTGGTCGAAAAACTGCAGACTTCCATGCAGTCGGGCAAGTCAATCTATGACGGCTGGATCACTGACTCTGACCTGATCGGTACCCACTACCGCTATGGCAAGATTTTGAATTTGACCGACTACATGACCGGCAAAGGCAAGGACGTCACTAACCCCGGTCTGGATTTGAAAGATTTCATCGGCACCAGCTTCACAACAGCCCCCGATGGCAAGTTGTACCAGCTGCCGACCCAGCAATTTGCCAATCTGTACTGGTTTCGCGCCGACTTGTTTGAAAAACCCGAGCTGAAAGCCAAGTTCAAAGCCAAATATGGTTATGACCTAGGCGTGCCATTGAACTGGAGTGCCTATGAAGACATCGCCAAGTTCTTCAGTGAAGATGTCAAGACTATCGACGGCAAGCCTATTTACGGTCACATGGATTACGGCAAAAAAGACCCTTCGTTGGGCTGGCGTTTCACTGATGCCTGGTTGTCAATGGCAGGCACCGCCGATATTGGTATTCCTAACGGAAAACCGGTTGATGAGTGGGGTATTCGTGCTTCGGCTGATGGCTGCACGCCCCAAGGTGCGTCAGTCTCAAGGGGTGGTGCGACCAACTCGCCAGCCGCGGTTTATGCACTGACCAAATACATCGACTGGATGAAGGCTTACGCACCTAAAGAGGCCAGCGGTATGACCTTTGGTGAAGCAGGCCCCGTACCGGCACAGGGCCAGATCGCCCAGCAGATCTTCTGGTACACAGCCTTTACCGCTGACATGGTCAAAAAGGGCCTGCCGGTGGTGAATGAAGATGGCACACCAAAGTGGCGCATGGCACCGGGCCCTAACGGTCCCTACTGGAAGCAAGGGATGCAAAACGGCTACCAGGACGTCGGTTCGTGGACCTTCTTCAAAGACCATGATGCCAACAAAGTCGCCGCTGCTTGGCTCTATGCCCAGTTTGTCACCAGCAAGACCGTCTCCCTGAAAAAGTCAACTGTTGGCCTGACCTTCGTTCGTGATAGTGATATTCGGTCTCAAACAATGACCGATATGGCACCCAAGCTGGGCGGTCTGGTCGAGTTCTACCGCAGTCCGGCCCGCGTGGCCTGGACACCAACCGGCAACAATGTGCCTGATTACCCCAAGTTGGCGCAGCTCTGGTGGAAAAACGTGGCAGTGGCTGTGACGGGTGAGAAGACGCCACAAGCAGCAATGGACAACCTGGCCGAAGAGATGGACAGCGTCATGGGTCGTTTGGAGCGTGCGGGTATGGCGCATTGCGCCCCCAAACTTAACGCCAAGTCAGATCCAAGCAAATGGCTCAGTGACAAAGGTGCCCCATGGAAAAAGCTGGCTAACGAGAAGCCACAGGGTCAAACAGTCGCCTATGACACTTTGTTAACAGCTTGGAAAAACGGCAAGGTCCGCTGAGACTTGTACTGAGAGTTTTAACGCTCTAACTAATGGTCGCGTGACGCAGTCGTGCACGCGACCATTTATTTCACATCGACATTGCCTAACTATGCAGACACTACCCACGCAACGTACCCACTTGATCGCCCAACTCGCGCAAGACCATGTTTATGACATCGCCATCGTCGGCGGTGGGGCCACGGGCTTAGGTGTTGCACTCGATGCTGCAGCCCGAGGTTTCAAAGTCGTTTTGGTCGAATCCCATGACTTTGCCAAAGGCACTTCTTCCCGCGCCACCAAGTTGGTGCACGGCGGTGTGCGCTACCTAGCGCAAGGAAATATCTCTTTGGTGCGCGAAGCGCTGCACGAGCGCACCACGCTCTTGAACAACGCGCCTCATCTGGCGCAACCTCTGCCCTTTATCATGCCGTCCTACAAATGGTGGGAAACCCCGTTCTACGGCATCGGGCTCAAGATGTACGACGCATTGGCCGGTAAAGCTGGCCTGGGCAAGACCGAATTCTTGAATCGTGACGATACCCTGGCTGCGCTACCCACTGCCCTGCCACAAGGTCTCAAAGGCGGGGTCAAATACTGGGACGGGCAATTCAACGATGCACGGCTTGCGCTGGCACTGGCACGCACAGCGGCCACGCACGGCGCCTTGCTGGTTAACTATTGCCGCGCTGCCGACCTGATCTACGAAGCTGGCAAAGTGACCGGACTCACCTGCGAAGACACCCAGACCGGCCAGCAATACCGCATCCAATCTCGCTGCGTGGTCAATGCAGCGGGGGTGTGGGTCGATGAACTACGCCAAAAGGACGGTTTGGCTAATGCTGGCGACGGCAGGCGCCCCACCAAAGCCATGGTGGCCCCGAGCCAAGGGGTGCACATTGTGGTGGACCGCGAATTCTTGGGGGGCGATGTTGCGTTGATGGTGCCCAAAACAGCTGATGGTCGTGTTTTGTTTGCGGTGCCGTGGCTGGGGAAAGTCATCCTTGGCACAACCGATACACCGCGAAGTGACTTGGCAAGAGAGCCCCTGCCATTCAAGGAAGAAGTCGATTTCATCCTTAATGAATCGGCGCGCTATTTGAGGCGCGCCCCAACGCGTGCGGATGTCAAAAGTATCTGGGTGGGTTTGCGTCCATTGGTCAAACCCCAAGATGACGATGGTGATAACACCAAAGGCATCAGCCGAGAACATACTGTTCTGGTGAGTCGCAGCGGATTGGTGACGGTCACCGGTGGCAAATGGACCACCTACCGAGCCATGGCCGAGGACGTGCTGGACAAATGCGCGGAAAAATCTTTACTGGAAAATCGTCAAAAAGGGGTGACCACCCATCTCAAACTCATTGGTGCTGGCTCGCAAGTATCGGGGCAACAATCCATCTCGTCGCCTCCGGGCATTCACTCCTATGGCAACGAACAAGATGCCGTTTTGACCATGCCGGGGGCCACACAGGTGCTGTGCGAAGGACTTACTGAAGGCATGGTGCGTTTTGCCGCCCGCTATGAATACGCCATCAAGGTGGAAGATGTGTTGGCACGCCGATCGCGGCTGTTGTTTCTGGACGCCAGATTGGCCAGTACCCTGGCGGTACGTGTGGGAGAGATATTGCAGGAAGAAACCGGCCTGGACCCCGAGGTGCCGACGTTCATCGAACTGGCACAACACTACCTTTACTTGCCGTAAACCGAGCCAGATGCAGCGCGAGCCCAGCTCCGCTTTTTGGCCTCTCGGCAGCGTACTGAAAATCTCGCTTTCATCAAGCACGTTGAAAACGGCATGGGGGCACTTGGTGAGCGGTCCACCGCCGGGAATCACATCATCATTTTCATCATAGTCAGCGGCTAGGCCCGCCAACGGTCATTAATAGATTTGAGCTTGCCTATGTGCAATCCCGATAACCCAACCCCAATAGGAATTCAAATGCACCGTAACCGAAATGCCAAGATCGTCGCCACACTGGGCCCGGCGAGCGTCGACCGTCAAACCATTCAGGCTCTGTTTGAAGCGGGTGCTGACGTTTTTCGCCTCAACTTCAGCCATGGCACCCATGAGGACCACAAAAAACGCCTTGACATCATTCGCGCCATTGAGCGTGATGCGGGTCGCCCCATCGGGGTTTTGCTGGATTTGCAAGGCCCCAAGCTGCGCCTGGGTACCTTCGCCAAAGGTCCGGTCGTGCTCATCGAGGGCGCGCCGTTTCGGTTGGACCTGAACCGCGAATTACCCGGAGACCAAACCCGGGCACCGATGCCCCACCCCGAGATTTTCACCGCTTTGAAAGTCGGCACCGATTTGCTGGTAGATGACGGCCGAGTGCGCCTGAGCGTAGAGAGCTGTGGCCCGGACTTTGCCGAGACCCGGGTCATCGCCGGTGGCGCCGTGTCGGACCGCAAGGGGGTCAATGTGCCGGGAGTCGTGCTGCCCTTGTCGGCCCTGACGGAAAAGGACCGGGCGGATCTGGACTACGGACTGACGCTGGGCATTGACTGGATTGCCCTGTCCTTCGTACAGCGCCCTGAGGATATCGTCGAGATCAAAGCCATCGTCAAGGGCAGGGCAGGCATTGTGGCCAAGTTGGAAAAACCGGCGGCGATCCTCAGCTTGGAGGCCATCGTCGCCGAGAGCGACGCCATCATGGTGGCTCGCGGCGATCTGGGGGTGGAAATGCCACCGGAGCAGGTGCCAGCCATTCAGAAGCGCATTGTGCGCGCCTGCCGCAAGGCGGGAAAGCCCGTGATCGTGGCCACGCAAATGCTGGAGTCCATGGTCACCACGCCGGTGCCGACCCGCGCCGAAGCATCGGACGTAGCCACTGCCATTTACGACGGTGCCGATGCCGTGATGCTGTCTGCCGAATCTGCCTCGGGCAAATACCCGGTTGAAGCGGTGCGCATGATGAACTCCATCATCACCCAGACCGAAGCCGACCCGTTCTACCGGGAAGCGATCAGCGCAGCCCAGACCACCACCACTGCGGTGCCCTCCGATGCCATCGGCGTGGCGGTGCGCGGCGTGGCTGATCTGCTGAAAGTGTCGGCCGTGGTCGCCTACACCAGCTCCGGTTACTCGGCGCTGCGCATGGCGCGGGAGCGGCCCAAGGCGCCCATCTTGGGCCTCACGCCCCGGCAGGCGGTGGCGCGGCAATTGGCGCTGGCCTGGGGCGTGTACCCGGTGCTGTGCCATGAGGTCATGGATGTGCTGGAAATGAGCGACTGGGCTTGCCAGACCGCCAAAAAGGAAGGTTTGGCCCTACCCGGCGAAACCATCGTGATCTCGGCGGGCGTGCCCTTTGGTACCTCCGGCACCACCAACCTGCTGCGCATCGCCCAGGTTGCCTAAATCATCAGACGAACGGGTGCCCCGCATGGGGTGCCGGCGTACGGCATACACAAAATAACTGGAGAAAAAAGATGGCATTGATTCAACAAGTTCGCGGTTTTGAAATTCTGGATTCGCGTGGAAATCCCACTGTCGCCGCCGAGGTGATCCTCGAAAACGGCGCCCGCGGTTTCGCCGCCTCACCCTCAGGCGCCTCCACCGGTTCACGTGAAGCGCTGGAGCTGCGCGACGGCGACCCGCGCCGCTATCTGGGCAAGGGCGTCTTGGGTGCTGTGGCCCACGTCAATAGCGAGCTGCGTAAAGCGCTGCTGGGGCGCGACGCCATGGATCAAGCCAGCGTGGACCGGCTCATGATTGAGCTTGACGGTACGCCCACCAAATCCCGCCTCGGGGCCAATGCCCTGCTCGCTGTGTCGCTGGCTTCAGCCAAGGCCGCCGCCGCCTCTGCCGGCAAGCCACTCTACCGGCACCTCAAAATGGCAGGTTCGCCGATGCAGTTGCCAGTCCCCATGATGAACATCATCAATGGCGGTGCCCATGCCAGCAACAACGTGGACATGCAGGAGTTCATGATCCTGCCGGTGGGCGCGCCCAGCTTCGCGGAAGCCCTGCGCTGGGGCGTCGAAGTATTCCATGCGCTGAAAAGCCTGCTCAACGCCCGCGGTCTGTCCACCACGGTCGGCGATGAAGGCGGCTTCGCACCCGATCTGCCGTCGAACGAGGCGGCGCTCGAAATTATTCTGGAGGCCATCACCACGGCGGGCTACCAGGTTGGCACCGATATCAGCCTGGGGCTGGACCTGGCCAGCTCGGAGTTTTACATCAATGGCCAGTACGTCTTGGCATCCGAAGGCAAGACGTTCGACTCGGCCCAATTCACCGACTACCTGGCAAGCTGGGTTGATCAATACCCGATCATCACCATCGAAGACGGCATGGCCGAAGATGACTGGGCTGGCTGGAAGCTGCTGACCGAGAAGCTTGGGCAGCGCGTCCAACTGGTGGGCGATGACCTGTTTGTCACCAACACCAGCATTCTCTCGGAAGGGATCAAGGCCGGTGTAGCCAACTCGATCCTGATCAAACTCAACCAGATTGGTACGCTGACTGAAACCCTGGCCGCGATCACGATGGCGGACGAGGCGGGCTACAGCTCTGTGATTTCGCACCGCTCCGGGGAAACCGAAGACACCACCATTGCCGACCTCAGCGTCTGCACGCTGGCCACCCAGATCAAGACCGGCTCATTGTGCCGCTCGGACCGGGTTGCCAAATACAACCGTCTGCTGTTGATTGAAGCGGACCTTGGCGCTGTAGCCGTCTACCGGGGGCGCTCGGCGTTTCCCGGTAAGTCCTGAGTAAATTCACATCTTCTGGAGTCAATCATGATCAATTCCGAAAGCCTAAGCCAGCTGTTCCCTAGTCTGGAGGAAATTCCCGCCGAGCACCGGCTGGACGCCCCAATTCATCAAGTCAGCTATGTTATCAACGGTGACATGGTGCCATGGACGGGCGCGACCAAGACCGTGCTGTCGCCGGTCTGCATCCGACACGCGGACGGGAGCGTGACGCAGGCCGAAATCGGCAGCCACCCGGAAATGGGCGTGACTGAGAGTGACCAGATGCTGGAGGCCGCCGTGGCCGCCTACAACAACGGGCGCGGTGAGTGGCCGACCATGGGCGTGGCCGGGCGCATCGACTGCATGCAGGCATTTGTGAAGCAGGTGGTCGCGCAGCGTACGCTGATCGTGAAGCTGATCATGTGGGAGGTCGGCAAGAGTCTGGCCGACTCGCGCAAGGAATTTGACCGCACCGTGGACTATATTCAGGCCACAGTCGAGGCGCTCAAGGAGATGGACAACGCCAACTCGCGCTTTATCGTGGTCGAAGGCACGATCGGGCAAGTGCGTCGCACGCCGCTCGGTGTCGTGCTGTGCATGGGCCCTTATAACTACCCGCTCAACGAAACCTTCTGCACGCTGATTCCCGCTTTGCTGATGGGCAATACGATCGTGTTCAAGCCGCCACAATACGGCACCCTGTTGTTCCAACCGCTGCTCGAAGCCTTTCGCAGCGCCTTTCCGAAAGGCGTCATCAACACCATCTATGCGCCCGGCGAAGTCGTGGTGCCGCACATGCTGGCGTCTGGCAAGATCAACGTGCTGGCGCTCATCGGCTCGAGCCGCGTGGCCGATCACCTGAAGAAGCAACACCCCAAGTCGAATCGCCTGCGAGCCATTCTGGGGCTGGATGCCAAGAATGCCGCGATCGTCCTGCCGGACGCCAATCTGGATTTAGCGGTGCGCGAGTGTCTGCTCGGCGCCCTGTCGTTCAACGGGCAGCGCTGCACCGCGCTCAAGATGCTGATCGTGCACCGTTCGATCGTGGACGAGTTCCTGGGCCGCCTTACCGTGGCCCTGGGCCAGCTCAAGGTCGGGATGCCGTGGGAGCCGGGCGTCAACATCACACCCTTGCCGGGTCCACACCGCAGTGCCTACATGACGGCGGCGATTGACGACGCCACAGCCCAGGGCGCACGCGTCATCAACGACGGCGGCGGCGCGTTTTGCAGCACCTTGTTCTACCCGGCCCTGGTCTACCCGGTGCGCGAAGGGATGAAGCTCTACCGCGAAGAGCAGTTCGGCCCAATCGTACCGGTGTTCGCCTTCGACGACGTTGAAGAAGCGCTGCAGTACGTCATCACCTCCGAGCATGGCCAACAGGTCAGCGTGTTCAGCAACGATGCCGACATGATTGGTGCGCTGGTCGATCCGCTGGTGAATCAGGTGTGCCGGGTCAACATCAATTGCCAGTGCCAGCGCGGTCCTGATGTTTTCCCTTTTGCCGGGCGCAAGGATTCCGCCGAGGGCACCCTGTCGGTGTCGGACGCACTGCGGGCCTTTTCCATCCGCTCCATGATTGCCACCAAGCAATCGGAGCAGAGCAAAGCCATGCTGAACACGATCGTGCGCGAGCACAAATCAACCTTCATCAACACTGGCTTCCTTCTTTGAAGGAGACTTGCCCCGCCCCTGTCAAATGCCACAAAAATGGTTGAAAACCCATGTCCAAATTCCATGTATTCGAGGCTACCCACAAAGTCCCGGACAACGAACGCCCACTGATAGAAGACATTCGTCAGCTGGGGGCATCTGGGGTGACGCCATCCGCCAACAGGAAGCCGTGGCCGACTTTACGCAGGAAGGCAGCATCGAAGTCGCGCTGTCGCGCCTGCGCTGGGCCGCTATTTCGTCCAAAGCCGTTGCCGACACCCTCGCCACCAGCTTTGTCTCGCCGGTGCTGACCGCCTACACGACCGAAGTGCAGCGCATAAGCATTCTGGATACCGAGCGCGACATTGCCACATTTCATGTTCATCAACTCATTCATAAATCAAAGTGCAACAAACGTCTGGGTTGACCAGATGGTGAACTGGACTTCCTGGAACCGGCCTTTCGTGGCTGTCGGGTTACGCTGCCCAAGAAACAACCATACTTAGAAGTCGGTTTCTGCCGTTGAATGACTGCTGCCGATTTTGTCGTCAAGTTTATGACCGCTGTCTGGAACTCAAAGCTACGACCGGAACTGGTCGTGAAGCGACGATCACTATGCAGATGGTGCATCCTGCTTGCAGTCATTCACTACAAGGCAACGCCGATTCCTGGATGCCGGCTATCTGGCGCTGACTTCGGCTGCCTCGACTTGAGCAGGATTGAAAGCTGCAAGCCGCCACCGAACATCCTGCAAGTGTCATGGCGTGACAGTCGATACGACAGGTGGTGCCACAGGCGCAACAAAATGCGTGACAGGCGAACCAGAATGCAACGACAGGCGTGCTGACAGGCGAATAAATTCACCAGCAGCGTGGAAATGCCCTGCCTTACGCATGTGATTATTTGCATCGGACGTTCCCAACTGCGTGAATGGCCACGGCAGGTGACATGACAGGTGACTCGACAGGCGACACAACCATGCACGACAGTCGTTCTGACAGGCGAATCAATTTCGTCAGTGCATAGGCGACAGGCAAATCGACAGGCGAACCAGAATGCAACGACAGGCGAACCAGAATGCAACGACAGGCGAACCAGAATGCAACGACAGGCGTGCTGACAGGCAAATCATTTCACCAACAGCATGGGAGTGACAGAAACTCACTGTGCAGGGTAAGGGCCTTGTGCCCACGTTTTCTGCTTCGTAAAAACTTGGCATCGGCCCCTGCTCAGGGCGTTGCCCCGAGACCCTGATTATGTCGCCGCGTCGCGCTTCGCTTGACTCACAAGGCATCGGGTGTTAATCACGATGATATCGACCAAGCAAAGCAGCTTGCATCTTGACTTCGAGAGCGCAGGTTGATTCCATTAGATGCGAGCCTCAATACCGGATGGTGTGGCGGGGGTGTAGTCGATAATGACCGTTCATATGCCGATTAGCGTAACTTTTAGCGTAGATTTTTTTGAAATGAACTATTCTCTATTGGAGAAGCTACTCCGGCATCATGGGCTTGCCGCTGTTTGAAACCGCACAGGCGCTGCGGTCCATTGGCTTTGCCCTGTAAGTCGGTCAAACGGGAATACCCACCATGCAACAGGATATTTTGATCAACTGGTCGCCCCAGGAAGCGCGGGTTGCGATCATGGAGAACGGTGCCATTCAGGAACTGCACGTGGAGCGGGCGTTGGAGCGCGGACTGGTTGGCAACGTTTACCTGGGCAAGGTGGCGCGGGTACTGCCGGGCATGCAGTCGGCATTCATTGACATCGGTCTGGAGCGTGCCGCCTTTTTGCATGTGGCAGACGTCTGGCACCGCCAGGCCGACGGCGAGGCACCGTTTGCGGCCAAGGGCACTGCGCCCGTCGTCCCCATCGAAAAGCAGATTTTTGAAGGCCAGGCGCTGATGGTGCAGGTCATCAAGGAGCCCATTGGCACCAAGGGCGCGCGCCTGTCCACCCAGATCAGTATTGCGGGGCGTTTACTGGTGTTCTTGCCGCAGGATGACCACATCGGTGTGTCCCAAAAAATACCTAGCAGCCAGCGAGACGAATTGCGCGCACGGCTGGTTCAGTTGGCTGGAACGCAAGGTGGCGGCTTCATTCTGCGCACCAATGGCGAAGATGCCAACGACTCGGAACTGGCCGACGACATTGGCTACCTGCGCAAGGCGTGGGCACGCATCAAGGATGCGTCAACCCGCTTGCCTCCGCAGTCTGTGTTGCACCAGGATTTGAGCTTGCTGCAACGCGTGCTGCGCGACATGGTGAGTGAGTCAACCCAGACCATTCGCGTGGATTCGCGTGAGCAGTTCGACGCACTCAAGGCCTTTGGGGCCGAGTTCATGCCCGCAGCGGCTGAAAAATTGCAGCATTACAAGGGCGAGCGGCCGATCTTCGATCTATTTTCGATCGAAGAAGAAATAGCCAAGGCGCTGGGGCGTAGGGTCGAGCTGAAGTCGGGCGGCTACCTGATCGTGGACCAGACCGAGGCCCTGACCACATTTGACGTCAATACCGGTGGCTTTGTGGGCGCCCGCAATTTTGACGACACGATTTTCAAAACCAACCTGGAGGCATCCCAAGCCATTGCGCGCCAGCTGCGCTTACGCAACCTGGGTGGCATCATCATTGTGGACTTCATCGACATGGTGCGCGAGGACCACCGGGAGGCCGTACTGGGCGAGTTCCGCAAGCAGTTGGCCAAGGATCGGGTCAAGACCATGGCGGGCGGTTTTTCGCAGCTCGGCCTGGTGGAGATGACGCGCAAGCGCACGCGTGAATCACTGGCCCACATGCTGTGCGAACCCTGCCCGACCTGCGAGGGCAAGGGCATCGTGAAGACTCCGCGCAGTGTGGCCTACGACATCTTTCGCGAGATCCTGCGGGAAGCCCGGCAGTTCAACCCGCGCGAGTTCCGCGTGGTGGCGTCGCCCAAGGTCATTGAGCTGTTTCTGGACGAAGAAAGCCAGCACCTGGCGGGCCTGAGCGAGTTCATCGGCAAGCCGGTGTCTTTGCAGAGTGAGGCGGCCATGGGGCAGGAGCAGTACGATATTGTTCTCCTGTAGACGAGGCTGACATCAGCCTTTGAACACACCGTGACCTCCACCGAGACCTTGACCGTACAGAGCCGCTCGCCGGTTCCTATTCTGACTTTTCACCAGATTGCGCCAGCGCCGGAAAAGGGCACCGGGTTTCGCAGTCTGAGTGTGGCGCCAGAACTCTTTGAGCGCCAGATGGCTTTTCTTGAAGCTTTGGGCTATCAGGGGCTGTCCATGACCGCGTTACAGCCCTATTTGCGTGGTGAGCGCAATGGCAAAGTGGTGGGCATCACGTTTGACGATGGTTACCTGAACAATCTGACACACGCGCTGCCGGTGTTGCAGCAAATCGGCTTTTCGTCCACCTGTTACGCCATCAGCGCCATGCTGGGGCAAGCCAATAGCTGGGACCGCCACAACGGAGTGCCGCCTTCCGAACTAATGTCGGCAGCGCACCTGCGTCAGTGGGTGGCGGGTGGCCAGGAGGTGGGTGCGCATACCCGCCACCATGTGCGGCTGACGGAGGTGGATGCCACCACCGCGCAGGAGGAAATTGCGCGCTCCAAGACCGAGCTGGAGCAGCTCACGGGTGCATCAGTCAGCCACTTCTGCTATCCCTATGGCCAGTACACGTCGGAGCATGTGCTCATGGTCGCGCAGGCCGGTTACGAAACTGCGACCACGACCCAGCGCAGCCGTTGCCAGACTGGCGACAGCCTGCTGGAGTTACCGCGTGTGCCGGTGCTGCGCCGCACCAGCCGGGCGCTGCTGTGGTGGAAGCTGGCATCCAGCTACGAAGACCAGCGCCGCGCATGAGTACCGCTGCACCCCAGCGCTTGCGCATCGCCGTGTTGAACCGCACCTTCAAGCCCACCGCAGGCGGGGCAGAGCGCTATTCCATTGCACTCGTCGAACAATTGGCCCAGCGCCATGAGATTCATGTGTTTGCACAGCAGATCGACCACCAGTGGCCCGGCGTGCATTACCACCGCATACCCCTGCCATTTACGCGTCCGCGCTGGCTGAATCAACTGTGGTTTGCGTTGGCCACCTGGTGGCAGACGCGCCGCGGGTTTGATGTGGTGCACTCGCATGAGAACACCTGGCATGGCCAGGTGCAGACTGTGCATGTGGTGCCGGTGACATACAGCCTGCTGCATGGCTTGAGCGGCGCAAGTCTGGCCCTGCGATGGCTCAAGATCGTCACCAGCCCGCGTCTGCTGGCCTACCTGGCACTGGAGCGTGCCCGCTACAACGTGGCAGGTGGGCGCTGTATTGTTCTGGCTTCCAGTACGCAGGAGAGCGTCATGGCAGCCAGCTTTCCCCAATGCGTGTCTGCCTGTGAGGTCGTCACACCCGGCGTGGGGGCCGTGCCAGGGCGCAGCACACCAGACCAGCGCCTGGCGGCCCGTTCGCAACTCGGCTTGCCGCAACTGGGGCGCTGCGTGCTGTTTGTGGGTAACGATTTTCGCAAGAAAGGCCTGCCCGCGCTGATTGCGGCGCTGGTGGATTTGCCGGATGACGTTTTTGTGGCCGTGGTGGGCAACGCCGCGCAAAAGGCCCTGATTCAGCAGGAACTTTCCGCCAGTGGCCAAAGAGCGCGCATCTTCTTTTTGGGCGCCTTGCCTGCGGTCGATGTGGCCTACCAAGCTGCAGATTGCCTGGCCCACCCAACGCTGGCAGACACTTTTGCAATGGTGGTGCTGGAGGCGATGGCACACGGCTTGCCGGTGGTGGTGAGCAGTGCCAGCCACTGTGGCATTTCGGCGTCGCTGAGCGCCGATGTGGACGCCTTGTTGCTGACCGACCCGAGCGACTCTGCCTCGTTGCAAACTGCGCTGGAGCGTGTGCTGGAAGAGGGTACGCTGACGCAGTGCCTGCGCATGCAGGGCCTGCGTTTCGCCCGCCAGCATCTGTGGTCTGAGATAGCGTTGCAGCAGGAAGCTATTTACTACAAGGCAACGGCGAATTCGGTGTTTTTCGGAGGGTGACGAATCTCGCCCAGAGCCCGAAAGCGCGTGGAGCCCGGGTCTTCGCAACCAACAACAATTGCCCCGCGCAATCCGTTCAATAGGCCGGCTGGTACTTGCGAATGGCTGCCTTCACCGCATCGGTCAGCGCAAAACCGTCTCCAAACTTTTGCGCCAGTTCCGCCGCACGCGCCTCAAAGGCTTCAATGCCCATGCCGTAAATGAACTGCATGGCACCACCGGTCCAGGCCGGAAAACCGATGCCGAAGATGGAGCCGATGTTGGCATCGTGCACCGAGGTTAGTACGTTCTCGCTCAAACACCGCGCCGTCTCTACGGCTTGACGGAACAGCAGGCGGTCTTTCAGATCGGTGATGGTCCACTGCGCGTCAGCTTTCTCGAACAGGGGCTTGAGCTGGGGCCACAGGAACTTCTTCGCGCCCTTTTCGGTTGGGTACTCGTAGAAGCCGCCACCTGCTGCGCGCCCGGCGCGCCCGAGTTCGGTCACCATGCGCCGCGCCAGGGCTTCGCCGGGCGACGGCGTGTAGGTCTTGCCTTCGGCGGCATAGTCGGCCTGGGTCTGGTCCATGACGTGCACGCTCAAGGAAAGCGATGTCTCGTCAATCACGGCCAGCGGCCCCACCGGCATGCCGCACTGGATACCGGCGTTCTCAATGGCGGCGGCCGGAATGCCTTCGCCCAGCATCGCAATGCCTTCCATCACAAAGGTGCCAAACACACGGCTGGTGAAGAAGCCACGCGAGTCGTTTACCACGATGGGCATCTTGCCGATGGCCTGCACGTAGTCATAGGCGCGGGCAACGGTTTCATCATCGGTCTTGGCGCCCCGGATGATTTCCACCAGCTTCATCTTGTCCACCGGGCTGAAAAAGTGGATGCCGATGAATTTCTCGGGTGCCGCGCTGGCGATTGCCAGGCCGCTGATGGGCAAGGTGGAAGTGTTGGAAGCAAAGAAACCGCCAGGTGCCAACAAGGGCTCGGATTCTTTGGTGACCCGGGCCTTCAGTTCGCGGTTTTCAAACACGGCTTCGATGATCAGGTCGCAGCCTTGCAGGTCGGCCACATCACCGGTGGGTTTGATCAGGTCCAGAATCTTCTGCTGGTCCTCGGCCTTCATGCGGCCCTTGTCGACACGGCCCTGCGTGATCTTGGCGGTATAGCTCTTGCCCAGGTCCGCTTTCTCCTGGCTCACGTCTTTCAGCACCGTCGCAATGCCTTTGCTGGCCTGCGAGTAGGCAATGCCCGCACCCATCATGCCCGCGCCCAGCAGACCCACCTTGGCGGGCTTGAAGCGTGGCACGCCTTGGGGACGGCTTTGGCCGCTCTTGATGGCGTTGAGGTTGAAGAAGAAGGTGTTGATCATGGCCTTGGCGTTCGTCCCGGTCATGAGCTTGGCCAATGCGCGGCTCTCCAGGCGCAGCGCGGTTTCGATGTCCACTTGCAGGCCTTCCACCATGCAGGCCATGATGGCCTCTGGCGCGGGGTACAGACCACGCGTCTGTTTCTTGATCATGGCGGGTGCCACCACCAGCATCTGGGCGACAGCAGGCGAGGAGGGCAGGCCGCCGGGCACCTTGTAGCCCTTGGCTTCCCAGGGGTGCTGGGCGCTGGGGTTGGCGGCGATCCAGGCCAGCGCGCGCGTCTTCATTTCGGCGGCAGCGTTGTCGCCAGGGGCCACCAGGTCGTGCACCAGGCCCAATGCTTTGGCTTCCGTTGGCGAAAAAATCTTGCCTTCGACCAGATAGGCCTGCGCGCCCATCAAACCCAGGTGGCGCGTCATCTTGGTCACGCCGGTGGCACCGGGCAGCAGGCCCAGTGTTACCTCAGGCATGCCGAATTGGGTCTTGGGCGAGTCGATGGCGATGCGGTGGTGGCCGATCAAGGCCACCTCCCAGCCACCGCCCAACGCCGTGCCGTTGAGCAGGCTGACGACCGGTTTGCCCAGGGTTTCCAGAAAGCGCATGCTTTTCTTCAGGCGCTCGACTTCGGCATAGACTTTTTGCGCGTCCGCGGCAGTGATACGCATGGTCGCCTTGAGGTCGGCACCGGCAAAGAAGGTGCTCTTGGCGGAGGCCAGCAGGATGCCTTTGATGGCGTCCTTGTCCTGGGCGACCTGCGCCGCGACGTCGGCCATATCGTCCTGCCACTGCAGGCACATGGTGTTGACGGGGGAGTTGGGTTCGTCAAAGGTGATGGTGGCAATGCCGTCTGCGAGGGAGTATTGGATGGTTTTCATAATGCTATAAAAAAAGGAGCTGCTTGCGCAATGAATACGGGGGCTAGAGGCCTATTTTGCTCACAATCTCTCGACAATGGTGGCAATGCCCATGCCGCCCCCCACGCACAGCGTGGCCATGCCGTAACGCAGCTTGCGCCGGTGCAGTTCGTCAATCAGCACGCCCAGAATCATCGCGCCGGTGGCACCCAGCGGATGGCCCATGGCGATGGCGCCGCCGTTCACGTTCACCTTGTCGTGCGGAACTTTCATCTCTTTCATGAAGCGCATCACCACCGCGGCAAAGGCCTCGTTCACTTCAAACAGGTCGATCTGGTCAATCGAGAGCCCCGCCTTGGCCAGCGCCTTGCGCGCTGCGGGCATGGGGCCGGTTAGCATGATGGTGGGGTCGGCACCGCTGAGTGCAGTGGACACGATGCGGGCGCGTGGTGTCAGGTTGTGGGCCTTGGCGGCAGCCTCATTGCCAATCAGCACGGCGGCGGCGCCATCGACGATGCCCGATGAGTTGCCGGCATGGTGCACGTGGTGGATGCGCTCCACCTGCGGGTAACGGGTCAGCGCCACCTGATCGAACCCCATGCCGCCCATCTGCTCAAAGGCGGGTTTGAGTCCGGCCAAGCCTTCCAGCGTGGTGTTGGGTTTGATGAATTCATCCTTTGCCAGAATGACCTGACCCAGACTGTCTTTCACGGCGACCACGGAACAGTCAAAGTAGCCCGCAGCCTGAGCGGCGGCGGCGCGCTTTTGTGATTCCAGCGCAAACGCGTCGACATCGCCGCGGGTAAAGCCTTCCAGCGTGGCAATCAAATCCGCACCAATGCCCTGGGGCACAAAAGCGGTTTGTGAGTTGGTCTCCGGGTCCATGGCCCAGGCGCCGCCGTCGGATCCAATCGGCACGCGGCTCATGCTCTCCACGCCACCGGCCACCACCAGGTCTTCCCAGCCGGAGCGCACCTTTTGTGCAGCCATGTTGACGGCCTCCAGGCCAGAAGCACAAAAGCGGTTCACCTGCACGCCCGCACAGCGGAAATCCCAGCCGGCCTTGAGCGCGGCCACCTTGGGCAGCACCGCGCCCTGGTCACCCACGGGTGAGACGATGCCCATCACCACATCGTCCACCATGGCCGAGTCGAATTTATTGCGTTGCTGCAAATCCGTCAGCAGGCCAGCCAGCAGGTTGACGGGCTTGACCTCGTACAGGCTGCCGTCTTTCTTGCCTTTGCCACGCGGGGTGCGGATGGCGTCAAATACAAATGCTTCGGTCATGGGGAGGGCTCCAGGCGATGGGTGAAAACAGGGGGAAATTGGAAAACTGTTTTGGAGTATATTGCTTTTTACCAAGCAATTGCTTTGTATAAATATCCGTGACCCCAACTTTAGGTGCAGCCATGATCGAACGAACCCTTTTCACCCCCGACCACGAATCCTTCCGCGACAGCTTCCGCAAGTTCATCGACAAGGAGATTGCTCCTTTCCACGCCGAGTGGGAGGAGCAGGGCTATGTCGCCCGCGAGGTCTGGAACAAGGCCGGCGAAAACGGCTTTCTGTGCATGAGCATGCCCGAGGAATATGGCGGGTCAAGCGCCGACAAGCTGTTCTCGGTGATCCAGTTCGAGGAGCTGGCCCGCGCGGGTACCAGCGGCATTGGCTACAGTCTGCACAGCGAAATCGTGGCGCCTTACATCCTGCACTACGGCACGCCCGAGCAAAAGGCCAACTACCTGCCCAAGTTGGCGACTGGCGAGATCATTGGCGCCATTGCCATGAGCGAGCCGGCGGCAGGCTCCGACCTGCAGGGCATCAAGTCCACCTGCATTGAGCAAGCGGATGGCAGTTATTTACTCAACGGCAGCAAAACCTTCATCACCAACGGCTGGCATGCCGACCTGGTGATCGTCGTGGCCAAGACCAACCCCGCCGCCGGTGGCAAGGGCACCAGCCTGGTGCTGGTAGAGCGTGGCATGCCCGGCTTTAGCGTGGGCAAGCGCTTGAAGAAGCTGGGTCTGAAGGCGCAAGACACCTCCGAGCTGTTTTTCGACAACGTGCGCATCCCCGCTGAGAACCTGCTGGGCGGCAAGGCACATGAGAACCGTGGCTTTATCTGCCTGATGGAGCAGCTGCCCTGGGAGCGTCTGCAGATTGCCGTCAGCGCGGTGGCTGGAGCGCAAGCGGCGATCAATTGGACGGTGGACTATGTGAAGGAGCGCAAGGTCTTCGGCCAACCCGTTGCCGCCTTCCAGAACACCCGCTTCACGCTGGCCGAGCTGCAGACCGAGGTGCAGGTGGCGCAGGTGTTTGTCGACAAATGCTGTGAGTTGATCTGCAAGGACCAGCTCGATACCGCCACCGCCAGCATGGCCAAGTACTGGTGCACCGACCTGCAATGCAAGGTGATGGACGAATGCGTGCAGCTCTTCGGCGGCTACGGCTACATGTGGGAATACCCCATCACCCGTGGCTTTGCCGACGCCCGGGTGGCCCGC